>NZ_VJNV01000029.1 GCF_008633915.1 Campylobacter sp. LR291e | reverse complement strand
ATCGATGAAAGCACAAAAGACAATGTAAAAATAGCTAATGAATCTTCTATTATTTCAAATTCTGTAAATAATATAGCTAAAAATATCTTAGATGACGTTCACACAAAGAAATTTTAAATAAAAGGGGTTAAGCCCCTTTTTAAATTTTCAATAAAGGCTTTTGTTAAAATAGTAAATTTAAAAATATAAAGTTTTTTTTTAAAGAGCTTTTAGTTTTAAAGGTTAAGGCTATAAGCTTTTTTAAATATTTAAACAAATTTAAATTATAATAAAGCTAAGATAGCTAAATCTCGTTAAAATAAAAAAATTTTAAAAACTACTTTTATTTTGAGCAATTGATTTTTTTTTTTTTTTTGTATGATTAGTTTTTTAAAAAAATTATAATATAGGAAAAACTATGCAAAAGAGAAAAATTCCACATTTAATTATTTTTATCTTAGTGGTCTTAGCATTTTTTATTATACCAGCGCCTATTAGTTTAGAATATAATGCATGGATATTTTTAGGGTTATTTATAGCAGTGATTTTAGCTGTAATCTTGCAAGTAATGCCACTTGGGGCTATTTGTTTAATAGCTATTGCAATAGTAGCACTTAGTGGTATTAGCACAAAGGATAGTGATATTAGATTAAACCACATACGAAGCCTTGAAAATCTTGTTTTAAAGGACAATACAAAAGAAAACATAAATCTTAGTTTAGAAACAGCTATTATAAAGGCTTTAAATAATGCTATTAATGATAAAAATAAGATTAATTTTAATCAAGATACAAAAGAGTTAATCAATGAACTTAGCACAATTTATACAAAAGAAAGGTCTAAAGTAATGAACGATAGATTAATTTCTTCAACTAAGATTGAGTTTCTTAATGAATTAGCCTTGCAAAATCATAGTCAAGAGGAAATTGATAAAATAGTATATGAAAATATCAGTAAATTAAAATCTTCAACGGGCATTAAAGATGCACTTAGCGGTTTTTCAAATTCTTTAATATGGCTTATAGTAGTTTCTGTAATGGTAGCCCGTGGTGTGATTAAAACAGGGCTTGGGGCTAGAATTGCTTATTATTTTATTGGTATTTTTGGCAAAAAAACTATAGGCATAGCTTACGCTAGTGCTATAACAGAAACTATACTAGCCCCAGTTACTCCATCTAATACAGCAAGGGCTGGTGCTATTATAATCCTATTATACAAGCTATTTCACAAGCCTTTAAATCAAGCCCTGAAGAATTAACGCAAAAAAAGATTGGCACCTATCTTTCTTTAGTAAATTTTCAAGCAAATCCTATATCTTCTGCTATGTTTATAACTGCTACTGCACCAAATCCTTTAGTAGTTGATTTAGTTGCACAAGCTACAAATATGAATATACATATTACATGGGGACAATGGGCATTAGGTATGTTAGTACCCGGTCTTGTAGCTATGGCCTTAATGCCACTAGTTATATATTTTTTATCACCACCTCAAATTAAATCCACGCCAAATGCACAAGTTTTTGCAAGAGAAAAATTACAAGAACTTGGTAAAATGAAAAAAGATGAAAAGATAATGCTTGGTGTGTTTTTACTCTTACTTTTATTATGGACAGGGACTTTAAATTTATTGTTTTCAATAACCCTTAACGCGACAACAGTAGCATTTTTAGGACTTTCTTTGGTAATACTTAGTAATGTTTTAAGTTTTAAAGAGATTTTAGCTGAAAAAAATGCTTGGAATACTTTAGTATGGTTTTCTGCCCTTGTTATGATGGCAAATATGTTAGGCAAGTTAGGAGTCGCTAAATTTTTAGCCGATTGGCTTGGTAATTTAGCTAGTATTATGGGTCTTGGTGAATATTCTGCTATGATTTTTTTAGCCCTTGCCTTTTTATATGCACATTATTTTTTCGCCTCCACAACAGCCCATATATCTGCTATGTTTTTGGTCTTTTATAGTGCAGGTTTAGCACTTGGTGTGCCTGCACTATTGTATGCTTTTATTTTGCTTAGTGCAGGTAATGTAATGATGGCTATAACTCATTATGCAACAGGTACTGCACCAGTTATCTTTGGGACAAATTATGTAAGCTTAAAAGAATGGTGGAAAGTAGGATTTATAATGTCAGTAGTAGATATATTAGTAATGCTTGGTGCAGGTTTTATATGGTGGAAACTTCTTGGTTTTTATTGATTTAAATTTTTATAATAAAAAATCGTTATAATTGCTATATTTTTATATACACAGAAACAAGTTTGCCCTTAAAATTTATAAATGATTTTAAGGATAAAATATATATAAAGCCAGATTTTTATAGTACTTGCCATCAAGGTATAAGAAGTAGTATGATAGAAATGGGGGGCTCAGGTAAGTAGAGGTTTGGATATTGGTGCTGGAAACCCTTTATAATATTAGAAACTTTAAAACAAATAAATGATAATGATATTTTAATATATGCTGATATAGGTTGTGAGTTTAATATAAACAATAAACATATTTTACAAGATTTAATCAAAGATACAGATAAAGAAGAACTTATAGGAGTTTTTGGAAATCCTATACATAAAGAACATACTTGGAATAAGGCTGATTTTTTAGCTTATTATGATTTGCTTGATAATAAAGATTTTTTAAATTCAACGCAGATTTGGGGGTGTTATTTATTAAAAAATGCTTGAAAAGTGAAACATTAATAAAAGAGTGGTTAGATATGTTTTATAATCACTTTGAGTTGATAGATGATTCTCCTTCAAAATTACCAGAACTAGAAACTTTTATACAAAATAGACATGACCAAAGTATTTGGAGCATAATAAATAAAAGAGAGAGGTTACAAAATTACGATTTATCTTTTATAAGAAAGATTATACCTGATGCTAGAAACAAAATTTATCTAAGTAATAACATGGATGAAACAATAAACACTTACAATAATATAAGAAAGGATTTAAAAGCCTTAGAAAGCAAGGAATATAAAACTCATATTGAATTATCAAAAGAAATAATAAACGATTTAAAAGATTTGAAATTTGAGTTTAAATTTGGCACAGCTAAGCAAAGGGTGCAAAACCACCTTTCTTATAAGTTAGGCAGGGCAATGATAGAAAATTCTCATTCTTTATGGGGCTTAATTAAAATACCTTTTATTTTAAGGTGTATTACTAAAAAACATAAGCAAAACTTAACGCAAAATTCCTTACCACTAAGTGCTTATAGGACTATAAAGAAGCCTTAAAGATATAATCTTACTTTTAGGAAGCACTTTGATAAATTCATATAAAAAGAAAGGTGGTTTATTTATTTTTTATTTAAAGAAGTACCAAGGCTTAAAGAGGAATTTAATAAATAATTTTAAACTCTAAATTTTGCCCTGCTAAAAAAGGTATCAAGGTGCCATATTTTAAAGGCACCTTGTGTTTTTCTTTTTTTAGGGTGATAATTTTTTCATTTTTAAATTTTAAATTATGTATCTTACAAGCATTATCGCTAATAAATTTTTGTAGATTTTTTTCATTTGAGTGTTTATTAAAAAGCCTAGCTAGTTCACAAAGTATAACAGGGGCTGAAAAAACGCCTGCTGCACAGCCACAATTTTCTTTATCGCTTTTTGGATGAGGTGCACTATCGCTTCCAAACATTACCTTTTCAAAGCCACTAAAGGCTAGTTCGCAAAGGGCGTCTTTATCTTTATAGGTTTTAGCAATAGGCTTACAAAAAAGGTGAGGACACATTTTGCCTCCTATTACATCATCAAGGGTTAGCATTAAATGGTGCAAGGTAATCGTAGCGTATAAATTTTCATAATCTTTTAGCAAATTACAAAGTCTTTTTGTAGTGATATGTTCCATAACTATTTTTAAATTTGGGAAATTTTTAGCAAGTTTTTCATAAATTTTTGCAAAATTTGCCTCCCTATCCATTACAAAATCACTTGTTTCGCCATGTACTAATAAAGGAATTTTTAATTCACTCATGGCACTTAATGTAGGTTTTAATTTTTCTAAATCAAAGCTTGAAACGCCATTACTAGAATTTGTAGTAATCCCTGCTGGATAAAGCTTTATAGCAAAAAGTTCATTTTTTATTTTTTCTAAAAATTTAAAATCATAATCCTTAAAAAACAAAGTCATTAAGGGCGTAAAATTATCATTTTCACTAATTTTTAAAATGCGTTTTTTATAAGCTTTTAATGCCTTTAAATTACAAAGTGGGGGGATTAAATTTGGCATTATAACCCCAGCCCTAAAATCCTTGCTAGAAAGGGGTGTAACAAGCTTTAATATATTTTTATCTCTTAAATGTAAATGCATATCCAAGGGGTTTTTAAGCTTCATTTTTTTCTCCTAATTTAATCTTATAAAGTCCATTTTTAAGCCTTTTTAAAAGCTTTTTTTCTTCTAGGAATTTAAAACTTGCAATAAGGGTTGGCTTACTTAGCTTTAAAGTTTTCATAATATCATCTAATTTCATAAATAAAAAGCCACTTTCATCGCAATTTTCACAAATAAATTTAAAAATTTCAAAACGTTTTTTGCCTAAAATTTCTTTTATTAAATATATAAAATTTTCACTCATAAATCTTACCAAAATTAAATTTTTATATTATAACAAAAATTTTTGTTAATGCCTTTTTGTTAGAATTTAGCTTTTAATAAAGGATAAAAATGAAACTACTTTCTTGGAATGTAAATGGACTAAGGGCGATTTGTGGCAAGGGCGGACTTGATTTTTTAGAAAATGAAAAATTTGATTTTGTAGGTTTTCAAGAAATAAAGGCAAGTGAGGATAATTTTCCTAAAAAAATTTATGAATTACCCTTTAAGCAAATGTTTTCAAATTCTGCAAAAAGACTGGGTTATTCTGGGGTAATGAGCCTTTGTAATTTTGAAAATACTACCAAAAAATGCGAATTTTTCAACGATGATGAGGGTAGGGTTTTAGAACATAATTTTAAGGATTTTACCCTTTTTAATATATATTTTCCAAATGGTCAAAAGGATGAAATTAGACTTGCTTATAAAATGGACTTTTACAAGGATTTTTTAGCTTATTTAAAAAAGCTTTTAAAAGAAAATAGACAAATTATCATTTGTGGAGATGTTAACACTGCGCACAAAGAAATTGATTTAACTCACCCAAAGGCAAATGCGAATACTTCGGGCTTTTTACCTATTGAAAGGGCTTGGATTGATGATTTATTAAAACTTGGCTTTATAGATACATTTAGGCAAATTCATGGAGATATTAAGGATAAATACTCGTGGTGGAGTTATAGAATGAGAGCTAGAGAAAAAAATGTGGGCTGGAGGATTGATTATTTTTTCATATCAAAGGGCTTAAAAGATAAATTAAAAGATGCTTATATAAGAACTGATATAATGGGATCAGACCACGCTCCTGTTGGAATTGAACTTGATATTTAAGCTTTTTTAGCTTTTATACCTTTTCTTTAATTCCTTTATATCTTTAAAATAAAATTTAATCAAACCTCCACTCCATTTATTTTTATAAGCTTTCATAAACAAAAGTCCTAGTTGATAAGAAAAATATTCCTTTATCTTTAAGGATTCTTTGTAATCAGCATAGCTTTCAAGAGGTCTATGATTTGTCTCTTTTAGCGAATTTTTTAACCTTATAAACCATAATATAAAAGGTAATTTTATATAGCCTTTTATGCTTTTTGAATTTTCAATTAAAGCTCTTCCAAATTTATAGGCTAAATGATTTTTAATACGATTTTTAGCATTATCATAAGTATTTATATCATTTTCTAGTTTTA
>NZ_VJNV01000028.1 GCF_008633915.1 Campylobacter sp. LR291e | reverse complement strand
ATACCACTGCTTGGCAATGGTATTTAAAAAATATTAATGACTTATAGCCTGGCTTACTCCTATGCCACTTTGTGCCCTAAAATCTTGTGCGTTAAAGCCCTTTCTATCTTCAAGTGCTCTTTTACTATTATCAAATTTAGAAATAAGATAAATTAAAATAAAGCTAAGTGGCATGCAAAAAAGTGCAGGGTAATCATAAGGAAAAATGGCTTGGGTGAAACCAAAAACCTTAACCCATACACTAGGGCTTAAAATAACCATGGCTAAAACGCAAATCAAAGATATCAATCCTCCAAAAAATACGCCCCTTGTTGTAAGATTCTTATAATAAATACAAAGCAAGATAATAGGAAAATTCACACTGGCTGCGATTGCAAAGGCAAGACCCACTGTAAAGGCTACATTTTGTCCCTCAAAAACAATGCCTAAAATTATGGCTAAAATTCCTAGTCCTATCGAAGCCATTCTTGTTACTTTCATTTCTAATTTTGCATCGCACTTACCATTTTTACAAACATTGACAAATAAATCATGGCTTATCGCACTAGCCCCTGATATTGCTAAACCAGCTACCACTGCTAAAATAGTAGCAAAGGCTACTGCACAAATAAAGCCATAAAAAACATTGCCTCCTATTGCTTGTGCTAAAAGAACGGCTACCATATTACTAGCCCCTGTAAAATTTCCAGCCGAATCTACATAGCTTGGATTAGTAAGCAAAAAGGCAATAGCTCCAAAGCCTATAACAAAGGTTAAAATATAAAAATATCCTATTAAACCAGTAGCATAAAATACTGATTTTCTAGCCTCTCTAGCGTTTTTCACGGTGAAAAATCTCATTAAAACATGAGGAAGTCCTGCTGTACCAAACATTAGGGCAAGTCCTAGAGATATCGCTGAAATTGGATCACTTACTAAGGCTCCCGGTCTCATAATAGCATCTTTTGCTACATGGTTATCAATGGCCCTTTCAAAATAATAAGTTAAATTAAATTTTGAAAGGTAAAGAACCATAATAGCCATAAAGGTAGCCCCTCCTAATAATAAACAAGCCTTGATAATTTGTACCCAGGTAGTAGCATGCATTCCACCAAATACAACATAGCATATCATTAAAATTCCTACTACTACAACAGCTACTGCGTAAGGTAAGCCAAAAAGTGTTTGAATGAGTTGTCCTGCCCCTACCATTTGGGCTATTAAATAAAATACTATTACACTTAATGCACTGATTGCTGAAATAATCCTTATAGGTTTTATTGATAATCTATAAGCTACAATATCTGCAAAGGTATATTTTCCAAGATTTCTAAATTTTTCTGCTATTAAAAATAACACTATAGGCCAACCAACTAAAAAGCCTATACTATAAATAAGTCCGTCAAAACCACTTGTAAAAACTAGGGCTACTATGCCCAAAAAACTTGCTGCGCTCATGTAATCGCCCGCTATTGCAATGCCATTTTGAAGACCTGTGATATTACCTCCTGCTGTGTAAAAACCAGAGGCTGATTGAGATTTTTTATTTGAAAAATAAGTAATGCCAAGAGTGATTAAAACAAAGGCTACAAACATTACAATAGCTATAATATTCACCTCGCCTTTTTCTACCTTATCTATATCAAAACCTGCTGCAAATAAAAAATTTGTAAATAAAAGCGTAAAAAATATCTTTTTCATTGATAATCCTTAAAATGTATTTTGCCCTCTTGTAAGTCTTTTAAAAGGTCGTTTTCTTTTAATTGTTCTATGCATTCTTCTTGTTCTTTATCAAGATATTTATTTGCAAAAAGCGTATAAATTCCTGTTAATGCAATGACAAGTATTATGATAAATAAACCAACTATAATCCCAAGTGTTATAGAGCTTGGTCCTAGGTGATATCCTAAAATTTCAGGGAAAAATCCAACCCCTATCATAAAACCATAGTAACAAATTAACACAATTGCTGATAACCATAAGGCAAAAGTGTTTCTAAAAGAAACAAAATTGCTTAGTCTGCTTAGGGCTAGTCTTTTATTCTTTTGCATTTTAACTCCTTAAATATTATTTTTATGTGATTAATATAAATAAATTTAAATAAAAAAACAATATTAACATTATTATTTAATTTTATTTTAATACTAAATGTTACTTTTATTAACAATGTTTCAAATTTACAACTTAATAAAATAATTAAAATAGATATACAAATTTAAATAAATATTGTAAAATACGATTTTTATAGATTGAGGTTTATATGAAACTTGTTATCATTGACACAGCTTGTGCGAATTTAGCATCTTTAAAATTTAGCCTTGATAGGCTTGGTGTAAAAAGTGAAATTTCTAGGGATTTAGACATTTTACAAAGGGCTGATAAGCTTTTTTTACCAGGTGTTGGCACGGCTTTTAAGGCCATGGAAAATTTAAAAAAATTTAATCTTATTGATTTTTTACAAAATACAAAAAAGCCCTTGCTTGGAATCTGTCTTGGAATGCAACTTTTAGGTGCTTTTTCAAGGGAACTTAATCAAAAAACACTTGGGATAATGAATTTTGAAGTTATAGAATTTGAACAAAAAGATAATTTTACCTATCCTCATATGGGCTGGAATGATATAAAAAGCGATCACCCACTTTTTAAGGGGCTTGATGGGGCATTTTTTTATTTTGTACATAGCTTTTTAGTGCCTATTAATAAATACACTATTGCAAGTTGTGAGTATTCTCAAAACTTTAGTGCTAGTATTTGCAAAGATAATTTTTACGGAGTGCAGTTTCACCCTGAAAGAAGTGCTGAATCTGGCGAGATATTATTAAGAAATTTTATAAAGGAGCTATAAATGAGTACGCAATTAATTCCTGCTGTTGATTTAATAGATGGCAAAGTAGTTCGCTTAGTAAAGGGCGATTATGAACAAAAAAAAGTATATAGTTTTGATGCCTTAAAAAAGCTTGAAGAGTACGAAAACATGGGAGCTAAAATCCTTCATTTAGTGGATTTGGATGGGGCTAAAAATCCAGCAAAAAGGCAACTTAAACTCATTGAAAAAATCGCTTCAAATATAAATGTAACCTTGCAAGTTGGAGGAGGTATTAGAAGTATTCAAGATGTAAGAAATCTTTTAGATGCCGGGGTAAGTAGGGTTATTGTTGGTTCTCTTGCTATTAAAGATCCTGATTTATGCGTTAAAATTTTGCAACATTTTAGCAATGAAAACATAGTTTTAGCCCTTGATGTATTTCCTAAGGACGATGATTTTTTTGTAACAGCACATGCTTGGCAGGAAGTAAGCGATAAAAAGCTTTTATCAGTGCTTGAATTTTACGCACCACACGGGCTTAAATACCTGCTTTGTACGGATATTTCAAGGGATGGTACTATGCAAGGGGCTAATACTAGGCTTTATCATTTGATAAATGAAATTTTTTCGCACTTATATATACAAGCATCAGGTGGCGTTAATAATCTTGAAAATTTGGCAAAATTAAAAGGAATTTGTTCTGGCGTTATAGTAGGAAAGGCCCTTTTAGATGGAAGTTTTAGCGTTAAAGATGGGATTAGGGTCTTGCTTTAAGCTTTATCATTAAAAATTTAAATGCTTAATACCACAAATTTAGGACAGGTTTTTACTTCACAAGATATAGTTAAAAAATGATAAGCTTGATTAAAAATAATGGTCGTTTTTTAGAACCAAGTTGTGGCAATGGGGCGTTTTTAAGCATTTACCACAAAATAAAATCGGCATAGAAATTGATAAAAATAATTAAGGATGAAAAAATCTTACATATGAATTTTTTAACCTTAATCAAAATGAAAAATTTGACACTATAATAGGAAATCCTCCCTATGTTCGCTATCAAGATATATTAAATTCTACTAAGTCCTTGCTAAAAAATTTTAAGGATATTTTTGATTTGCACTCAAATTTATATTTATTTTTTATTTATAAGAGTATCTTGCATTTAAATAATAGGGGCGAACTTATCTTTATAACGCCTAGGGATTTTTTAAAAAGTACTTCTAGTGTTAAATTAAATGAATTTATATTTAATCAAGGAAGCATTACTAATTTTATTGATTTAGGTGATAAGAAAATTTTTAATAACGCCCAGCCAAATTGTGCTATATGGCGTTTTGAAAAGGGAAATTTTACAAGGCTTACTAGTTGTTTAAGGGAATTTACCTGCCTTAATGGACAAATTTCTTTCATAAAAAAAACGTATTTTGTGCCCTTTAATGAGTTATTTTTTGTTAAGGTTGGTGCAGTTAGCGGGGCTGATAAAAATTTTTGCTAATGAAAAACTTGGCAATATGGACTTTGTGGGCTAAATTACTTGCAAAACAGGCAAAACTAAAAAAATGATTTATGGAAAATATGCAAAATTTGCCTTTATAATTTTAAATCAATGCTTATAAAAAGAAAAATTCGAAATTTTAATGAAAATAATTGGTGGTGTTGGGGTAGGAATTATTATAAGAGTTCTTTGCCACGCATTTATGTAAATACTAAAACGCGTAATAAAAGACCCTTTTTCTTGCATAAATGCAAGGCTTATGATGGCTCAATTCTAGCCATTTTTCCAAAATTTAAGACAAATTCAAAAACTCTAAAAATACTTTGTGAAAGATTAAATAACATAAACTGGCAAGAACTTGGCTTTGTGTGCGATGGAAGATTTTTATTTTCTCAAAGAAGTTTGCAAAATTGTTATTTAGATGAAAGTTTTAAAGAATTTAAAAATTTAGGCTAGAATTTACAAAATTTTTATTAAAATACTTTGAAAAAGGTTTAATAATGTTAGCAAAACGTATTATAGCTTGTTTAGATGTAAGGGATGGACGAGTTGTAAAAGGAACTCAATTTAAAAATCACGAGGATATGGGAGATATAATTGAACTAGCTAAATTTTACTCACAAAATGGCATTGATGAGTTAGTTTTTTATGATATTGCTGCTAGTGCTAGAAAGGAGCGAATTTCTAGGGCTTGGGTTGAAAAAGTAGCTATTAATATCTCAATTCCATTTTGCGTAGCAGGTGGCATTAAAAGCGAGGATGATGCTAGAGAACTTTTAGCAAATGGGGCTGATAAAATTTCCATAAACTCCCCTGCACTTAATAATCCTTCATTAATAACCTCCCTTGCAAAAAGTTTTGGCGTTCAATGCGTAGTTGTAGGAATTGATAGCTTTAAAGATAAGGAAGGAAAATTAAAGGTTTTTCAATATACAGGCGATGAAAAAACTAGTAAGCATAGTGGAAAAAATACGCTTGAATGGGTAAAACAGGTGCAAGATTTAGGGGCTGGTGAAATTGTGCTTAATATGATGAATCAAGATGGAATGAAAAATGGCTATGATTTAGAACAATTACAAAAAGTTAGAAAGATTTGTAAAATTCCACTAATTGCAAGTGGTGGAGCTGGTAACGCTAATCACTTTTTAGATGCCTTTAAAATAGGCGTTGATGGGGCATTAGCTGCTAGTATTTTTCATAAAAAATTAATTGATATAAAAGAATTAAAAGCCTATTTAAAGGCTGAAAATATCATTGTTAGGGATTAAAAATGAATGAATTTATAAATAGTATTGATTGGCAAAAGGTAAATAATCTTTTACCCGTAATTGTGCAAAATTTTAAAAGTTGTGAAGTTTTAATGCTTGGATATATGAATAAACAAGCCTTAGAAGAGAGTTTAAAACAAAAAAGAGTAGTCTTTTTTTCACGCACTAAAAATCGCTTATGGTTAAAGGGTGAAGAGAGTGGAAATTTTTTAAATATCATTGATATGGGGCTTGATTGTGATAAGGATACGCTTTTAATCTTAGCAAATCCAGTAGGAGTTACTTGTCATACAGGCAATATTTCTTGCTTTGAAGAGGTATCAAAAAAGGCTGATTTTGTATTTTTATCAAGGCTTCAAAGCCTTATAAATGAAAGAAAAAAAGCAGATGAAAATATCTCTTACACAGCAAAACTTTTTAAAAGTGGCACCAAAAGAATAGCCCAAAAGGTAGGCGAAGAAGGTGTAGAAACGGCCCTTGCTGCTACAATTAAAAATAAGAATGAATTGATAAATGAAAGTGCAGATTTACTTTTTCATTTAAGTGTTTTACTAAGCGATGCAAATTTAAGCTTAAATGAAGTCATAGCTAAGCTTAAAGAAAGGCATAAAAATTAAATGTGTAGAATTTACACAAATTTAGTTATCTTTTTTTATAGGCTTTTTTAAGCCTTTCATCTCCTGATATACTAGCTGTTTTATGGTTTGTATGTTTTTTTTGATATCTTCTAATAAAACGATTTTATAGTCCTTGTTTTCATAGGTTTTATACTGGGCATTTAAGATAAGATAAGCAAGAACGCCCTTTTTATTTAAATTTAAATTTTTTGCAAGTTTTTTTAAGAGTTTTGAATCTTGTTTATTTAGCTTTATTTTCATTTTTTCTCCTTATGAATTTTCATATTTTAGCATATTTTATCCGTTTTTAAATAACTAAAATAGTTATGATATAATCTCAAATAAAGCTACTATTATCAATATTAAAATTATAGTTGTGATTAATTTTCCATCAAGGTCATCTCTTTCATTTGCAAATTTTGCCTCTTTTGCTTGTTTTACCCTTGACAATTTTAGTCTTTTCTTGGCGTTAATTAAATCTTCATGTGTTTTTTGGAGCTTGCGTCTACCATCACTATACTTCATTACATAGCCTAAAATATAAAATATAATAATTCATTATTCACCTTTTTTATATAATAGCTAAAAGAATGTTAAAAAGCAATTTAAAGTTAATAAATTTCAAAAAAGAGATAAATACTTAGTGGCGGACAGAGAGGGATTTGAACCCTCGAAGCCCGATTAAGACTTGCACCCTTAGCAGGGGTGTGGTTTCAGCCACTCACCCATCTGTCCATTTTAAAAACGAACATTCTAGCAAAAAATAGTTAATTTAAAACTTAAATACTTATATACCCTAGTAAAAAGGTAACTGCACAGCCAAAAATAAGGGTTAAAATTTGCTTATTTCTATCCCTTTTTATAGCAAAAAATGTGATTATAAGACCTGATACATAAAGGGCTAACATACAAAGTCCAAAGCCTATACCCATTACAGAAAAATACCACGCCCCCTTATCTTTATGTAACAAAATCATATCGCCTAATAAGCTTTTTGTTTGAGTAGTGATAGTATAAGAATTCTCATCATTTTTAGCTATACTAGCACTATAATGAAATGAGCCTATGCTTATTTCATCGCTTTTTCTTTTTTTATTAGTTATTAACTCATCTTTTGGAAGTTTAAGCTTGTTTTCTTTTAAAAACTCCATTAAGGTCAATCTTTCTTCCCCACTATTTATAGCTTTGTTAAGCGTATAAGTGTTAGTTTTCATACCAACATCATCATGAATTCCGCTTATATAACAAATGCCAGTTATTGCATAAAGTAGGGCACAGGGCAAGAAAAAGATACTTAAATAAATGTGAATTTGACGAAAGAGTTTGTTTTTATTTATCATTTTGTCTCCTTTATTGATTATAAATAAACGATAAAATGATAATACTCAAAAGTAAATTCAATATAAAATTTAAAATTTTAATTTATTAACGCTTTTATTTAAGCTATCAAAAAAATAGTCAACGTCCTTTTTTTCATGCGTATAATGCAAACTGGCCCTTAACCAGCCAGGTTTAAATTTTAAAGGTTGATTATCTTTTAATTTTAATAAATCATGCCCATAAGGTCCTGCACAAGCACAACCTGCCCTAGTTTGAATGTGAAAATTTTTACTTAAATAATATGCTAAATCAAAAGGTGAAAGGTCCTTTATATTAAAAGAAAAAATACAAAGTCTATTTGTTAAATTCTTTGCATAAAGTTCTAAGTCCTTGAAATTTAAAGCCTTTTCAAAAAAGTATGTTTTTAATTCTTCTTCTTTTTGATTAATTGCGTTAAGCCCTATTTTATCTTTAATGTCAAAGGCAAGACCTGCTCTAATTAACTGTAAAATTCCAGGTGTTCCTCCTTCTTCTAAGGCCTCTTCATTACACAAATAATCCTGCCCTGTTCTTGAAACATAACCAACAGTCCCTCCTGCTGCAAAGCTTGGTTTAATCCCACATAATTTTTTTTTAATAACTAAAATTCCACAACCTGCCACCCCTCCTATGAATTTATGCGAACTAATAAATAAGGCATCATAAAAATCACAAGATATATTTTTATAAGGGGCAAAAGAAGATGCGTCAAAGGCTACTATACCCTTATATTTTCTAATCAAAGAAGAAATTTTTTCATAATCACTTAAAATTCCTGTTACATTTGAAGCCAAAGAAAAACTAGCTATAATCTTTCTTTTTGCATTTTTTTTTAAGGTATTTTCTAAGCTTACAAAGTCTATTTCCCCCTTCAAATTTAAAGGAATTCTTACATACTCACAAAGTCCTTCTCTAAACGAAAGTTCGTTTGAATGGTGTTCGTAAGGTCCTATTATAACAAGGGGTAAGTCTTTTTTATAAATATTTTTTAGATATTTTTCTTTTATAAAGGGTGTTACATAAATTCCCATTAATTCTTGAAATTTCTTAATAGCACTACTAGCACCCGTACCACACGAAATAACTGCAAAATCCTTACTTAAATTTAAACTTTGCTTTATGGTATTTCTTGCATTTTCGTAAAGTTCTTGCATTTTAAAGGAATTTAAGGCACTATCTGAGTGTGTATTTGCATAATATGGTAAGATTAAACGAATTTTTTTTTCTACGCTTTTTAAGGCCAAAGCACTTGCTGCAAAATCAAAATATAAGGTATTTTTTTTCAAAATTATATCATTTTTTAAATCAGTAATTTTCAATCACAAATCCTTTAAAAATTTGCTAAAATTATACAATATAAACTTTACAAAAAAGGGCAGATTATAAAATTAAGTCATTTTGCAAATGCACATAAGGAATTAAGCTTTAATCAAATAATTGATTTTTACTCGGTTTTTGGTGGCTTAAATGTAGAAAATTTTACGGGGGAACTCTTTTTAGATATTGAAAATCTACTCTTAAAAAACTACGAAAAAATAAATGCTGATTTTAATTTTAATGCCATTAGTTCTTACGCCCTTAACCTTTTAGCAAAAAATAGTCGTAAAAAATATTCTATCTTGCGTAAGATTAGCCATTTTAAAGGCCTTAGCATTATGCAAGAAATGTTAAATTTAGGTATTTTAAAGCTTGAAAAAAGCAAGGAAGAGAAATTTTTCAAAGATAAAAGATATAAGCTTAAAAAAGATTTAAGAAGCTATGTGATACAAGATAAACTAGTATTTAAGGACAATTTTACACGTTTTTTCTTTCGCTTTTTAAAATCAAATGAAAAATTGATTTTAAAGGGCGAGTTTGACATTGTTTTAAATGATATTAAATTAAATTTAGAACATTATCAAAGCTTTTGTTTTGAACAACTTGCTTGTGAGTATTTAGAAGAACAATTTCAGGTTTTAAATGTGCAAAGTTATTGGAATAAAGAATTAGAACTTGATGTTTATTATAAGGATGAAAATTTGTGTTTTATAGGCGAGGTTAAATTTAAACATAAAAAAATTTGTAAAAATATATTAAATCAATTAAAATTTAAGGCAAAAAGGCTAAATTTAACACCTGATTATTATATACTTTTTTCTAAAAATGGCTTTAGCGAACAATTTGACAAAAGTGCGGAAAAAAATGTACTTTTATATGATTTAAATGCCTTTAAAAAACTTATATAAGGAAAAAAATGAACGAACATATATTAAAAAGTCTTGATTCAAGAGAAAAAGAAACCCTGCAAAAAGGGCTTGAAAGCTTAATAGAACAAACCTATGTTATAGAAAATGAGTATAAAATTTTAAATGAAAATTATAATTCTTTAAGGGCTATGGTTAGTGAGATTATCGAAGTTTTGCCCACTGCTTTATGGATTTTAAGCCCTGAAAAAGAAATCATTTTACAAAATCACGAGGCCATTAAAAATGCTGAATTGCTTGATAAAATAAGCCTTGATAAAAGCCATTTTGAGCTTGAATTTAAGGGCAAATTTTACATAGTAAAAATTATATTACAAAGCGATAAAACAATTATCTCAGCCACTGATATAAGCGATGAAAAAAGGAATGAAAGATTAGTTAGCATGGGAAGTGTGGCTGCACATTTAGCCCATGAAATAAGAAATCCAATAGGTTCTATATCCTTACTGGCCTCAACACTTTTTTCAAGAAGTGAGTTAAAAAATAAACACATAGTTTTAGAAATTCAAAAGGCCATTGCTAGAGTAGAAAGGATTGTAAAATCCACCTTGCTTTTTACAAAGGGCGTTCATATCAATGCAAATGAATTTAATTTAATAGAGTTAAAAGAAGAATGCGAACAAGCTATAAATTCTTATAATTTTAGTGAAAATATAGAATTTAAAATGGATTTTTTAGATATTAATATAAAGGCTGATAAAGCCCTTTTAAGCTTAGTCTTGCAAAATTTAATTTATAATGGCATTGATGCCATTGAAGAAGCAGATAATGAAAATGGAAAAATGCGTATTGAAAGCTTTATTAAGGATAAAATTTTATATATTAGGGTTTTTGATAATGGCATTAATATCAAGGATGAAAATTTGGTCTTTGAGGCCTTTAAAACTACCAAGCTTAAAGGAAATGGCTTAGGACTTTGCCTTTCAAAAGAAATTATTAACGCCCATGGTGGAGAACTTAGCTTTGAAAAAGAACCTAAGAATTTTTATTTTACCTTGCCACTTTAAAATATCTAATATAAAAAAAGGTCCAGTAAAAACTAGCTATTATAAAAATAGACCCAAAGATAGCAGTTATGAAATTTAAGCCTAAATTACACTCAAATAAAAACCCTGTCATTATACTAACCAAAACACTAACGCTAAGATAAAGCATATTTGTATAGGCTATTACCCTACCATGAAATTCCTTGTTTGTGTAATGTTGTATAAGCATTAAAGTATAAGACCATAAAGAAGAGGTAAAAAAACCAGCCATCATTATACCAATACAAGAAAGATAAAAATTTTCTTGTAAAAACGCCCATAAAATAAGCCCAAAGCCCTGACCTATGAAAAAAAGATTAAGTCTTTTTGTGTTAATGATTTTACTTAATATAAAAGAACCAAAGACTAAGGATATTGCCCTAACCGAATTTAAAAAGCCTATAATTAAGCTAGAAGATAATTCATCTTTATAATTATGCTTTGCTAAAAGGGTGATTAAGGTTTCATAGGTGGTAATGCCTATTATTGCGTGTAAAATAATTAAATGTAAAATGATTTTATGCTTAAAAATATAAGCAATGCCTTGTTTTATCATTTTTAAGCTTTTGTGATTTAATCTTTTTTTAAAAGTTGGAATCCTTAAAAAAAGCAATAAACAAACGCCAAAGGCTATTAAAATACCATCAAAAATAAAGGCTAGTTGGATATTTAAAAAATATATGAAAATTCCAGCACTTGCCATGCCCGTAGTGTATGAAAGACCCCAAATAATGCTATAAATTTCATTTGCTAGTTTTAAGTCATCTTTATTTAAAATTTTAGCAACTAAACTCATTTGCGTTTGAAAATAAATTTCAGCCACACAAAGCCTTACAAATATGAGTATAAAAAGCATATAAAGCATAGTTAAATTTGTGATAAATACTAAAAAAATTATAGAAAAAAACTCAATAATAGCAGTTATTATAAGTAAATTTTTTGGCTTATTTTTTTCAACTATAATGCCATTAATTGGGGCTAGTAAAATTCCAGGTACAAAAGCTAAAAAGGCACTTGTAGAAATTGCCCAAGTTGGAGCATTTAGGGTTATTAAAAGGGTAAAGACCCCAGTTTGAGAAAACCAAGCCCCAAAATATACTATAAATTGTATAAAGGTTAAAATTCTAATATTTTTATTTCTTTTAAGAAAATTGATATAATTCATAGCTTTCATTATATCTAAGAAGTTATAATATCAAATACAATAAAAAAGGAAATTTTTTGAAAAGACTAGATAAAAAAGAAGCCCTAAATTTACTACAAAATGCTGATTTATACGAACTTGGAAACTTAGCTTATAAAAAAAAGTTAGAACTTCACCCTGATAAAATAACCACCTTTGTCGTGGATAGAAATATTAATTATACAAATGTTTGCTGTATAGATTGTGATTTTTGTGCCTTTTATAGACATGCAAAGGAAAATGATGCTTATATTTTAAGCTTTGAAGAAATTGGCAAAAAGATAGAAGAATTACAAAATATAGGTGGTACCCAAATTTTATTTCAAGGAGGGGTTCACCCTAAGCTTAAAATTGAATGGTATGAGAACTTAGTGGAATGGATTAGTAAGCATTATCCAAATATAACCTTGCATGGTTTTTCAGCAGTTGAGATAGCTTATATTGCTAGGATTAGTAAAATTTCTATTAAAGAGGTTTTAAGCAGACTTCAAAAAAAGGGGCTTTTTTCTATACCTGGGGCTGGGGCTGAGGTGCTAAGTGATAGGGTTAGAGATGAGATAGCCCCAAATAAATGTGATACAAAAACTTGGCTAGAAGTTCACAGACAAGCTCATTTAATAGGCATGAAAAGCACGGCTACTATGATGTTTGGTACCATTGAAACAGATGAAGAATTAATAGACCATTTTGAGCATTTAAGAAAATTGCAAGATGAAACGGCAGGTTTTCGAGCCTTTATCTTATGGTCCTTTCAAAGTCAAAATACTAAGCTTAAACAAAAGCACCCTGAAATTTTAAAACAAAGTTCAAATCGTTATTTAAGGCTTTTAGCCTTGGCTAGATTATACCTGGATAATTTTAAAAATTTACAAAGTTCTTGGGTTACGCAAGGTTCTTTAATAGGGCAACTTGCCTTAAAATTTGGTGCTAATGATTTAGGTTCTACTATGATGGAAGAAAATGTAGTTTCTGCAGCAGGGGCTAGTTATGAAATGAGTCAAAATGAAATGATAAGGCTTATTCGCTCCCTTGGTGAAAACCCGGCAAAACGCAATACAGCTTATGAAATTTTAGAAAGGTTTTAATGCAATACTTAGAAGAAAAAAAAGTAAAAATTCCTTTGATTTTTGAAGAAAATAATGACTTAGATATAGTAGTTTGCAAATTTGTTTTTAAAAATTGTGGTAGAAGTTATGACAAGATAGATGGGCTTTGTAAAATGTTTGCAAATTTATTAAATGAAGGTGTTGATGATAAATTCTTTAAAGAACTTGATTTTAGGGCTATAAGCTTAGAAGCAAGTAGTGGTTTTGAAAGTCTTGAACTTAGCCTTTCAATGCTTAAAGAACAAGCCAAATTTGGCTTTTTAGCCTTAAAAGAACTTTTACAAAAGCCAAGGTTTGATGAAGAAATTTTAAAACGTATTAAAATAAACACGCTTGGGAATTTAGCAAGTAAAAATAGCGACTTTGACTACCTTGCAAAGAGACTTTTAGATAAAAGCATATTTGAGTATGAAGAATTTAAAACCTCAAATAGTGGAGATGAAAAAAGCATTGAAAATATAAATTTAACGCACTTAAAAGCCTTTTACGATGATTTTATTAGTCTTTCAAATCTTTGTATAGTACTTGGTGGCAAGTTAGATATTAAAGAAGCAAAAACACTTTTGGGTCCTATTTTATCAATTCTTAAAAAAGGCATTATAAGCCAGGATAAGCACTATGAACTAAGCAAAAAAACAAAGAATGAGATGCTTATTAGAAAAGAAAGCGAACAAGCTTATATTTATTTTTCAAGCCCTATTTTTATAAAAGATAGTGACAAGGATGCATACTTAGCTAAAATCGCCCTTTTTATACTAGGTCAAGGAGGTTTTGGCTCAAGGTTAATGGAAGAAATTCGCGTTAAAAGAGGACTTGCTTATTCAGCCTATGCAATGCTTGATTTAAGGACTTCTTTTCAAAGGGTTTTTGGTTATTTACAAACTAAAAATAAAAGTGCAAAAGAGGCTAAAAATATAGTTAAGGAAGTATTTGCAAATTTTATTAAAAATGGAGTTAATGAAGATGAATTAAACGGGGCTAAAAATTTTTTAATAGGCTCAACCCCTCTTCGCTATGAAAGCTTAATAAAAAGGCTAAATATCGCCTTTAGCGAGTATTATAAAGGCTTAGGAATTGGACATTATAAAAAAGAACTTGATTTTATAGAAAAGACAAAATTAAATGAGTTAAATGCCTATATAAAAAGGCATAAAGAAATTTTAAATTTAAGTTTTGCAAGCGTACAAAATGAAGCTTAGTAATGATGATTATAAACTTTTTACGCGTTTAAATCTTAAAAATGTTATAGACTTAGCCCTTTTACTACCTAAAAAAATTGAAAATTTAAATCTTACAAAGACTCCAAAGGAAAATTCAATCTGTACTCAAAGCATGGTTATTAAACATGTTAGTTTTAATAGTAATCGCTTATTTGGGATTGGATTTTGCGAGGATTTTAATTGTGACTTAAATTTTGTAATCTTTAATGCTAGGGCGTGGCATTTAAATAATTATAAAAAAGGTTCCACCATACTTTTTAACGCAACTCTTAAAATTTTTAACAATACTTGGCAAATTAGCAATCCTAAAATCCTTAAACAAGCCGGTGGCTTTCATCCAAAGTATCAAATTACAGGCATTAAAGATGAATCGATTAAAAATTTAATACAAAAATATGTAAATTATGAAAATTTAAAAGAAAGTGGCTTAGATGATGAGTATATAAATTTTTTACTTACTTTTCATAAATACGATGAAGAAAGCTACATGCTTTTTGAAAATTTAGAATTTCATAAAGATAAATTAAAATACATTGAACTATATAATTTTTTAAGACGTTTAAATTCCATAAAAACAGATATTAAAAGCCATGTGATCAAGCCCTTTGATATTAGTGATTGGCTTAAAACCTTGCCCTTTGAGCCAACAAATGACCAAATAAAGGCTATTGAAGATATAAAAAATGACTTACAAAGTGACAAGGCAAAAAGGCGGGTTATAATGGGGGATGTGGGTTGTGGTAAGACTTTAATTTTACTTGCAGCTGCTTTAATGGTCTATCCTAAACAAGCTATTTTAATGGTACCTACTAGCATTTTAGCAAATCAAATTTATGAAGAGGCAAAAAAACTTTTGCCAGATTTTATAAATATCTTATTTCTTACAAAAAACAATAAAGAAAAAGAACTTAACGAAAAAATCAAAAATGCAAATTTAATAATAGGCACCCACGCCCTACTTTACATAAAATCCCACCAAGCAGTACTTATAATGATAGATGAACAACATCGCTTTGGTTCAAATCAAAGACAAGGAATTTATGCTTTAAGTGATAACGAGTTAGTCCCTCATTTTGTGCAATTTTCAGCCACCCCTATACCAAGAACCCTAAGCATGATACAATCATCCCTTTTAAATTTTAGCTTTATTAAACAAATGCCCTTTGTTAAGGATATTCAAACTATTTGCATTCAAAGAAAGGATTTTTTAAATTTAAAGGCAAAGATTGATGAAGAAATAGCCCAAAATCACCAAGTAATTATTATCTATCCCCTTGTTAATCAAAGCGATAAAATTCAATATAAATCACTTGAAGAAGCCAGTTCTTACTGGCAAACAAACTATAAAAATGTCTTTATAACACATGGCAAGGATAAAAACAAGGATGAAATTTTAGTTAATTTTAGAGATAAGGGTGATATTTTGCTAAGTACCACGGTCGTTGAAGTTGGGATTTCTTTGCCTCGCCTAAGCGTGATTATTATAATAGGGGCTGAAAGGCTAGGTCTTGCAAGTTTACATCAACTTCGTGGCAGGGTTGGTCGCATAGGGCTTAAAAGCTTTTGTTATCTTTATACTAATCTTAATGAAATTCCACAAAGACTAATTGATTTTTCAAATACCCTTGACGGCTTTAAAATCGCTGAAATGGACCTTAAAAATCGCTTGAGTGGTGATTTAATAGGAGGACTTATCCAGCATGGCAATGATTTTAAATTTTTTGATTTTGCAAACGATGAAGCAATCTTACAAAAAGTACAAAAAGATTTAAAAAGCTAAGGGTATATCATGAATTTATCAACACTTAATTGCGTTATTTTATGTGGTGGTAAATCAAGCAGAATGAAACAAGATAAAAGTCTTTTAAGCGTAAGTGAGAATGAAAATTTAACACAATTTTTAATTGATAAATTTAAAGACATTTTTAAAGAGATCTTTGTAAGTGCTAAAAATGATAAATTTAACAATGTCTTTAAGCTTATAAAAGATGATGAAAACTATGATTTTTATGCCTCAATGCTCGGGCTTTATTCTATTTTAAAGACCTTTAAAAATGAATTTGTCTTTATAATTTGCGTGGATTACCCCTTGATAGAAAAAAAACACATTGAAAAAATGGCTACTTTTTTAGATAAAAATTATAAAGCCATAATCGCACAAAGTAAGCAAAAAAAGCATTTTTTATGTGGTTTTTATCATAGTAGTTTAGCTAATTTATGTAAAGAAAATTTAGATAAAAACGAACTTAAAATTGAAAATTTGCTTAACAATATCCCTTATAAAAGCGTTGAATTTGACGATGAAAAAAGCTTTTTAAACTTAAATTTTTATGATGATTATTTGAAATTTAAAGGGCTTTTATGAAAAAAATATTTTTTTATTTAAGCCTTTTTACCTTTTTATATGCAAATAGCGAACTAAAACAGGTCTTAGAATATGAAAAAAACGGTGATTATGAAAGGGCCATGAAAATTTATAAAAAAATAGCCTTGCAAAAAAGCGATATAAATAAAAGTTTAAGCTTAACAAAAAAACCTACAAAAAACGAAGAAGAAGAAAATAATATTTTTTCAAACATAGCCTTAAAAAACTATCTTGGCAAGGAACAAAGCTTTAACCCCTTTGGAATTAGTGCTTATAAAATGAATTATTTTTTGCCTTATTCTTATAGCTTTAAAAATTTAGAAAATGGCAATAGCAAATACGAGGTAAAATTTCAATTAAGCATTAAAAAAATGCTTTTTGAAAACCTTATGGGACTTGATGAAAAGTATTATTTTGCCTATACTCAAACTTCTTGGTGGCAAATTTATAAACACTCATCACCTTTTAGAGAAAATAATTATCAGCCTGAGTTTTTTATAGATTTTCCCTTAAATTTTGAAGAAAATCACCTTTTAAATACGCTTAGATTTGGGCTTTTGCATGAGTCAAATGGACAAGGGGACGCTGAGCTTAAATCGCGTTCTTGGAATAGAATCTATCTTAGTACCACGCTTTTTTATGATAATTTTATCTTTATACCTAGAATTTGGTATAGAATACCCGAACCAAGAAATAATGATGACAACCCTGATATAAGGCATTATATGGGAGCCTTTGATATTAATTTAGGATACGTTGGAAAGAATTTTTTTGTAAATTCTATGTTTAGAAATAATCTTGATTTTAGCGACAATAAAGGGGCTACCCAGCTTGATTTTGGATACGACCTTTTTGATAATGGGGTTTTTTGGTATGTACAATACTTTAATGGCTATGGAGAAAGCTTGATTGATTATAATCGCTATATACAACGTCTATCTATGGGACTTTTAATAGCTTACTAAGGATAAAAATGAAGACAAAATACAATTTTTTTAATAACACAAAATTCGCCTTGCAAGGCATTTTAGCTATGCTTAAAGAAGAAATGGCATTTAGAATAGAATTATTTTTTATACTTCCTTTAATCATCATAAGCCTTTTTTTGCCTATAAGTTTGATTGAACACTTATTTTTAATCCTTGTTTTATTTATCATTTTAATAGCTGAGTGCATAAATTCAGCCATTGAAGCCTGTGTGGATTTAATAACTGACAAATGGCACATAAAGGCAAAAATGGCAAAAGATTGCGCTAGTGCTGGAGTTTTTTTTAGTATAATTTTAGCCCTTATAACTTGGCTTAGCATTTTATTTGTTAATTTTTTCTAAGCACTCATTTATACGAATTTTTAAAGAAGTAGTATCTAAATTTAAAGATTTTAAAACATCTTGGGTCTTACCATGGGTTATAAAACTATCTTCAAATTCAAAGCTAAATAACCTTACTTGCAAATTTTCTTTTTGTAAAAAATCATTTAATAAAGTAGCTACGCCACCTATCTTAGCACTATCACTAAATATAAACCAAATCTTGCATTTAGTAGCTACTTTTATTAAAAGTCCTTTATCTAGTGGCTTAGCAAAGATTAAATCAATAAAATTTGCAAGGTCCTTAATGCCATCATTTTCATAAGCCTTTAATACCTCAAAAGCACGGCCACAGCCCTGACCATAGCCTATAAAAGCAATGTTACTATTATTTTCGATAAGCCATTCACCCTTGCCAAACTTTATCTCGCAGGGGCTAAATTCATCATTTAATATAAAAGCCCCCCTAGGATAACGAAGTCCCAAAGGACCCTTGTGAAAATATGCGTATTCCATGATATTTTTCATCATATTTTCATCCCTTGGGGCGATTAAACTTAAATTTGGAATAGGGGCTAAAAAGCTAATATCAAAGGCCCCTTGGTGAGTTTCTCCATCTTCTCCTACAATACCAGCCCTATCCATAGCAAAGACAACATTTAAATTCATAATAGCACAATCATGAATTACCTGATCGTACGCCCTTTGTAAAAAGGTGCTATAAATAGCTATAAAGGGCTTAAAACCTTCCTTTGCCATAGCCGCCATAGAAGTAACTGCGTGTTGTTCGGCAATTGCCACGTCCCAAAAGCGATTAGGATAAAGTTCAATTAAGTTCTCAAGCCCTGTTCCACTAGGCATTGCAGCAGTTACGCCTACTACATTTTTGTATTTTTTTGCCAAACTTAATAAATTTTCACTAAAAATTTGAGTGGCTGTCTTTTTACTCTCACTTGCTTTAATGCTTTGTCCACTTTTTATATCAAAGGCACTCACCCCATGCCATTTTGCCTCTTTTTGTTCGGCTAAAACATAGCCCTTGCCCTTAATGGTTTTAGCATGGATAACGCAAGGCTTTAGCATGGATTTTGCTTGTTTTAAAGCACTAATTACTTCTTTTATATTGTGCCCATCAATAGGCCCTATATATTCAAGTCCAAGTTCTTCAAATAAAAATCCAGGACTTAATAGCTTAAAAGTTTCTTCAAAACGTTTAGCCATATAACTAGCCCCATCGGGTAAAAATTCAAGCATTTTTTCTACTCTTTGCTTAAATTTTTGATAAAAAGGCGTAGCCATAGTTTGAGAAATATATTTTGAAATAGCCCCTATTGGCTTACTTATACTCATCTCATTATCGTTAAATATAATAATGCAAGGATATTTATTATCCCCTAACTCATTTAAGGCCTCATACGCCATTCCAGCACTTAATGCCCCATCACCTATCATAACAACAGGAATACGATTTTCATTTTTTAAAAAAATCGCCTTACAAGCCCCTATTGCTAAGGATATTGAGGTACTAGAATGACCTGCTATAAAATAATCTCCATCTTCAACCTTAGTATAACCACTAAGCCCATTAAATTGACGCAAACTTTCAAATTTATCTTCTTTTCCTGTTAATAATTTATGTGCGTAAGATTGGTGAGATACATCAAAGATAAAGGGATTAGTTTTGTAATCAAATACATAGTGCATAGCAATGCTAAGTTCTATTACGCCTAAATTTGAGCTAAGATGCCCTCCATTTTTGCTAACTACATTTATGATTTTTTCACGCAAATTTTTAGCTAATAAATTTAACTCATCTATTTTTAAATTTTGTAATTCTTCGTGTGTATAGGCTAATCTATCATTCATTATTTATCATTTTTTTAACCTTAACAAGCCTATTATTAAGGTTTGATTCTATATTACCAGCATCGCTTAAAATCACAACACTGCCCTTTGTTATGGCATCATCAAGGCTTATTTTTATATGAGTGTTATCTTCAAATTGAGCCTTTAAGTATTCATAATCAGCCGCACTTACCTTTAACTCAATAGCACTTGCCCCCTTTAACTCACTTAAAAGGTCCTTTGCTAAAGCATAGGCAATTTTAGCCGAGTTTTTATCAAGTTCTTTTAAAATAACTTCTTTTGCTATATCAACTGCCGTGTCTGCTAATTCTTTTTCATTTTGGGCTATAAAATTATCCAAATTCTTACAAGCTTCTTCAAGCTTAGCCGTGCTTTTTACATATCTATCTTTAAGTTCTACCATTTCTTTTTCAAATTCAGCCTTAGCCTTTTCATAACCTTCTTTTGTGTATTTTTCCTTAGCGTTTTCAAGTTCGCTACTTAGCCTATTATTAAATTCGCTTTCTTGACTTTCTACTTGCATTTGTAACTTAATAATATTATTTGACATTTCATCCGTTTTTTTAAGCAAATCTTCAACAAAGCTTGGTTGAAAGGCAAGGGGAATTTCTTTTTCTTCTTCAAAGTTCTCTTCTTTTTCCTTTTCTTCCTTAATCTCTTTTGTTTCTTTATCTTCTTTATGCTCACTTGGCTTTTCTTCTTCTTCTGGCTTAGAAAATTCAGAAATTATCTTAAAACGATAACCTTCAACCACATGTTGATTCGAGGTTTCATTTGAAATGACATTACTTCTAGTTACCATATCTTACGCCTATTCTATCATCTCATCAGCGTCGCCTGTTTGCACAAGCCCTTGTTCTGCAAGTTTTTGAACAACTTCAACGACCTTTCTTTGTGATTCTTCCACATCTTTAACACGCACAGCACCCAAAAAGCCCATTTCTTCTAAGAAGGCCTCACTTGCACGTGAAGACATATTAGAAAGGAATTTTTGTTTTAATTCCTCGCTAGCACCCTTTAATCCTATCATTAAATCGCGTTTATCAGCAGCTTTAAGAATTTCCCTTATAGCTTGAGTACTAAGTTTTTGTATATCATCAAAGGTAAACATTAATTCTTTAATGGTTTCAGCCAAACGTTCATCACTTTGTTCTATATAAGTAATAGTAGATTTTGATGCCTTTTGACCTAAGCGGTTAAGTACTTCTGCAACGGCCCTTGGCCCTCCAACTTCAACCTTATAAGAAGTAAGGCTTTCAAGCTTACTTTCAAGGACAGCTGATACCCTTTTTATAATGCTTGGCGAAATATCGCCTAGATTTGCCATTCTTATAACTACCTCAGCCCTTAACTCATCACTAAAATATTCCAATGTTTCAGCTGCATGAATTGAGTCCATGTGTGCTAAAATAAGGGCTATTGTTTGAGGGTGTTCTTTTGTGATAAAGTCTGCTAATTGTTGAGGCTTAATTTGTGCAAGGTATGCAAAATTTTGATTATTTTCCATACTCTTAGTTAATTTTTCTAAAATTTTATTAGCTATATCAGGTCCAAAGGTCCTAAATAAAATTTCCTTAGCATACTCTAAACCACCACTTTTTATGTATTGATTAGATTGTAAAAGGGTATAAAATTCTTCTAACACTGCTGTAGCTACTGAGCGGTCGACAGATTTTGCCACTGCTATATAGCGAGAAATTTCAGTAATAACATCTATTTCCATATGTGAAAAAACGGAAGTTGTCGCATCTTCTCCAAGTTGTATCAAAAATATCGCAACCTTTTCAGGCATTGATAAATCATCATAAACCATTTTTTGTTCTTCGGTAAGCTTAATCATTATAAGTCCTTATTCTCGCTAAATTCGCTATCATTTTGAATTAAATTTTGTAAAAGGGCTGAAATTTCCTCACTTTTATCGGTCACTAGCCCACGCAGTTTTTCAAGTAAAACGTCATATTGTATAGAATCTTCATTGAAATTATCACCAAAACCAAGTTGTTCTTCAACCTTTTTCCTAGCCGCGTTAAATTTCTCTAAGGTATCTTCTGCATCATCAAGCACGGCATTTGGTCCTTCTTGTGCTTCTTCTTGTGCGGCTGCATCTTCAAGCATTTTTTGCATAAATGGCGCGATAACCTTTTTATAGAAGAAAAATAACAACACCGCTGCGATTAGGTATTTTACAGGAGGTATAAATGGTTCAACAAAACGACCATAGAAGGTCTTAACCTGACT
Source organism: Campylobacter sp. LR291e (assembly GCF_008633915.1). Classification (GTDB taxonomy): domain Bacteria; phylum Campylobacterota; class Campylobacteria; order Campylobacterales; family Campylobacteraceae; genus Campylobacter_D. The sequence goes on along the minus strand of NZ_VJNV01000028.1, from coordinate 6,267 downwards.
TTCAACCTTAGCACTTTCTTGGTGGAAAGGTAAATTTTGAACTACTACGCTATCCCCTCTTGCAGCGTTAAAATTTATAGTGCTTTTTACTATATTTTCAATACCGCTTAATTGTTCAGGCGTTAATGGTACATATTGATTAGTAACTATCCCATTTTCATCGGCTATATCTTGATATTTGCCATCAATTGTAACAGCAGCAGAAATTCTAATAGGTACGCCAAATTGCTTTTTAGTATTTGTTATAGTCTTTGAAAGTTCGTTATTTGTAGTAACTTGGTCCTTGCTATAAGTTTCTCTTAAACCATCACCTTCAAGCCCTTCTACTGGTCCTATATTTGAAACAGCCCCAGGTACGCCTTGTACTTCTTTATCTTTTCTACCATCTTTTCTTTCAGATAAAGTTTGTTCGCTTCTAACTATGGCATTAGGGTCATAAATTTCAGATTGGGATTCTTGTTTTGAAAAGTCAAATTCTATATTTACACTAACTTCTATTTTATCCCTACCACCAGCAAAGGGTGCTAAGGAATTTACAATCTTTTCTTCAAGTTCGCTTTCATAATCCCTTTTATACTTTACCTCAGCAGCAATAATATCTGAATCATAGGCCTCTTGTTCATCAAGGGTTATACCATTTTGATCACTTATCCTAACATTTGCAGGAACTAGTTTTGGCACAGCATGAGATACTATATTTTTAATACCATCTATTTGTTTTCTAGTAAGCTTTAAGCCCTCTCTTATATTTACCACAACAGAAGCAGTAGGGGGCTTTTGTCTATCTACAAAGGTGCTTTCCTTTGGGATAGCCACGTGAACAACAGCACTTTTAATAGGTTCTAAAGTTTCAATAGTCCTTGCAAGCTCGCCCTCTAAGGACCTTTGCGTTTGAATATCTAGTTCTCTAGTAGTTATACCAAATTTAGTAGAATCAAAGCTTTCCCAGCCTATGCGACTTTCTTTAATAAGCCCTTCACTAGCTATAAACATTCTTTGACGATAAACCTGATCAGCTGGTACTAAAATAGTATTTTCATCTCTTAATCTATAAGGAACGCCGTTTTGTTCAAGCCTTGTTACAATGGCAGCTGATGAACTTGGGCTTACATTTTCAACCAAAACAGCATAACCATCACCAACTCCGCCAGTACCACGACTATATAAGCTAAGTCCTACTAAAAAGCCAACAACAACGACAATAGAAGCTGCAATAACGATTCTTTGTTTGCGAGTGAGCTTTTGATAAATTTGCCCAATCTGCAATAACATCGTCTTATAATCCATCAATACCCTCTAAGCGATAATAAAAATTTTTTAGCTATCTTCTTGTAAAATTTTTGCAAATTCATCAAAAAATTTCGCATTCTCCAAAGGCGTCCCTATTGTGATACGAACGGCGTTTAAGCCATAGCTTTTTAAATTTCTTATTATTATACCTTTTTTAAGCAAATTTTCAGCGATAAGTGTACTATTTTTTTTATCTTTGAATAAATAAGTAATGAAATTTGTATAACTTGGTATAAATTCAATACTATTTTGTATAGCAAAATCCTCAAATTTTTTCATCTCATCAAGATTATTTTGCAAGGTTTTTTGAGTAAATTCATTATCTGTCAAAGCAGCAACAGCAGCCTTTAAGCTTAAATTTGTCACATTAAAAGGAGGTCTTAATTTATAAAGTGCCTTGATTATCTTTTCATTAGCTATGCCATAACCTACGCGTAGCCCCCCAAGTCCATAAAGCTTAGAAAAGGTTCCTAAATAAAGCACATTGTCAAATTCCTCTATTAATGCCTTAGGCTTTAACTCCTTATTTTTATCCTTAAAACTTGCAAATTCATTATAAGCAGCGTCAAGTACCACTAAACAATCCTTATCCACCTTTCTTATAAATTTTCTAATAGCAACACTATCTAAACACTCGCCCAAGGGGTTATTTGGCACACATAAAAAGATGATTTTAACCTTATCTTTGTGTTTTTTATAAAGGTGTTTAAAATTTTTAAGATTATGTTCAATGCTCTTTGTTTTATAGCATTTTGCCCCAACTTGCTTAGCATAAATTTGATACATAGCAAAGCTTACCCCACTTTGCAAACAAGCATGTTCATCATTTAACTTTGCATGAACTGCAAATTCAATTATTTGGTCGCTCCCAGCACCTATTATAAGCTCATTTTCATTAATGCAAAATTTAGCACTCAATGCTTGTTTTAACTCGGCCATACTATCATCAGGGTAGCGATTTGCCTTATTTGCATTTGCTTGTAAGCTTTCAATAACCTTTGAAGAAGTCCCATAAGGATTTTCATTACTAGCAAGTTTTATAACTTCACTAAGCCTGTACTCCTTAGCAATTACTTCTATATCCTTGCCAGGTTCATAAGTAGCTATATTATCTAGCACAGCATTAAATTTCATCTTAGCTCCTTTTAAAATTTTCATTAATAAAAATTTTATCAAAAATTCCTTTATAGTTAATTTTTTTTAAAAAATTCTCATCTTGCAAAAGCTTAAAAATATGCGATTTTCCTATATGCCTACAACCATTTGTAGCTAAAGAACTATATTTAAGCCAATTAGCATTTAAAAAAAATTTATCAAGTTTATTTTTTAAATTTTGGTTTTGATAAATAATTGCTATGCCACTTTTATATTTTACCTGAGAAAAATCACTAACCACAGCATTTTCCTTAAAAAAAGTGCTTGAAAGATAAAAATTTGCCTTTTTGTTAAAAATCCATTCTTTGCCACATTCTCTATTTTTAGCCAAAGAAACGATAATCACCCTTAAAATATCATTGAAAGGTTCTTGCTTTTCTTTTTGTTTATACCAGCTAAATTCGTTTTTTTCTTGTTTGTAATTTTTACTCCAAATTTGAAAGCAACATTTAACATCCTTTTCTTTTCCATTGCTTAAATAAAAAGAATTCTTAGCTAAAACTTCTTCATATAATAAATTAAAATCCTTAACCTTATATCTAATAGACCCCTTACCTAAGCTTTGAAAAAACATAGGCAATATAAAACACACAAAATCAGCCTCCTTAGAATGCTTTATAAATTCCAATGCCAAAACCCCACGATGCCCAAAAGGTGGTTTTCCTATAACGATTAATGGCTTTTTTGGCAAAGTAAAATTTAAATAATTAGTTTGCAAAATATCAAAAGAACTTTTATTTATATCTACGCCTATTTTTTTATGTGGCAAAAGCTTATAAAAACAACCATCCCCAACACTTGGTTCAAGCCAGGTATATTTTTTAATATTCTCATACTTGCTAATGATTTCCTTGCTTTTTTCAAAAAGATATTGTGCGATTTTTGGCTTTGTAAAATACTCATATAAAATATTTTCATTATTTTCTTTCATAAGCCCACCATTTATATATTTTAACAATTCACTCTCCTGCTAAATACGACCCAAGCCATACTACGTCGCTACCCTTTAGTGCCCTTTGTACATTTTCATCATCAATGTGACCTTCAAAATCTATATAAAAACTATGTATAAATTCTCTAGTTTTAACAGGTCTTGATTCAAGCTTTGTTATATTGATATTTTCTTTTTTAAATTGTTCTAAAAAGGTACTTAAACTTCCTGGCGTGTGTGCAGTGTGTGCTAGAATCGAGGTTTTACAATTTGGCATTTTTGGATTTTTAATATCGCTTAGTATTAAAAATCTAGTCCTATTTGCCAGGTTATCTTCTATTTTTTCAAATAAAATCGGCACATTATAAAGCTTAGCAGCTATCTTAGAACAAATAGCAGCTGAGTATTCATCTTGTGAGGCTAAATAAGCAGCTTGTGCGGTTGATTTACTAGGGATAAACTCAATCTCGCTTAAGGCGTGGCTTTCTAAAAATTTTCGGCATTGATTATAGCCTTGTGGATGAGAATAAATTCTTTTTAACTCCTTTAAATTCTCATTAATACCCACAAAAGAATGGTGTATATCCATATAAATTTCACCAAAGATTTTAATCTTAGTGTATTCGCCTAAGCAATCAAGGGTTATACCAACAGCCCCTTCTGTATTATTTTCAATGGGTACAACTCCATATTTTGCCTCCTTATTCATAAGTTCTTTAAAGACATCTTCTATATTTGAAAGGGCTATATACCTACTCATAGCCCCAAATCTAGCCCTAGCAGCTTGGTGTGAGTAAGTTCCTTCAGGTCCTAAATAAGCCACACTTTGAGGCATTTCTAAATTCCTTGAAACTGCAAAAATTTCTCCATAAATGGCCTCGATAGCATTTTGGTCTAACAAGCCTTTATTGTTATTTTTAAGGCGATTAATTATAGCACGTTCGCGTTCAGGCCTATAAATAGCACTACCTTGACTTTTTTTAAATTCCCCAACGTTTTTAACATAAGCCATTCTTTCATTTAAAAGCTTTAAAATCGCATCATCAACTGCATCAATCTTAGTTCTTAACTCATCTAGCATGTCAATCCTTTCATAAATTCTAAAACACTTGGATAAACACTCTTTAAAATACTAGTATCAAGCCCCTTAGTATCTGAAATTTTACCACTTAAAACCAAAACACAACTCATTCCAAATTCCTTTGCCTTTACTAAATCACCCTTATAATCATCGCTTATTATACAAATATCTTCAAATTTAGCGTTTTCATTTTGCATTTTAATTAATTTCAAAGCCGTTTCATAAAAGGCCCTACTAGGCTTTCCAACCACTTCATATTCAAATTCATAAGCATTTTTAAGCATAGCCATAATGCTACCAACCCCAGGATATGATAAATTATCCTTTTTATAAATGCTTGTTTCATGCATGGCTATCATTTTAACGCCCTTTTTTGCAAATTCTATCATATTTGCAAAGTCCTTAAATTTAAAATCATCATAACTGGCTACCAAAACAGCCTTAGGGCTTTGATATTCAAGCGTAAAACCTAATTCTTGCAAACTATTTAAAAACTCCTCTGCCCCATAAGCAGCCACCTTGCAAGGCTTGATTAAATTCTCAAATACATAAAAAGGGTCTAAATACGCATATTGTTTTATATCAAGACCTTGTTTTCTAAGTGTGCTTAAAAAATCAAGTTTTTTTGTATTGTTTGTGATAATCACATAAGGTAGATTATTTGCATTTAAAAAGCCTATAAGTTCTTTTGCACCTTCGATTAAGGATTTATCTTTATCACTTAATAAGGTCCCTTGTACGTCGATAAAAAACATAGTTTACTCCAAAAAAATTTTAAAATTATAGCAAAGAATTTTTTATAATTTATTTTTTAAAAAATTTGTTATAATCAGGCTAAAATTTTTAAGAAGTAAATTATACAAAATTATGAAAAATACTTAAATATGAACGAAAAAAAACATCTTGTAACTTCTTTAATGAACGCAAAGAAAAGAAAGGCTAAGTTAAAGGCAGATTTACAAAGCAAGTTAAAGGATGCTACGAACTGAATCAAATTTTTAAAGAAAGTATTGATGAGCCAGAAATAAAATATAAAGAACCTAGCAAGGCTTTATTAAAAGCTATTAAATAAGTTGAAAATGGTGAAGTATACGGACCCTTTGATACTATAGAAGATGCAATGAAGTTTTTAGAAAAATGAAACTAAAATTTACTAAATCATTTAAAAAATCCTTTAAAAAGCTAAATGATAGCGATAAAGCATTATTTAAAGATATTGCAAAAAAACTGCAAAATAACGAAATTTTAGATAAAAAATATCACGACCACCAACTTATAGAAAAATTTAAAGATTATAGATAATGCCATTTAAAACCAGATTTGCTTTTAATATATCAAAAACAAGAAGTAGAACTTATTTTATATTGTATTAATATAGGTTATCATAGTGAGCTTTTTTAAAAAAGCTCAAAAATTTAACATTTTTAAAATTTTTCCCACAAAACCCCTAAACTTTTTTTTTAATCAAGCGATATAGTGAGTAACAATCGCATGGATGCGATTGAAATTCATTCCAAAAAGGATTTACAATGGGATTTCGTATTAATACAAATGTCGCAGCTCTTACTGCCCAAGCTAATTCTACAAAAAATAGTAGAAGCTTAGACCAAACACTAGAAAGATTAAGCTCAGGTCTTAGAATCAACTCAGCAGCCGATGATGCCTCTGGTATGGCGATTGCTGATAATCTTCGTCAACAAGCTTCAACTTTAGGACAAGCTATTAATAATGCTAATGATGCATTAAGCGTTCTTCAAACAGCTGATAAGGCAATGGATGAACAAATTAGTATACTTGAAACTATCAAAAC
>NZ_VJNV01000027.1 GCF_008633915.1 Campylobacter sp. LR291e | reverse complement strand
TAATTCTTGTTTTAAATGTAAAGCATACTCGCTACTTAAAGACAAATAAAGTTCTTTAATAATTTGTAAATCACCATTATCATATGCCATTTTAGCAAAATTTATAGCCTTTTCATGTAATTTTTTATGATTAGCAATCTTTGCGTTTAAAAAGCATAGGTAAGGAAATTTGCTATTTATTTTTGCGTTTAAAAAATCATTAGTAAGTATTTGAAATTCAAAAAATAACGATATAAACTCATTGTAACGAGTATTAAAAATAAAGCTTAGATAACGATTTGCTTTTTTATATTCTTGTTTTAAAACTAAATTTGCTATTATGTGAATTCTATATTTATCATTATCTAAGTCATTTTTTAAGGCCTGTCTTAAATAATATATTAAAATATCGTAATTTTTTTTTAAATTCCTAGCAAGTATAAAAAGATGAAAATAAGACAAAGCCTTTTGCATAGGATGAAGATTTAAAATATCAATATTTTTTTCTAAAAATTCATATCTTTGTTCTTCGCTAAAATACCTAAGTGTATTTATACCTTTTAGATTTTTATTCATATATCTAGCAAGTTGAGGCACTGATGAAACAGCAGAAGAATAAAGTTCTTTGGCACAACTCATAAAGGCAATATCAAAAAAGAATAATTCTAAATTTGGTCTTTTCCAATCCCTAATCTTATTTGCACTAATTACATTTTTACTATTTACAAAATCACAAAGTTTATCTACTGATTCTACATCTTCTGAAAATATTATAAATTTTTTATTAGGATTTGCCTTAATAATTTGCAAGGCAAGTTCAAAATAAGTAGCTCGGAAAATAATTTCATCTTTTTTTCTCCAATTACCAAAATATACCACATCCCCAGCCCTTAAATTTATAACATTATAATCATTAAATTCTAAAGCCTTATTCTTAGCTTCTTTTATAATTGCTTTCACATTATCGCTAAATTCTATATCTTTATTAAAGGCATTTTCAATCCTAAGTCTATCTGTCATATCATCTTCATTTACGAATCTCGGCGGTCCAATGGTTATAAAATTAGCATTATCTACACTTAAAAATTTTTCTTGTAACTCATCAAAATTTTTAAAAGTGTTAATATCAAAATCTCTTTTTGGTAATTTATCTATATAATATTTTTTTATAAAAGTAGGTGAAAAAATTTCTTCTTTTTCCATAACACAAAAGCCAATTGTTTTTACTCCATCTTCTCCCTTAAAATCAGTGCTTAAATGAGCTTTTTTATAGCCTTCAGTATTTAACCATGCAAATTTAACGAAATTTTTATTACCGAGTCTATTTGCTAAATAAAAATAATAAGATAAATTAACTAATCTAGCTCCAAGTCCATCATATTTAAAATATATTAAATAATTCATTTTTTCTCC
>NZ_VJNV01000026.1 GCF_008633915.1 Campylobacter sp. LR291e | reverse complement strand
AAATACTTTATCTCAAACAAATTCCAAAAAATTTTTAAAATAGAATTTATTTGTGATGATTTTTTAAAATTTGAGTGTGAAAATATTGATTTAATTATAGGAAATCCACCATTTACTAAAATAAATAAAAATAAAAATTTAGTGAAATTATTTTTGGAAAAAGCTTTACAAATGGCTGATTTTACATCTATGATAATGCCTAAAAATTTACTTAATACAAATGAATATCAAAGTACAAGAGAAAAGCTAGAAAAAAAAGGAGTAAGTCATATTATAGATTTTGGTGAACTAGGATTTAATGGCGTATTAATAGAAACAATAAATATAATTACTGGCAAAAATAAAGAGATATGCGTAAAATCATTGCCACTTAATTTAAGATTAATGCAAAAAAAGTTCGTATATTTTTGACAAGAATTTGCCTTATTGGGTTATATTTAGAAATGATTTTTTTGATAATATTTTTACAAAATTAAAATTTGGAATTTTTGATAGTTTTAGAGATGGACAACTTACAAATTCAAATACAAGCAATAATAAAAGCGATATAAGAATTATCAAATCGTGTAATATTAGCAATGATGGAAGACTTTTAGATATACAAGGATATGATAGTTATATTGCTAAAAATGAGTTAAATAAATTTAAAGTCTCTATGTTTTTAAATAGAGATGATGTTTATCTAACATCGAATATGACTTATAGCCTTAGACTTATAAAAAAGAAAAAAAGGTTTTGTTATTAATGGTTCTGTAGCTATTTTAATTCCTAAAATATAAATTAATTTGACAAAAAAGGACCAAGATTATATAGCAAGTGAAGAATTTAGAACATTTTATAAAATAGCTAGAAATTATCAAACAAGAACGTTAAATATTGATAATACAAGTTGTTTTTGGTTTGGTGTAAAAAAAGATAAATAATGCTTAATGCTGATATTATAGAATTTATAAATTCTTTTAATTATGATATTAAAAAAACCAATAATGCAAGATGGATTGACCAAAAATATATTCCTGATGTTATATCAATAGTGGCTGATTGTATTTTAGAATTTACAAATTATGATGAAAATATAATTTTTAAAATTAGTGACATTTGGTTAAATGAATATACAAAACAAAATGTAATGATGATTTTTGCAAAACCAAGTACAGATTTAAATGAAACAAGCAATGAATATGATAAATTTTTTGCCCAACCTATAAATTTATTAACATATAGGGTGTTTTAGAACATGTAGGCAAATGTAAAAATATCAATATTTTTAAAATTCATAATTTAAATTTGCTTGAATATATTGCAATGCGTGATACAAATGCTTTAAATTTTTTAACTTTATACATTAAAAAAGTTTTACAAGATAGTGGTCTTTTAAATGTATTTAATGATTTTTTAAACAATCAAAATAAGGAAAGTTTTAAAAAATTAAAAGATATTTTTATTGATTTCACTATTAAACATATAGCTATAAATGGTAAAACAGAATGTGGTCGTATATTTACTAAAATTTTAAATCCACTAGCTTTTATAAATAATAAAAAAGGTACTAGACGTGGATTTTTATCATCTACTATAATCACATTTGATGAATTAAAATATAATAGAATAAATTGGAGAGATAAGTTAAGTGGCAAATATAAACATATTACAAGGATTGAATACGAACAAATAAATCCACAAATTAGACAAAATGCAAATTATCAAATTCAAAAGGCTAAAAAAATTGTTCATAGATATAATGATAAATTTAACAATAAACTTTCAGAAATTAAACAAGTAAATGAAAGAGCTATAGCTACACAAATTCATTATATTTTTCCAAATTCTGAATTCCCACAAATAAGTGATTATATAGAAAATTTAATTGCTCTTACACTAAATCAACATTTTTTAATGGTTCACCCAAATAATCAAACAACATATATAGACAAAGATTTTCAATATATTTGTTTGATTGCTAAAACACATACAATTATGAATGATACAACACAAACTTATAATTTTGATTGTTATAAATTTGTGTTAAATACTGGTTTAAATACTGATAAATTTAGTGAAGTTGTTGATTATCATAATTTAATTTTATTGCTTGATTATTTTTATCCAAATTTCAATAATAAAAAATTTAATTTGATTTAGTTATTTTTTAAGCTATATGATTTAAACAAAAAAATCAAGCTTATAAGCTTTACTTAATGTAACAAAAAAATATTTTTATCATAAAAAATGTGCTTTTATTTATCTTTTTTAATTAAGATTTTATAAAAACAAAAAGGAAAGCTAGTGGAAATTTTTTTAGCATTCGTGGGCTTTTTCTCCCTTATTTTTATAATCTATCTTTTGTTAAAGGACAAAACCTCTCCTGCTATTGCTTTTATCATAGTTTCAGGCGTGGTTGGCATTGTCTTTTGCTTACTTGATATGTATGCAAATTTTGGCATAGGGTCCTTTTTAAAAGAAAGGGTTCAAACAAAGTATTTTTTAAATATTCAAAATCCTATTTTTGATTTTAAAGCCCTTAGCTTTTTCATAAAATCAGGCATTTCAAGCGTAAGTTCAACTGCTGTTTTGTTTATCTTTTCTATATTATTTTTTGGAATTATAAATGAAACTGGCCTTTTTAATAAAATCATAAATGCCTTACTTAAAACTAGTAAAAATAATGTTTATAGCATTTGTGTTTTAACCGTTATTATCGCTGTAGTCGCACACTTAGATGGTTCAGGTGCGTCCTCATTTTTAATAGCTATTCCTGCACTAATGCCTATTTATGAAAAACTTGGTATGCAAAAAACTACCTTAATGACTATTTTAGCAGTATCTCTTGGGGTTATGAATTTGTTGCCTTGGGGAGGACCAACCGTTCGTGCTGCTACTATTATAAGTGCCGAGGCAAACGATATTTGGCTAAGATTAATCCCTATTCAAATTACTGGCCTTATATGTGCTTTGATAATTGCTTTAATACTAGCTAGAATGGAAGTGAAAAAAGGGGCAGGTTTAATAAATTTGAATGAAACTTATAGCGTAGAAATAGGGGTTCACAATCAAGATAAAAAATTTATTATAAATATTATTTTGTTAATAGGCGTAGTTATCTTACTTGTTTTAAATATCTTTCCTGGATATTTTCCCTTTATGATGGGACTTTGCCTTGTTTTGTTTATAAATTATCCAAATTTAGAACTAGCCCAAAAGTTAATAAATAAATACGCAAAAAGTGCTATGATGATGGCTACTACATTGTTTGGGGCTGGAATTTTAATAGGCGTTTTTGATGCAAGTGGGATTATGAAGGTTATGGCTATGTTTTTACTTCATATAATGCCTGAAAGTGCCTTAAGTTTAATCCCTTTAATAGTAGGCTTAACAGCCGTTCCTATGGCCTTGATTTTTTGTACAGATTCTTATTTTTTTGGCATTATGCCTATAGTTGTTGGAATTACAAGCGTTTTAGGCATTGATTCTTATAGCATTGCTATTATTATGATAGTGGCTAGAAATTGTGCTACCTTTATATCGCCTGTGGTACCTGCTGCACTTTTTGGTTGTGGTTTAGGAAATGTTAGCATAAAAGAACATATCAAAAAAAGCTTTTTTTGGGTCTGGGGAGTGTCTATTGTATGTTTATTTGTAGGATTTTCGTTAGGAATCATACATTTTTTTTAAATTTATTAGTAAATTAATGCTAAAATAAGCCTTAAAGGACTGCAAAATGATAGATAAAAATATTTTTTTTGTGGGCTTTATGGGCTGTGGAAAAAGCACGATAGCTAGAGAATTTGCCTTAAATGAAAATTTAATTTTCCTAGATAGTGACCAGCTTATAAGTTTGCAATTTAATCTTAGTATAAAAGAAATTTTTGAAAAATTTGGTGAGACTTTTTTTAGAAAAGAAGAAGAAAAAATGGCAAGGTTTTTTGGGGATATAAAGGGGGCTAGTATAGCAACAGGAGGAGGCTTTATAAACGCTAATAATTTAGACAGAATAGGACTTTGCGTGTATTTAAAGGCTGAATTTGAGTATTTAAAAAATCGCTTAAATAAAGAAGAAATTGCAAAAAGACCCCTTTTTTTTGATGAAAATAAAGCGAAAAAATTATATAATGAAAGACTCAATTTATATAAAAAAAAGGCAAATTTAATCATGGATATTACAAATAAAAGCGTTAAAGATATAGTTAAAGAACTACAAGAGAAGATAAAATGAGAGTTTTAAGTGGCTTGCAACCTAGTGGGGATTTACATATAGGAAATTATTTTGGGGCTATTAAGCAAATGCTTGATAGACAAGAAAATAGCGATTTATTTATATTTATAGCAAATTATCATGCTATGACCTCAAGCAAGGATGCAAATAAATTAAAAATGGATACCCTAAAAGTAGCAGCAGCTTTTCTTAGCCTTGGAATTGACCATGAAAAATGTACCTTTTGGCTACAAAGCGATGTTAAAGAGGTCTTAGAACTTTATTGGATTCTATCACAATTTACACCCATGGGCTTACTTGAAAGGGCTCATAGTTACAAGGATAAAATAGCAAAAGGCATAAACGCAAGTCATGGGCTTTTTTCATATCCTGTTTTAATGGCAGCTGACATACTTCTTTATGATAGCAATTTAGTCCCCGTTGGGAAGGATCAAATTCAACACATTGAGATTACAAGGGATATTGCTATAAAAATAAATAATGAATTTGGTGAAATTTTTACAATACCTGAACCTCAAATAGATGATAAAATCGCTGTTATTTGTGGAACTGATGGTGCAAAAATGAGTAAGTCTTATAAAAATACCATTGATATTTTTGCTGATGATAAGACAAGAAAAAAGCAAATTTCAAGCATAATAACAGATAGCACCCCCCTTGAAAGCCCTAAACAATGGCAAACTTGCAATGTCTTTAACATAGCTAAACTTTTTTTAAATGAGAATGAAATTTCAAGCTTAAAAACTCGCTACGAAAATGGCGGAGAAGGTTATGGGCATTTTAAGCAGTATTTAAATGAACTTGTTAGTGAGTATTTTTTAAAGGCAAATGAAAAATATAATGCTTATTTAAAAGAACCTAATAAATTAAGAGAAATTTTAGAATTTGGTGCTTTAAAAGCTAAAAAAATAGCTAGTCAAAAAATGGCTAAAATTTATGATAAAATAGGACTTTAAAGGGTAAAAATGCTAGATTTAAAAGCCTTGCAAAATGATTTTGAAAATATAGCCTTAAAATTAAAGGCTAAAAAGGTTGAAGAGGATTTATTAAAGGCGTTGAGTGCCTTATTTAGCGAGTTAAAAGAAGAAAAAAATAAGCTTGAAAATTTACAAGCTTTTCAAAATAAATTCTCAAAAGAACTTGCCACCTCAAGCGACAAAGAGATCTTAAAAAAAGAACTTAGCTTAAATAAAGAAAAAATTTCCTTGCAAAATAAGGTAGTTTTAAGTCTTGAAGAAAGACTTGAAAATATTTCTTATTCTATACCAAATATCCCTGATGATTGCGTGCCAGTTGGTGATGATGAAAATGAAAATGTGGAGCTTAAAAGGGTTTTGGATATTCCTAAATTTGACTTTGAAGTAAAAGAACATTTTGAACTAGGCGAAAAGCTTGATTGGCTTGATTTTGTAAGAGGGGTTAAAATTTCTCAAAGTAGATTTTGCGTACTTAAAAAGGATGGGGCTAGATTAAATAGGGCCTTGATAAATTATATGATTGATTTTAATCAAAATAGAGGTTTTGAACTTGTAAATGTCCCATTTTTAATAAATTCAAATACCATGTTTGGTACGGGTCAACTTCCTAAATTTAAAGATGATGCTTATATGGTAAGGGACGAGGATTTATATTTAATTTCAACTTCTGAAATTCCACTTACAAATTTATATAATGATGAAATTTTATCAAGTGAAATTTTGCCCTTAAAAATGACTGCTTATAGTGCTTGTTTTAGAAAGGAAGCAGGTAGTGCAGGACGTGATACTAGGGGCATAATAAGACAACACCAATTTGAAAAAGTAGAACTTGTAAGCATTACAAGACCCGAACAAAGTGATTTGGTATTTGAAGAAATGCTAAATTGTGCTAGTGATTTATTAACTAGCCTTGGACTAGCCCATAGGCATTTAATGCTTTGTACGGGGGATTTAGGTTTTAGTGCAGCTAAGACCATTGATTTGGAAGTTTGGTTACCAGGACAAAATAAATATAGAGAGATTAGTTCGGTTTCTAATTGTAGGGATTTTCAAGCAAGAAGGGCTAAAATTCGTTACAAAAATGAAAGGGGTAAAAATGCCTTAGTGCATACCTTAAATGGTTCAAGTTTGGCAGTTGGTAGGACCTTAGTGGCGATTATGGAAAATTATCAAGAAAACGATGGTAAAATTCGCATTCCTGATGTACTTAGAAAATATTTTTAAGAGTTGAACAATGGCAGAAGAAATTATCTTAGAAGAACCTGAAGAACAACCAGAAGAGCAAAAAAGCGAAAATGTTATCGATGATAATGTTGATGATGGTTTTGAAGACTTGCAAGGAAAGGCAGGAGAAGCACCAGAAGAAGATGAGTTAACCTCGCTTGATGATGGTGGAGGAGGCTTTAATTTTACAAGAGAGACAGCCCCTGTTGAAAAACCAGCCCCTGTTGAAGATGAACCAACTTATGAAGAATCATATGACTCAAATTCTGATGTTTGGTATAAAGATAAGAAATTTATGTACTTGCTTGGACTTTGTATAAGCGTAGTTTGTATTTTAGTTTTTGTGCTTTTTTATCTTAGCTTTGATGATGGGCAAATTCGGGCTGATTATGTGGCTACAAAGGTGGTAGAAACGGGTGTTGTTAGTATTGATGAGTCTTATAATTATAATGATATGACTAAGATTGATAGCATGATTCAAAAGGCAAATACTCTTTATTTAAGAGGCGAAGTAGAACAAGCCTTAAAGCTTTACGAACAAGTTTCAGTTTATAATGAATCGCTTTCTAATTATAATCTTGGCGTTTCTCAAATGAATGATGGAGACTTCGCACACGCTTTTGATAGCTTTAAAAAGGCTATTGCAAATGGCGAACATCAAAGCGTTTCTTGCATTAATGCTGCGGTTTGTTCTTTGATTTTAGGAGATAGTGAAAAATTTAAATATTATATAGACTTAGCCGAGGTTTACTTGCCAAAAGAAGGAAATTCTAAGCTTTATGGTTATTATTTAAGCCTTATAAATTATTATAAGGGCTATTATCCTGAGGCCTTGCAAATGCTACAAAAGGTAAATGTTGAACCTTACACAGATACAGCAAAATACCTTTCAGCTAAAATTTTTACAAAGCTTGATTTAACAAATAAGGCAATTGAGGCCTTAAATACTCAAGGAAGTTATGAATCAAGTCTTTCGTTAGGGCTTTTATATGCTAAGATAGGTGAATTTGAAAAGGCTAAAACTGCCTTAAATACAGCTATGAAAATAGATAGAGATTTTAATAAAAGCCTAGCAGCTATAAATTTAGTGGATTTAAAAATGGGTAATTATCAAAATGTCCTAGCTCGTTTAAATGCATCTTTTAATACAGACCTAGAAAGATATAAAATTTTAGATATGCATAAGATTAAAGTAAATTTAAACAAAGAACTTTTTAATATACACTTAGCACAGGGTAATTTTTCTAAGGATTTATTGCAAAACCCAGAAGACCAGTTTGACTTATTATTTTACTTTGCCCCTTATCAAGTATTTGACTCAAAACAAGCATCCCTTTATATTAAAAAGGCAAATATTGTAGGCTTTGTAGAAGATAGCGAAGGCAATGAAAATTATTTAAACATAGGAAAAACACTTTCATCAACTAATATTAAGATAGCAAATATCATAAATTTAGCCCTTAATCAACAATTAAGACAAGCAAATTTGCAGTTTCAAGCCCTTTTAAATGATTACCCAGAACACAGCATTTTACATTATAATTTAGGGCTTACTTACGCACAGCTTAAAAATTATGACCAAGCCTATAAGCATTTTTCAAGTTCTTATCATCTTAATCCAAAAAATTATCAAGCAGGTGCCTTTGCAATGTTTGCAGCAAAATTAAGTGGTATTGATACAGCTAAATTATTTAATGAAATTTTAGAAAATATAGCAAGTGATAAAGAATTTAAGGCAAATTTACAAAGAAGTATGCTTTTTTTAGCAAATTCTAATCACGCAGCTATGATTCCATATTTAGAAGAGAATAAAGATGATAGTCCACTTAGCTTAATGTTTGATGTAATCATTGCTAAAACAAATAATTTAAGTCAGGTACTTGACACTAAAATAGACCAGTTAAGGAGTGCTTTGCCAGAAGATATTTTGACAAATATTTTATATTTTAATGCAAAAAATGAAAATTTAAATATACAAGAATACGCCCAAAATGCCCAAATTTATTTTGAAAATTTAAAGCTTGATTATCGTAGCATTTTTGGTGGTGCAAATGTGGCTAGGGAAATGTATGTTTCTTTAATGCAAGTTTCAGGGCTTTTAAATATAGAAAGGCAAAAATTTAAAAAACTTGCAAATGCAAGTACTAAAAATGAAGAAGGCGTTATTCAAACCCTGGCATATTTAGATATCTTTGCAGGGCAATATCAAGAAGCATACGCTTTATATAGTATGTTAATTGATGAGTATAATGTGCAAGATTCAAGGACGCTTTTTTTAGCAGCAGTAGCTGCAACTGGTGCCGATAATCCAAATTCAGCCATAGCCCTTTTACAACTTTCTAAGTTAAGTGATAGGACTAATAGAGAAAGCAAGGTAGCACTTGGACTTTTATATCAAGAAGCCCAAAATTACGAACCTGCACTTAATCAATATAAAGAATTGCCAAATAATTTTAAAAGCAAATTTTTTAGTTTTGATATAAGTCAGAGTTAAATTTAAAAAAGGATAGATTATGAAAACAGCATTTATTACAGGGGCAAGTTCAGGTTTTGGACAAGCTTGTGCTAGAGTTTTAGCCAAAAATAACTATAAAATCATAGCCCTAGCAAGAAGAAAGGAAAAACTACAAGAATTAAAAGAAGAATTTAAAGATAGGGTTCATATTTTAAATATTGATGTAAGAGATAAAGATGCCATTTTTAATGCCGTTAAAAACTTGCCTAGCGAGTTTATGGATATTGAAATTTTATTAAATAATGCTGGACTTGCCCTTGGCCTTAGTGAATTTGATAAAGCAGATATAGAAGATATTGAAACAATGATAGATACAAATGTAAAGGGTTTTTTATATGTAGCAAAGGTACTTATTCCTATACTTAGAAAGCAAGAAAGTGCGTATATTTTTAATATAGGTTCAGTAGCAGCTAGAAATCCATACTTTGGAGGCAATGTATATTGTGGTACTAAAGCATTTGTAGGTCAATTTTCATTAGCTCTTCGCAATGATTTAAGGGATTCAAATATCAAGGTTACAAATATAGCCCCTGGACTTTGTAAAACTGAATTTAGCGAAGTTCGTTTTCATGGCGATAAAAAAAAGGCTGATGCAGTCTATGAAAATACTAAATATTTAAGTGCTGATGATATAGCACAAGTTATTTTAGCCTTGATAAAACTTCCATCTCATATAAATGTAAATGAGATAGAATTAATGCCTCAAACGCAAACTTGGGCTGGTTTTCACATTCAAAAATTAAATTAATGAACGATAAAATAGCCTTTTTTAAAGATTTTTTCAAGGATGATTTTAAGGGTGAGTTTGAAATTTTTAACTCGCCTTTAAAGCATTTTAGAACAAGGGCTGAATTTGCTTTTTTTCACGATAATAATAAACTTTTTTATGCTATGTTTGATAAGGATACAAAAAAGAAAATCATAGTTGAAAAAGTCGAGTTTGTAGATAAAAAAATTTATGATTTAATGCCTATTTTGCTAACCTATATTAACGAAAATGAAAATTTAAAACAAAGGCTTTTTGGGGTTGAATTTTTAGCCACTAGGCAGGATATTAGCACAACCTTGCTTTATCATAAGGATATTTTTTTAATAAAAAATGATTTAGAAAAGCTAAGCAAGGATTTAAATTTAAAATTAATCACAAGGTCTAAAAATAAAAAATTAATTTTTAAACAAGAAAGTCTAAGTCAAAAATTAATCATTAATAAAAAGCCCATTTTTTATACCTTTGATAATGATTGTTTTGTACAACCAAATACCTATATAAATGAGAAAATGATTGAATATATACTTTCAAAAATCATTTTACAAGATAGAAAAGATTTATTAGAACTTTATTGTGGTTATGGAAATTTTAGTATTGCTTTAAGTGTTTTTTTTGAAAATATAATGGCCACTGAAATAAGTAAAAAAAATATAGAATACGCCCTTAAAAATTGTGCCTTAAATAATATCTTAAATATAGATTTTGTAAGGCTTTCAAGCGAGGAGCTAGTGAGTGCTTTAAAAAAAGAGAGAGAATTTTTTAGATTAAAAAATGTAGATTTAAATAAATTTAAGTTTTCTCATATTTTACTTGACCCACCAAGGGTAGGACTAAGTTTTGAAGTAATGAATTTAGCAAAAATGTACAATTTTATAATTTATATATCTTGCAATCCTTATACGCTTAAAGAAAACTTAAAATTTTTAACACAATACCATGAAATTTTATATTTTGCCTTTTTTGACCAATTTGTAAATACCCCACACCTAGAAAGCATAGTTATACTAAGAAAAATTCCTTAAAATCACAATTTAAAGCCTTTTTAAAAATGTGTAAAATTTACCAAGATTTAGGCAATTTATTAAAAATTTTATTTTGTTTTATGCTAATTTTTGTTTAAATTTAAAACATATTTTTTTAAAAAGGATTATTATGGAATACAGAATCGAACACGATACCATGGGTGAAATTAAGGTCCCAAATGACAAATATTGGGGTGCTCAAACTGAAAGAAGTTTTGAAAATTTTAAAATAGGTTGTGAGAAGATGCCAAAGGTTTTAATTTATGCCTTTGCTAATCTTAAAAAGTCACTCTCCATTGTTAACAATAAACTAGGTAAATTAGACGATGCTAAGAAAAACGCTATAGTACAAGCTTGCGATGAGATTATAGCTGGTAAATTTGATGATAATTTCCCACTTGCTATCTGGCAAACAGGTTCTGGTACTCAAAGTAATATGAATATGAATGAAGTTATAGCAAATCGTGCTACTGAGATTATGGGTGGGGATTTTAGAAAAGAAAAATTAGTTCATCCAAATGACCATGTAAATATGTCTCAAAGTTCAAATGATACTTTCCCTACGGCTATGAGTATAGTTTCTGTAGAACAAGTTGAAAAAAAGCTTATCCCTGCTATTGATGAGTTAATCGCTACCTTTACAAAGAAAGTTAAGGAATTTGAAGGCATTATTAAAATAGGTCGTACTCACCTTCAAGATGCAACTCCTCTTACTTTGTCGCAAGAATTTAGTGGTTATTTATCTATGCTTGAACATTCAAAAGAACAAATCATAGCGTCTTTGCCAACTTTAAGAGAATTAGCCATAGGTGGTACTGCTGTTGGTACTGGACTTAATGCACACCCTGAATTAAGTCAAAAGGTAAGCGAAGAATTAACAAGATTGATAGGTACAAAATTTGTTTCAAGCCCTAATAAATTTCACGCCTTAACAAGCCATGATGCTATAAATTTCACACACGGGGCTATGAAAGGATTGGCTGCAAATTTAATGAAAATAGCAAACGATGTTAGGTGGCTTGCAAGTGGTCCAAGATGTGGTCTTGGAGAACTTATCATACCTGAAAATGAACCGGGTAGTTCTATAATGCCTGGTAAGGTTAATCCTACTCAGTGCGAAGCAATTACCATGGTGGCCGTGCAAGTTATGGGAAACGATGCTGCTATAGGCTTTGCGGCAAGTCAAGGAAATTTTGAACTTAATGTATTTAAACCTGTGATTATTTATAATTTCTTACAAAGCCTTGATTTATTAGCTGATTCAATACATTCATTTAATATACATTGTGCTGTGGGTATTGAACCAAATAAAGCAAAGATTGATCATAATTTACATAATTCTTTAATGCTAGTAACTGCTTTAAATCCACATATAGGCTATGAAAATGCTGCAAAGGTGGCCAAAAATGCTCATAAAAAGGGAATTTCATTAAAAGAAAGTGCTAAGGAATTAAATTTAGTAAGCGAAGAAGACTTTAATAAATTTGTTGACCCTAGCAAAATGATAGGTCCAAAGGCTTAATTTAAAATCTGCCTTAGGGCAGATTTACTAAAACTTGCTAAAATTGCGTATTTTTATTAGGACACAATATGGCAGCTAAAATTTTACTACTTGAAGATGATTCTAGTTTAAATGAGATTGTTGAAGAGTATTTAAGCGATGAAGGTTATGAAGTAAGTGTTTGCGAGGATGCACAGCAAGCACTTGACTTAGCCTATGAAAAGCATTTTGATTTATGGATTTTAGATGTTAAGGTGCCCTTGGGAGATGGCTTTTCTTTGCTTGATGAACTTAGAAAAAGTGGTAAAAATACCCCGGCTATCTTTATGACTTCTCTTAATACCTTGCAAGACTTGCAAAGTGGGTATAATGTAGGGTGCGATGATTATATAAAAAAGCCTTTTGAATTAGCAGAATTAGCAATGAGGGTTCAAACATTGTTAAAAAGGGCATTTTCTCATAATAATGATGATTTTGTAACACTACCAAATGGCTTTAAATTTAATTTAAATTCTCAACTACTTTACCAAAATGATAAAAGCATAGTCTTACCTAGTAAAGAAATAAAGCTTTTAACCATGCTTTTAAAAAATAAGAATAATTTTTTAACACAAGAACAAATTTTTGAAGAATTATGGGAGTATGGTGAAGAACCAAGCGAGTTAAGTTTGAGAGTCTACATTAAGAATTTGCGAAAGATTATAGGAAAGGATGCAATAATCAATCAAAGGGGCAGAGGGTATTGTTATGTCGGAAGCTAAAAGGGTTATCCGTCAAATTTTACTCATTTATCTAACTACAACAGGCATTTTTTTAGCGATTTTTTTTAGTATTTGGTATGCAAAGTTTTATGAAGAATTGATAAATAATAATTCTTTAAGTCTTCGACAAACACATAGAAACATAGCTATAAACATTCAAAACGCCCGTTTTATACCACTTGAAGAAAGCACTTCAAATGTAGCAAAAAGTTCAAATGTAAAATTTGCCCTTTTTGATGATAATAAAATTTTTTTTAATAATCTTGATATGAATTTAAGCAAGGCAAAAAACGCTAAAACTTCTTATGGTAAGGGAATGTATGATAATTTTATTTTTTACATAGCTCCATTAAATTCGCATGAGTTTTCACTTGTACAAGGCATTAAAGAATCTCCAAGAAAAAATGAACTTCAAATTTTAGTACAAGGTGAAAACGCAAAAAGAGATATTATATTTATTTGGACTAAGGTTTTGGGTGGGGCTTTAATATCTTTCATTATTTTAGCAATCATAGCTTATATTTTGGTAAAAATCGCCCTAAAGCCCTTAGAAGATAAGATTAACACCCTAAATCGCTTTATAAAGGATTCTACCCATGAAATTAACACACCTTTAAGTGTGATTTTAATGAGTATCGAACAGCTTGAAAAGCAAAATTTAGAAGAAAGTGCTAAATTTAAACGTATAAAACTTGCAGCAAAGACCCTAACGCAAGTATTTTCTGACCTTATATTTTATAATTTTCCAAGCACATTAACAAGTGAAAAAGAAGAAGTAAACTTAGAAATTTTAGTTAAAGAAAGGCTTGAATTTTTTGATTTATTTTTTAAACAAAAAAAGCTTGAAATAAGAACAAAGTTAGAAAGTGAAATTTATATTTTTATCAATAAAAGTCATCTATCAAAGCTTATTGATAATCTTTTAAGCAACGCAGTAAAATACAATAAAAAAGGTGGTTTTATAGAGGTTATTTTAAGTAAAAACTCACTTAGCATAGGGGATAGTGGTTGTGGCATTGATAAAAAAAATCTTAAAAATATCTTTGAATATTACACTAGATTTAATCAAGACCAAGGAGGCTTTGGTATAGGTTTATCCTTGGTTAAAAAGGTATGCAAGGATAATAATATAAAAATTCATTGCGAGTCAGTTAAGGATGAAGGAACTATATTTACTTTGAATTTTGAACCACTAAAAGATTAAAAAATGAGTAAAAATAATAGTGCTAATCTAACAAGTGCAAAAATAAATAAAAAAATGAGTTTTATACAAGTTATTTTGATAATAAATAAATACTTATTTAGCATACAATAAAAATATCTTTAAAGATAAGATTATCTTACTACCTTTCGATACTAATGAAAGTAATTTTTTTGCTTATTTTATGATTAATTTTAAAAGGCTAGGTATAAAAGAATTAATAGCCACTTCTTACAATGCAAGTGGTAGGGGTACAATGGCAAATATAAGTATAAATAAAAAGCATCTTAGCAAACTAAAAAGTGATGGCGATTTTAGAAGTAAGGAAGTGGTAAAACTAAGAAATAAAGCAGATTTTATTATAACAAATCTTCCTTTTTCACTTTTTAGAGAATTTATAAAATGGTGTGATGAAAGCAATAAAAAATTTGCTATCATAGGTAATTTAAATACAATAAGCACTAAGGATATTTTTCCTTTGTTTCAACAAAATAAATTATGGCTAGGAGTTAGTATCAATAGTGGAGATAGGAAGTTTTAGTACCAAATGATTATGATTTAAATGCTAGTGGTTGTGGCGTGGATAAGGATGGAAACAAATATATTAAGGTTAAGGGTGTAAGGTGGTTTACTAACATAGAAAGCAAAGAAAAGAATGAATTTTTAAGTCTTAATACAATGGCTGATAATCTAAATAACGATAAAAAGCTTATAAAAAAGAATGCTTATAAGCAATATAAAGGCCATTGAGATACCAACAACAAAGGCTATACTTAGTGATTATAATGGAGTGATGGGCGTGCCTATATCTTTTTTGGATAAATATAATCCCAAGCAATTTAAAATTATAGGAATTGATTTTCAAGTAAAAGATGGGTTTTTAAATGAGTTAAAAGTAAATAAATGGCAAGGTAAGTTAGATAGGGCTTATTTAAATGGAAAAAGGCTTTATTCTAGGATTTTTAAAAAAAAGAAAATTTGTTATGAATATATGTTAAGTTGATTTTAATAAGGCTTTGATTTTAAAAAATGATAATAATGAAATTTTAGAAGATAGTTTTTCTTTTTTACCATTTAGAATTATAAAAATTGTATTAAAAAAGGATAATGCTTTTACAAAATCATTGCTTGATAAGGCAAAAAATAGATTGCAAGAAATAAATTTTAATAAGACTGATTCAGCAGGCCTAAAAAGAAATGATGATGAGATTAAATTTAAAGCATATTCTGGTTTGATAATAGAACAATTATGTTTTATGTTGTTAAAGCATTATAATAAAAATTCAAATGTTGAAGTTTTGCTTGATAATTCAAATAATTCAATCAATCAAGTAGATTTAAGATAATTAAAAATATTCTTAATCAAAATGGTTTTTTAACACAAATAGTAAAATCAGTGGAAATAAGATCATCATTTCCATTTAAACCTATAGAAAAAGTTGCGGTTAATGATTTTGATATTTTAGGTTTTTATAAAAAATAATGTAAAAATTGATGAAATACAAAAGGATTTTTATCTTAGATTTTTATTTTTTTAAATTATCCAAAACAATTTTACATTTTAAATAAAAATAAGAAAGTAGATTATAGTAAAACAGCAACAAATGCCTTAAAAAATTTCTATTTTAACGATAAGCTAGACTTGTTAAATGATTTGATTATTTTTTTTGTTGGCGGGGCTACTAGAGATGATGAATGATGAGAGTATATCTTATTATGGTTCTATGCAATCTTTAAATTTTAATCAAAACAATAATGGAATTTTTTAAAAAAATCAAATTTAAAAACGCACTATATAGCATTTCAATCATGCAATTAATGCTTGGTACTATAACAAATGAAGCACAAGTAGCTAAGTAAAAATCAGTCATAAAAATTAAAAATTTCTAATGTTTAACAAATTTCAAAGCGAAACATAAAATTTTTCTAAACAAGCTTTATAATCTCAACTTCTTGGTTTTGTTGTAGTTCCTTTTCTTCCTTTTTGCTTATTAATAAAAATTCGCTTTGTACTATCGGTAAAATCATAGATGAGCTAAGCTTTCCTTTGTTGGTAGGTATAAACACGCCATTTTCTAAATTTCCAAGTATTAAGTTGTTTCTACCTTCTTTCAAATTTACATTAAAGGCCATTTTTGCTACGATTTTGTTTAATTTACCTAAATTTCCACTTAATAAAGAAGTGATTTTAAGACCAAAAATGAAACAGCTTAAAAAAGCAGACATAGGATTTCCTGGTAGTATCAATACTAAAGTTTTATTTTTTTTAAATAATTTTGTTGGCATAGTCATTTTTGTTCTTACACTTTCAAAAAGTGGTGTGAATTTTAATTCTTTTAAAGCCTTTAGCATAAAATCAGCCTCGCCCACACTGGCACCACCACTTGTTATTAATAGATCAAAATTCTCATTATTTAAGGCTTTTTTTGTGGTTTCAAATTCATCTTTCATAATGCCAAGATAAGAACATTCAAAGCAGTTTTTTGAAAATATCTGCCTTATAGCAGTAGCATTTGCGTTATAAATTCTATTTTCATCGCATTCTTGCCAAGGTTCGCTTAATTCATTGCCACTTGAAAAAATTCCAATTTTAATTTTGCGAATTACGTAAATTTTATAAATTCCTTGTGCCGCTAAAAGCGTAAGTTTAGAAGCATTTAGGCACTCTCCCTTTTTAAAAAGAAATGCATCTTTTTTAATCTCTTCTGCCTTAAATCTAATGGCATTAAATTGCTTAATGTTTTCATCTATAAATAATTTTTCGTCCTTAAATTTAACATCTTCAAATCTTATAATAGTATCAGCATTTTCTGGTATTTTAGCCCCTGTCATTATCTTATAGGCTTCATTTTTTTTAAGTTTATAGCTTTTTTTATCACCTGCAAAAATGCTTTCTTTAATATTAAGGGGTGAAAATCTATCATTAAAATTAAAAGCATAGCCATCAAGTGCACTATTATCATAACTTGGCATATTTTTCTTAGCATAAATATCAACTGCTAAATATCTATCCTTTGCCTCATCTATGCTAATTAATTCATAATCTTTTAAGGACTTAATATTTTCTTCTAAAAAGCTAAGACAAGCCCAAGTATCCATCATTTTATGCTCTTTCTTTAAGTCTTGTGATTTTTGCACCTAAATTTTTAAATTTTTTTTCTAAATTTTCATATCCTCTATCTAAATGATAAATTCTATGGACCTTGCTAACCCCTTTTGCTGCAAGTGCTGCAAGGATTAATGCTGAACTAGCCCTTAAATCAGTGGCCATAACATCGGCTGCATTTAATTCCTTACCCCCGTTAATAGTAGCTATATGTCCGTTTAATTTTATATCAGCTCCCATTCTTAAAAGCTCACTTACATGCATAAAGCGATTTTCAAAAAGCCTTTCATCGATAATGCTAGTTCCATTTGCCCTAAGGGCTAGTGCCATAAATTGTGCTTGCATATCTGTTGGAAAACCTGGGTACTCGCTAGTTAATATCTCAACAGGTTTTATTTCCTTAGCAGGTAAAATGCTAATTTTATTTTCCTTTGTTTCAATGCCAAAACCCATAGTTTCAAATTTAGCCAAAACTGCACTTAAATGCGTAGGGTTAGTATTTGTAACTGTGATTTTAGAATTTGTAATTCCTCCAGCACAAAGATAGGTCCCAGCTTCGATTCTATCAGGGATTACCTTAAATGGTTTAATCTCAAGTAATTCTCCATTTGTCCCATGAATTTCTAACTCATCACTTCCT
Source organism: Campylobacter sp. LR291e (assembly GCF_008633915.1). Classification (GTDB taxonomy): domain Bacteria; phylum Campylobacterota; class Campylobacteria; order Campylobacterales; family Campylobacteraceae; genus Campylobacter_D. The sequence continues at coordinate 180,069 of NZ_VJNV01000026.1, read as the reverse complement.
ATGCCTTTAATGTCTAATCCCGCATTTGCTAAAACTTCACAAATTTGAACGACTTCTGGTTCTTTAGCCACATTTAAAAGCCTAGTTTTGCCCTTTGCAAGTGCTGCTGCCATTATTATATTTTCACTGCCTGTAACTGTGATTTTATCAAAAATAATTTCAGCCCCTTTTAACTTACCACTCGCCATTACATAGCCTTGTTTTATATTAATATTTGCCCCCATTTTTTCAAGGGCTAAAAGGTGTAAATCAATAGGTCTTTGTCCTATAGCACAACCTCCAGGCAAAGAAACCTCGCATTGTCCAAAGCGAGAAAGCAAGGGACCTAAAACCAAGATTGAAGCCCTCATTTTTCTAACTATGTCATAGGTAGCCTTTGTGTGCTTTAAATTTTTAGTACAAATTTTTGCAAAATTGTTTTCAAAACTATAACTAGCTCCTAAATTTTCAAGCAATAAAAAAAGAGTTTTTATATCAGCAACGCAAGGAATATTTGAAATTTCAAGCTCATTTTTAGCTAGTATGCTTAAAGTTATTAAAGGCAGTGCAGCGTTTTTAGCACCACTTATTGAAACTTCTCCACTTAGATTATTTGTCCCTTCAATCTCTAAATAAGTCATTTTTGTCCTTAATTTATGTGTAAGAAAAATATCTAAGGATTATAACAAAATTTTAAATAATTTTAAATTTAAATTTTTATAGATTTGTTCAAGGAAAAACCTTGAACAAGTTTTTAATCAAAAAGTTCAGCTAACATATAGGTAAAATTCATTATAAAATCAGTATTTGTATATACTGCATATTCATAAGCTATAAAGCTAAGCAATACAAAGCTTATAAAGCAAAAGAATAAAAAAAGTAAAAAAAGATATTTAAAATATAATTTAAAAACACTTTCATCATATTCCTTGCAAAGCTTATTATTAAGGCTAAGATAATCAAAAATCACTTCTTTATTAAAAAATAAAAGTGCTAAAAATACAAAACCTACTATAAAAAATAAAAACACAGCTCCATAAGCAACTTGCGTGTAAGCATACATTTCAACCTCTATTTTTAAGATTAAATAATATACATAAATTCCAAGCAAGAAAGTTGCTATAAAAGCAAGGAGAGTTGAAAATTTAACAAATTTAGTTTTTGCATCAAGTTTTGAGTTATACTCTTTTTTGATAGCATAATTTGCATTATAAAAACTAAGTCCTCTGTCCTTTAAAGCCTTAATCTTCTCACTAGCTTCGTTTATAAATAAAGCATTTTGCATGATGAATCCTTTTAATAAAATTTAAGGTATTGTAAAAAAAATAAGTGAAGTGAAAGTGAATTTAAAAAATAAATTATAAAAGCTAGGATTAACCTAGCTTTTATGAGTTTAGAAAGGCCATATAGCTTCGATAAATCTTGTTCCCCAAGGCTTAGTAGTGCTCCTTTGAACCTCGCCTTCTGTCTTATAAACTATCTTAGCATCTGCTATATAACGGCTATCAATAGTATTATCTTGTTCTATATCATAAGGGCGAATTACACCACTAAGTTGTATGATTTGCTTTTCTCCATTTATTAAAAGTTCCCTTGAACCTTCTATAAAATAATTGCCATTTGATAAAATTTTAACCACCCTTGTAGAAATTGTAGTACTAAAGCTTTCGTTTCTGCTTTGAGAACCGCTACCTGTAAAGCTATTTGAACTATTAGTTGTGTAACCTAAGTTTCCTCCATACTTATTTACTTGTGAAATCGCACTTGAAACAGGACCTGCTCCACCTGTTAAAACACCACCACTAAGATTTGAAGTATTTGTTCTGCTTGTTGCTTTATTTGCTTGTGTAGTTTGTGTTGTGCTTTCTTCTATTATAACAGTTACTAAGTCATTAACATTAATGGCCTTTTTATCAGAAAATAAAGGATTATCACCCTTACCAAATAAAGAACCAGGTGCTTCTATGTTATTAGATTGCTTTGGTGGCAATTCTTCCACGTAAGTTGGTGGCCTCATTGAAATTTCAGGGTCAACCGTGTAAGCACACCCAAAAAATACTAATGGTAACATATAGAAAAAAATTTTTTTCATTTTCTATCCTTTTAAATATTTTTCTTATCTATTCTTAGTTAAAATCATTTTAGACTTTGTTGAAATAAATAAAGCAAAGAGTGTTCCAATTTTATTTTACAAGGAGAAAAAATGACGAATCTTTATTTAATTAACTCAAAACAAAAGGCTTTAAATTTAGCTGTTATTAAAAGGGTTTTAACAATCTACACACAAAGTGGAAAAAGCGTTGGGCTTTATTGTCCTGTTATTAAGAAAAAAGAGCTTGGTCGTTATGGTTCTTTAGCAAATGAATTTAAGCTAAATCAAGAAAATATATTTTTCAGTTTTACTTTAAGAGATGCTTTATTAGCCTATAATAATGGTAAAAATGATTTTTATTCAAAAATCATTAAAGATTATGAAGAAATTAAGGCAAAATATGATTTTGTAATCATAATAGGCTTAGCAAATTTATCAATCTTTGATACCTTAGCCACACATGTAAAAATTGCTAAAAATTTAAATACAGCCGTTGCTTATGTAAGCGATGATAAAAATAAAGACATAGCTTGTGGTTATTTAAACGAGGCCCTAAGGGGTGAGAATTTTGCCATTTTAAACGAAGATTTTGAAGAAAAAGAATTAGAAAAACTTAAAGAATATGATTTTCTTACAACCTATCGTTTTAAATTTAAGCTTACAGAACAACTTGTAGCAAGTAAAAAAACTATAGTTTTGCCTGAAAGCGATGATGATAGAATTTTGAAAGCAAGTGATATTTTGCTTAAAAATAATTTAGTCAATTTAATTTTATTAGGAGATAAAGAAAATATAGACAAAAGAAGTAAAGAACTTGGCTTAAATTTGCAAGATATTAAGGTTATAAATCCTTTAAATTCAGAATTTAACGATGAATTTGCAAATATACTTTTTGAACTTAGAAAGGCAAAGGGCTTAACCCTTGAAAAAGCACAAGAGTTAATTAAAGATAGAAACTATTTTGGTACTATGTTAATACACACTCAAAAGGCCGATGCTATGGTAAGTGGTGCTTCTACTACTACAGCAGATACTATAAGACCAGCCTTGCAAATAATCAAAACAAAAGAAGGTATAAATTCGGTTTCAGGTATCTTTTTTATGGGACTTGAAAATGATGTTTTTGCTTTTGCTGATTGTGCTGTTAATCCAAATCCTACCCCTGAACAATTAGCACAAAGTGCCTATGTAAGTGCGATTACAGCAAAATCTTTTGGGCTTGAACCTCGCATTGCAATGCTTTCTTATTCAACTGGTACTAGCGGACAAGGACCAAGTGTGGATTTAGTAAATGAAGCCTTAAAGATAGCAAAGGAAAAATACCCTGATTTACAAATTGACGGGCCTTTGCAATTTGACGCTGCAAATGACAAAATAGTAGCTAAGAAAAAATTGCCAGATTCTAAGATTGCAGGTAGGGCAACTGTTTATATCTTCCCTGATTTAAATGCGGCAAATATTTGCTATAAGGCAGTTCAACGCACTGCAAACGCTATTGCTATGGGCCCATTATTACAAGGTCTTAAAAAGCCTGTTAATGATTTAAGTCGTGGTTGTTTGATAGAAGATATTGTAGATACCGTGCTTTTAACAGCTATTCAGTCACAATAAAGGAGAAAATATGAAAATTTTAGTTTTAAACTCAGGCTCATCTTCTATTAAATTTAAACTTTTTGTAAACCAAGAGGTTGTAGCTAGTGGCTTAGTTGAAAAAATAGGTAATGAACAAGGTAAAATAGAACTTAAAAATGTTAAAACTCAAACTAAATTAAGGCGAGATACATATATAAGCAATCACGAAAAGGGCTTAAAATTAGTAAAGGAACTTTGTGCTGAATCTGGAATTTTAAAGGATTTTAATGAGCTTGATGGCTGTGGGCATAGGGTTGTACATGGTGGTAGAAATTTAACAGAACATTGTTTGGTTGATGGTTTTGTCTTAGAAGAAATTGACAGGGTAGGGGCTATAGCACCCTTGCACAATCCAGCCCACTTAGCAGGCATAAAAACTATGATAAAGGCAGCCCCAAATGTGCCAAATGTTACTATTTTTGATACAGCCTTTCATAAAACTATACCTGATTATGCTCATATGTATGCCTTGCCTTATGAGTATTACACAGAATATAATATAAGAAAATACGGCTTTCATGGTACTTCTCATTCTTATGTAAGCAAAAGGGCGGCCGCACTTTGTGGTAAAAATCCTGATGAGTTTAATGCTATTAGTGCACATCTTGGTAATGGGGCTAGTATTTGTGCTATTGAAAATGGAAAAAGCGTTGATACATCTATGGGCTTTACCCCACTTGAGGGCCTAATGATGGGAACTAGATGTGGAGATATAGATCCAGCAATCTTGCCTTTTATAGCAAATGCTAAGAATTTAAGCCCAAATGAACTTGATACTATGATGAATAAAAAAAGTGGCCTTTATGGGGTTTGTGGGTATAATGATATTAGAGATGTGGAAAAAGAAATTCAAAGTGGAAATAGCCTTGCAAATTTAGCATTGAATATGTATTGTTACCGAATGTCTAAGTATATAGGCTCGTATTTTAGTATATTGCCACGTACTGATGCCTTGATTTTTACAGCAGGGGTTGGTGAAAATGCTGTAAATGTTCGTAAAATGGTTTGTAATAGAATCAAGCATTTAGGCATAGAAATTGATGATAGCTTAAATGAAAATAGCACAAATGAAGAAAGAGAGATTAGTTCTAAAAATTCAAAGGTTAAAATTTTTATCATTCCTACCGATGAAGAACTTGAAATCGCCAAAATCACAGAAAGAATTATCAAAGCTTAGCCAAGGAATTTTATTCTTTGGCTTTTGAATTATTATTTTATCTTTAAAAGCCTTTTTAATAAATCTAAAAAATATTCTTTTGTATTTTTACTAACTTTTTTGAAATATCTCTCAACCACGCGTTTGCCGTCATCTGAATTGGCGATTTCTATCGCTCTTCCCGTTTTATCATAGATAAATCTATCTCTATCGGGACGATTGCAAACTTGACATTGCGGAATGATATTCCAAAAACTAGCGGTTTAGACGGATTCATATGTCCGGCTTGAAGCTTTGTGATTTCGTTATTTCTTATATTGTGAGGTTGATTTTCTATCGAGCCACAGGTCGCGCATCTGTAATTATATTGCTTTTTTAAATCCTCAAAATCCTTGGCATTAATCCCGCTTCGCCTATCTTGTTTAAACGAAGGATACGGATATTCCAAATTTAGCAATTTATATGACGCGGGTGCGATTTTCTCATTTATATCGCCTCGCGTGCCAGAAATAATGTTATAGCCTTTTTGCTTCGCCAAATGCCTTGCTTGTTGCACATCGCTCACATTTGGATAAAACTTTCTTACAAATTCCGTAAGCTCTTGTTTTGAAATTGCCTGAGTTTTCGGATAATCCCTTGCAAGATAAATCAACACCAGTGCGTCTTTCGTGTAATTGCCGTTTTTATCTTTTAAATTTATCTTTTTGACGCCAAATTTTTTTAAATTAGATTCGTATTTTTCGCTTATCAAGCGATAGATTTTCTCTATTTCCTCCTCGCTCATTTCATCTTTTCTAATCCGCTCGTTTGCGATGTCAAAATATTTTTTCTCTATCTAAAAGCCAACGAATCTTCGCTTATTGTTTAGTGCCGCAATTGCACTCGAACCACTTCCCAAAAATGGATCTAAAATTAGCTGATTTTCTTGCGTAAAAAGTCGGATTAAATGCGCAATCAAACTCACCGGCTTTCTTGTCAAATGCTCGATTTTATCCTCGCTTTCGCTGTTTCTAGCACTTTTTGGAATTTCCATTACATTGCCCGGAAACTTTGAATCCAAGCTTTCTTTTGTGTTGATAAGTCCTAATTTATATCGTTGCCAATTTTGCACAAAAGTGCCAATTTTTGGTTTTTGCGCTAATACCATAGGCTCGATTTGTGGCTTTAACTGCGGTGTTTTCATGCCTTCTAATTCTTTTATTAAAATCTCTTTTTGTGCGCAAGAGAGATTTTTGTCCTTTTTAATGAAATGCGTTTGTGAAAACGCCTTCGCCTGTCCTTCATACTTCCACGCGAGCATATCTCGTATTTCAAATCCCGCTAAATCCAAGCTCATTGCCATTCTATGATAAAGTCTTGCTTGCGAAAACACCACGCAAAAACCGCCGGGCTTCAAAATCCTATAAAATTCCTCCGCTAGCGGATTCATAAATTCTTGCAATTTTACGCCTTGATTTCTATCGAATTTCATTCCTATGGGCAAACTGCCGATGACGCCAGATTTTGATGCCTTATTTGTTAAATTCTTATCATTCCATTCGTTTCCCATTCCATCGATAAAATACGGCGGATCGGTTATTATAAAATCAATAGAATTTTCTGCTAAATCCTTTAAAGCAATTCTACAATCTTTATGAAAAATAAAAAAACTTTCTTGCATATTAACCAACTTAAATTTAATATTCAAAATTATACCAAATCTATACCTTAAATAACATTATACCCATTTTTGTAGTGTGATAACATTACATTATTCTTTAAGTACTTTTTTCTTTTTAACTAAACTTTTAACCCAAAAAAATTAAAATTTTAAAGAAAGTTATAGCAAAATAATAATATATTTTTAAAAATCATTATTAAAGAAAGCTTGTGTTACTTACTATACTTTATATTATCGGAATTAGTGCTGAGGGAATGACTGGGGCCCTAGCAGCTGGACGGCATAAAATGGATTTATTTGGCGTTATGTTTATAGCCCTTGTAACAGCTATTGGAGGTGGTAGTATAAGAGATGTGCTTTTGGGGCATTTTCCACTTACCTGGGTTAAACACCCTGAATATGTGATTTTAATCTGCATTTGTGCCCTAATTGCTACAAAAATTCCCGCGTTAGTTGTTAGGCTTGAAAGCGTTTTTTTAAGCCTTGATGCCGTTGGTTTAGTGGTATTTAGCATACTTGGGGCACAAGTTGCAATAGATGAAAATTTAGGCTTTATAATAGCCATTTCAGCAGCCGTTATAACAGGGGTTTTTGGTGGTATTTTAAGGGATATTTTATGTATGAGAATTCCCTTAGTTTTTCAAAAAGAAATTTATGCAGGTGTTGCTATAATCGCAGGTGGAATTTACTATGGTCTTTTAATGTGGGCTAGTTTAAATGCTTTAATTTGCACGCTTATAACCTTATTTTTAGGAGTTTTAATGAGACTTTTAGCTATAAAATATAAGTGGTCCTTGCCTGTATTTAGCTATAATTCTTAAAAAAGGATTAGTATGAAAATTTTATTTTTTATCTTTTTATCTTTGTTTTTGGTATCTTGCCAAGAAACTAAAAGTGTGGAATTTTATAAGGCAAATCCCGAACTTGCTAAGGAAAAAACCTTAAAATGTAAAAAATATAATCTCATTAGTCAAGATTGCATAAATGCCTATAAAATAGCCATTGAAAAAGAAGAATGGAAAAGTAAGTTAGAACAAAATATTAGCAAAGAAACAAATTCAACTTTTTAAAATGCGAAATGTAAATTGCGCATTTATCATTAAAATTCTACTTTAGTGCCTGAACTATTTTGTCCTTTTGTAAATACATATTGTATAAGTTTGTCATTTTTATCAAACCATAAATATATAAAAGTGTTTTCGCTTTCATTGCTTCCTATTAAACCACCAACAACTGGTACATAACTTGCCGGATTTGCCCCACCTTCTATATAGCTATAATTAATAGAATTAAATGCGACTATATTTTTTCCACCAACATCTATTGTTTCACCAGCAGCATTATATACTTTCATCATTTGGCTTTCTAAATTTAGCAATTATTTCTTGTTTTGTAATTTTATTGAGAGGTAATTCTTTTTGAATACTTGATTTATCGTGCATTTCTAAAAATTCACTACCACCTTTATAGCCACAACCACTCAAAACTAAAAGCACCACTAAACTTGCACAAATTTTTTTCATATATTCTCCTTGAAAATTTTTAAAAATGATATTTTTTTAATATTTGGTTAAATTTACTGATTGAAACATTTTTTTATACTAATGCTAAATTTAAAGCTTGTATTTTGTTTTATATGTTACAATTGTTCGCAAAATTTTTTATATGAACTTTAAGGATACAAAATGAGTAAAATAAGTGGTTCAGCGATGATATGTGAAGCCTTAAAAGAAGAAAATGTTGAAGTAGTTTTTGGGTATCCAGGAGGGGCTGCTTTAAACATTTATGAAGAAATTTATAAACAAAATTATTTTAAACACATACTAGTTAGACACGAACAAGCCGCAGTTCACGCAGCCGATGGTTATGCTAGGGTTAGTGGCAAGGTTGGCGTTGCCATTGTTACAAGTGGACCCGGTTTTACCAATGCCATTACAGGACTTGCTACTGCGTATAGTGATTCAATCCCTCTTGTTTTAATATCAGGGCAAGTTTCTACTTCTTTAATAGGTACTGATGCCTTTCAAGAAATTGATGCAGTTGGCATTTCAAGGCCTTGCGTTAAGCATAATTATCTTGTAACTCATATTGATGAATTGCCACGCGTTTTAAAAGAGGCCTTTTATATAGCAAAAAGTGGACGTCCAGGACCTGTTCATGTTGATATACCAAAGGATGTTAGTGCTTATCTTGGGACTTGGGAGTATCCTAGTGAAATTTCAATGAAAACTTATAAGCCAACTTATAAGGGCAATGCAAAGCAGATTAAAAAGTTAGCCGAGTTGTTAAAAGAGGCTAAAAGGCCATTATTTTATCTAGGTGGAGGCTGTATTAGTTCAAATGCAAGTGATAGTATAAGAGAATTAGTTAAACTTACTCAAATTCCAGCTGTTGAAACCTTAATGGCCTTAGGTGTTTTAGCAAATGATGATAGTTTAAATTTAAAAATGGCAGGAATGCATGGAAGTTATGCTGCTAACATGGCACTTAGTGAATGTGATTTGTTAATATCTATTGGGGCTAGATTTGATGATAGGATTACGGGCAAGACAAGCGAATTTGCTAAAGCTGCAAAGATAGTTCATATAGATATTGACCCAAGTTCTATTTCTAAGATAATTGATGTGCATTTTCCTATAGTTGGTGATACTAAATGCGTTGTGGATGAGCTTTTACTTGAACTTAAAAAAGAAAAATTTAATCCAAATGATAAAGAATGGCTTGAAACCTTGAAAAGATATAATAATCTTTATCCTATGTCTTATGATGATAGTGATGAAATTTTAAAACCTCAATGGGTTATACAAGAATGTGCTAAGATAGTCCCAAATGCTAGGATTATAACTGATGTTGGTCAACATCAAATGTGGGTTGCACAATTTTTCCCATTTAATTATCCTAGGCAGTTTTCAACAAGTGGTGGGCTTGGTACTATGGGTTATTCTTTACCTGCAGCCCTTGGTGCAAAATTAGCTCTTAAAGATGAGGAGGTTGTTATAAATTTCGTTGGAGATGGTGGCGTTTTAATGAATATACAAGAATTAATGACAGCTAACGAATATAAGATTAAATTTATAAACATTATTTTAAATAACGCATTCTTAGGCATGGTTAGACAATGGCAAAGTATGTTTTATAACGAACATTTTTCAGAAACTAATCTACAAAATCAACCTGACTTTGTAAAAATCGCAGAAGGTTTTGGTTGCGAGGGCTTTGATATTAAAAGCAAGGATGAATTTATAAACGCTTTTAATAAGGTCTTAAAAAGCGATAAAACAGCAGTTTTAAATGTACAAATTGATCGCTTTGAAGATGTTTTACCTATGGTTCCTGCCGGAACTGCTATTTATAATATGATTTTACCAACAGCAAAGGATAAAAAATGAGAAGAATTTTATCAGTTATAGTTTTAAATGAACATGGGGTTTTATCTCGCATTGTTGGGCTTTTTTCAGGTAGAGGTTATAATATAGATAGCCTTACGGTTGCACCCATTGTTTCAAGCGAATTTTCCCGTGTAAATATAGTAACTTCGGGCAATGAAAAGGTATTTGAACAAATAGTAAAACAACTTCATAAATTAATCCCAACCTATAAGGTTATAGAAAGTGGAGAATTTATAGAAAAAGAAATGGCCCTTGTTAAAATTCCACTAAATGAAAATTTAGGAGGGCTTGACGCAGTATTAAAGGCGTATAATGGAACGATTGCAAATAGTAATGAGAATTTTTTATTTTTAATGGTAGCTGATGATGCAAATAGGATTGATAATTTTATCAAGACTATTAAAAAATACAATCCAAGCGACATAGTTCGCAGTGGTTCAGTTTTAATGGAGATAAAATGAGATTAAGTGAGATTGCTGAATTTTTAAATCTTGACTATAAGGATGAGGATATTGATATTTCGGGTTTAAATTCCTTATCTAAGGCAAATTTTACCGAACTTACCTATTGTGATGGGGATAAAAACGCTAAGGATATCACAAATACAGGTGCTGGCGCGATTTTGGTTTTAAAAGAGCATGAAAATTTGGTGCCAAAGGATACTAAGGCTATTATAAGCTCTAATCCTCATTTAAGCTTTGCCTTTTTAAGTAGAATTTTTGCTAAGCCATTAATAACAAATGTTAAAGAAAAAAAACATGAGATTGCAAAAAGTGCTACTATAATGCCAAATGTGTATATAGGGCATAATGTTAGTATAGGTGAAAATGTTGTTATAATGGCTGGGGCTTACATAGGTGATAATGTTAGCATAGGAGATGATAGTATCATTCATCCAAATGTAGTTATTTATAATGATAGTAAAATTGGTAGAAAATGCCACTTACTTGCAAATTGCGTTATAGGGAGTGATGGCTTTGGATATGCACATAGCAAGGGTGGGGAACATTATAAAATTTATCATAATGGCAATGTTATCTTAGAAGATTATGTAGAAGTCGGGGCTTGTAGTACTATTGATAGGGCTGTTTTTGATAGTACTATTATAAAAGAAGGCACAAAGATAGATAATCTCGTTCAAATAGGACATAATTGCAAACTTGGTCAACATTGTTTAATAGTTTCTCAAGTTGGAATTTCAGGTTCTACAGAACTTGGTAGAAATGTAATAATGGGTGGACAAAGCGGAACGGCTGGACACCTTAAAATAGGTGATTTTACAAGCATTGCTGCAAGAGGTGGAGTTTCTAAGAATTTAAAAGGTGGTAATGCCTATGGAGGCTATCCTTTAATGCTACTTAAAGACTGGTTTAAACTTCAAGCTAAGATTGTAAAGGCTTTTAAGAAGTGATTGTGTTTGAATTAGGCAATTTATCTTTAGCTTAAGAAGTTAGAGTTTTTTGCCTAATTTTGATAAAAAATAATATTTAAACCTAACAAAAATAACTTATAATTGTATTTTTAACTTTTTTAAATTTGCCTTAGTTCTAAAATATCCCATTATAATTTAAAACAAAACCTAAGCAAAAAGAAAGTATAATTTACAAAACTAAAAGGGGCACAATGTCAAATATCTTAAATAAAATATATGCGAGTGATTTTGGAGTATATAAGGGAAAATCTTACCTAGTAATAGACAAATATAGCAAAGAAAGGTTATGTCTTAGAAAAGTCTTTGAAGAATGTTATATTAACGAAAATGAGTTTAACGAACTGCATAATAAAATGGAAACAAACTATAAAAATATGACTTATAGGGAATTAAAACCTTTATACATTAATGCTAAAAAGGCAAGGACTAATAAGCTATTTTTGATAATAGGGGCATAATACAAGACCTTTATAAACAAGGTTTAGGAAACACACAAATACTAGCTAAACTTGCCATTTTAAAACCTGAACTAAAAGAATTAAATGCTATGTTACTTAGTGCTTTAAATAAATACATAGGGTATAATCCACTTTTAAAGGTTAGTGAAAAATACTTAGCCGAAGTGAGTGAGTTATTTAAACAAGGTTATAGCAGATACGCTATTACTAAGGGCTTAATAGAAAAGTATAACGATAAAAATATAGTCTTTCAAACCTTATATAATCGTTTAGAATTACTAGAAAAGAACTAAGCGAACAAGGCATTATAACAAAGTATAAAAGAGCTTCAAAGGCAATAGCTTATAAAGATGAATTAATTAACTTACTTAGCCAAGGCTACACAATAAACTACGCAATAGATACCATAATGGCTAAAAAGGATTACACTGCTACTAAGAACCTTGCAAGATTTAGCAAGAAAGCTACGAAAAGAGCTTAACTATGAACCAACACAAAAAAAGACCTAAGATTGCAATACTATACAAAAAATATAATGTGGAAATATCTCAACTTCTACAACAAGGCAATACAACTAACCAAGTAGCTAGTTATTTAGCTAAAAGAGATAATATAAGCTATACTGCTATTTATTTTAGGGCTTTAAAAATAAATAAGGATTTGAAAAGGGATAATAATTTATAAATGCTTAAATAATCCTATAAATTTCGATAAAAAATAAATTTAAAAAATTTGAAAAAGCTATAAATTAAAAGTAATAAAAACTACATAGGAAAAATTAAAATAATTTGAAAATTTTCAAATTTTAAACTTCAAATAAGTAAAAAATAAACTTAACTTTGCTAAAATACGGCTTTTATTTCACACGCATCAATCCTTTTTAGCTTGGTTATTTTAAGGGATGCGGAGGTAAAAAGCTAAATTTAAAAGGAGAAGTTATGGTTAGCATGAGAGATTTACTCGAATGTGGTGTGCACTTTGGGCATCAAACAAGACGTTGGAATCCTAAGATGAAGAAATTTATCTTTGGCGAAAGAAAAGGCATTTATGTTATTGACTTGCAAAAAACTCTAAGATATTTTAGATATACCTATAATATAGTTAGAGACGTTGCTGCTGAGGGTAAGACTATACTCTTTGTAGGTACTAAAAAACAAGCTGGTGGGGCTATTAAAGAATATGCTGAAAAATGTGGAATGCCTTATGTTAATCATCGTTGGCTCGGTGGTATGATGACAAATTTTGGCACTATTCGTCAATCTATACGTAAACTAGAAGTTATTGAAAAAATGGAAGAAGATGGCAGTATAAAGCTTTTAACAAAAAAAGAAGCCTTAATGCTTAGTAGAAAAAAGGAAAAATTACTTGCTTATCTTGGTGGAATTCGTTACTTAAAAACTCAACCTGATATGATTTTTGTTATTGACACAGTTAAAGAAAAAATAGCTGTTAAAGAGGCAAATCGTTTAAAAATTCCTGTAATTGCACCTCTTGATACAAATTGTGACCCCGATTTGGTTGATTATCCTATACCTGGTAATGATGATGCAATTCGCTCAGTACAACTTTTTTGTCAAGAAATGGCAGAAGCGATTTTAGAAGGTAAAAGTTTAAGAGAACAAGATGCAGAAGAAGGCGAAGAAAAGATTAAAGAAGTTAGTGAGAGTGAAAAACAAGAAGTCATTGAAGAGGCTATGAAAGAAGAAGATTTTGAAAGCGAGGAAGAATAATGGCTGAAATTTCTGCACAAATGGTAAAAGAACTGCGTGAAAGCACTGGCGCAGGTATGATGGATTGTAAGAATGCTTTAAAAGAAACAGATGGAGATTTTGATAAGGCTGTTCAATTGCTAAGAGAAAAAGGGCTTGGCAAGGCTGCTAAAAAAGCAGATAGATTAGCGGCTGAAGGGCTTGTGAGTGTGGTTGTAAGTGATGATTTTAGTAGTGCTACTGTTAGTGAGATAAATTCAGAAACAGATTTTGTAGCTAAAAATGAACAATTTATAGCACTTACAAAGGATACTACAGCACACATTCAAAGTAAGAGTTTACAAAATGTAGAAGAGCTTCATTCAAGCGTTATAAATGGGGTTAAATTTGAAGAATATTTAAAAAGTCAAATCGCTACTATAGGCGAGAATTTAGTTGTTAGAAGATTTGCTACCTTAAAGGCTAATGAAGGTGGCATTGTAAATGGATATATCCATACAAATGGACGCGTAGGCGTAATTATAGCTGCAGCTTGTGAAAATAAAGAAGTAGCTCAAAAATCAAAGAATTTCTTAAAACAACTTTGTATGCATATAGCTGCTATGAAACCTGTTTATTTAAGCTATAAAGAACTTGATTTAGGCTTTATTGAGAGTGAGTATAAGGCTTTGGTGGCTGAGCTTGAAAAGGATAATGAAGAAAGAAGAAGATTAAAAGACCCTAACAAGCCAGAACATAAGATTCCTAAATTTGCAAGTAGAAAGCAATTAAGCGATGATATTTTAAAGAGAGCCGAAGAAGATATTAAGGCTGAGTTAAAGGCACAAAATAAGCCTGAAAAAATTTGGGATAAAATCATACCTGGAAAAATGGAAAGTTTTATAAATGATAATTCTCAACTTGATAGTAAACTTACTTTAATGGGTCAATTTTATGTAATGGATGATAAAAAGACCATTGAACAAGTTATCAAAGAAAAGGAAAAAGAATTTGGTGGTTTCATAAAAATAGCTGAATTTATTCGTTTTGAAGTGGGTGAGGGCTTAGAAAAGAAAAATGAAGATTTTGCTGCTGAAGTAGCTGCACAAATGAGTTAAAATGGAGCTTTTAAGAGCGGAAAATCTTACTCAAAGCTTTGATTATCCGCTTTTTTCAAATTTAAATTTTACTTTAAATTCAAAAGAATCAGTAGTTATTCAAGGTAGTAGTGGTTGTGGTAAATCTACACTTTTACATATTTTAGCTACTCTTTTAAAGCCAAATTCTGGCAAGGTTTTTTACAAAGATAAGGACCTTTACTCATTAAAAGAAAATCAAAGAAATGAAATTCGCCGTTTTAAAATGGGTATAATCTTTCAAACTCATTATCTTTTTAAAGGCTTTTCAGCCTTAGAAAATGTCGAACTTTCAAGTGTTTTATCGGGCAATAGTTTAGATGAAAATATTTTAAAAAAACTAGGTATTGATATGCTTTTAAATCAAAAGGTATCAAAATTAAGTGGAGGACAACAACAAAGGGTTAGTATAGCAAGGGTACTTTGTAAAAAGCCCGAGATTATTTTTGCTGATGAGGCCACTGGAAATTTGGATTTTGAAAACGCAAAGAATGTTATAGAAATCCTAATTGATTATGTTAAAACAAATAACGCAGCTTTATTTTTTGTAACCCATGATAGTAAGCTTGCTTCTTTTTGTGATAGAATTTATACCCTAAAAAATTATGGAATTTGTTAATTATTTAACGGATAAAAATGTCGCTACCTTTATGCTGTTATTTGCTAGAATGAGTGGTTTAATCGTTTTTTTTCCATTTTTTTCTCACAATGCTGTTCCACTTACCATTAAAACTTGCATAGCACTTTTTTTAACTATTTATTTATTTCCACTTGCAAGGCTCGATAATGTTCATTTAGATAGCTTTTTAATCTTGCAAATTTTAGCTGAAATTTTATTTGGTATGGTTGCAGGTCTTATGCTAGACCTCGTTTTTTATATAATAATGATGGCAGGTGAGGAAATAGCCTTTAACATGGGCTTAACTATGGCAAATGTTGTAGATCCTAGTACTGGTTCTAGTGTGCCCTTAACTTCGCAGCTTTTGCACCTTTTAGCTATTCTTGTATTTTTAGCCTTTGACGGGCATCATTTAATACTTTTATTTATGGGCTATAGTCTTGATTATATAGAACTTGGCGTATTTTTTCCGGGTGAAGATTTCTTACATTATATAAATAATGCTATGTTTAAGGTATTTTTAATAGGTTTCACAATGGCCTTTCCAATTACTGGCATTATTTTACTAGCTGATGTTATCTTTGGGCTTTTAATGAAAACTATGCCACAATTTAACTTACTTGTAGTTGGTTTTCCTATAAAAATAGGACTTGCAATAGCAGTTGTGATTGTAATTTTATTTGCAATGATGCAGTATTTTAAGGAACTTATCTTAGAAACTTTTTCAAATATGCAAGTACTTTTTTTTACATAAGCTAAAAATAAATTAATTTATCATAAAATAACGAACAAATTTAAGGATAGACTATGAAAATTTTACTTCTTAATGCAAATCCTGTTGTATCAAGGCTTGTAAATCTTAGCGTACAAAAACTTGCCTATAAAATTGAAGAATTTGAAGAATGCCCAAAGGACCCAAGTGGTTTTGATGTGATTATCTTAGATAGTGATATTCAAGCTGATTTACATTTTTTAAAAACTAAGTGTAAACGCCTTATTTATTTAATACCTCGCAATAAAGAGTGTGAAGAAAAAAATGTAGAATTATTACAAAAACCATTTTTGCCGACTGATTTTATAACACTTTTAAATAATAAGCCTATGAAATTTGATGATAGTGTTATTGTTGAACCTGTCAAAGATGCGATTGAACCAGCTGAAAGTTGTGATATAAATCCTTATGATGATTTGCAAATAAATTTTGATGATTTAAATTTAGAAGATTTGCCAGATGATAATTCTGTTATAAATCCTTTGGAGATTGATGATAAGGATATAAAAGAAGAATTAGAGGACTTAGATAATGATAAAAAGGATGATGAGGGCTTTGAAGAAGAATTAAACATAGATGATTTAAATTTAAGCGATGATGAAGATTTTAAAGACCTTGGCGAAGAAAAAGAACCTGAAGAATGTATAGAAGAAGCCAAGGAAGAAGAAAAGATTGAAGAAGGTATAGAAGAAGTAGATGATTTTAAAGATGATTTGGCGAATTTTGAAGAAGAGATAAGGGATGAAAATTCCAAAGAAATTAGTGAAGAAGTTAGCAAGGATGAGAATTTAGAAAGCGAGAAATTAGATTTTAGTGAAGATTTAGAAGATGATGAAAATTTAGATGAAGAGAAATTAGAAAAAGAAAATTTCGAAGATGTTGTAGCAAGCATACCAGAAGAAGAAGATTATAAGCATGTAGAAAAGATTAAAGATGTTAGCTTAAAAGAGGTGGATACTAAGATTAAAGATGAGACTCCAAGCGATGTACCAAGCGTTGATGAAAAGGAAAAAGAACTTGATTTTGATGACTTGCCAGAAGATGCTAAATTCCTAGGTCAAAAAAGCGAAGTTGATGAATTTAAGGATGATTTAGCACCTATTATAGAAGAAGATGATATTAAAAATATAGATGATACTAAAGAATTAAGCGTACAAGAACAAATCAAAGAAGAATTGGCCCAAATTGATGAACTGGATATGGAAATCTCACAGGATAATAGCACTAAGGTTTTAGAAAATTTTAAAGAAGAACCTATATTAAATACTGATGAGTTAGGCGTTGAAAATGAAGACTTAGTCGTACCCGTCTTGCCTGAAAATGATTTTGATGAGTTAAAAGAAAGTGATATACAAGAAGCCTTAGGCGAAGAAGTTAGCGAACATGCCATTAATATAAGCACTGGTATTAGTGGTAAAAATGATGAAATCGAACGAGAATTAAGCCAAAGCATAGCTAAAACAATTGCCTCAAGCATAAATGATGATACACTAAAAGCTGCTTTAAAGGGTATGAATATGAATATAAATATTAAAGTAAGCTTTGAAGAAAGTAAGAAGTGAAACCTTATATCTTGCTTGTATCAGGGCCAAGTGGTGCCGGTAAATCCACGCTTTTAACGAGATTATTTGCTGAATTTGAAAAGGATTTGTATTTTTCTATTTCTTCAACTACTAGAGAACCAAGAATGAGTGAAATTCATGGGAAAGATTATTTTTTCGTTACTCAAAAGGAATTTGAAAGAGATATAAAAGAAGGAAATTTTTTAGAATATGCTAAGGTACATGGTAATTATTATGGTACTTCTTTAAAGCATACCTTAAAGGCGTTAGATAGTGGCAAAATAGTAGTTTTTGATATAGATGTACAAGGCTTTTTTATAGCTAAGGAAAAAATTGGTGAAAAGATAGTTTCAATTTTTATAACCACTAAAAACGAGGCTAAATTAAAGCAAAGGCTTTTTAAACGAAATGCTGATAAAATGTCTGATTTGCAAAAAAGACTTGATAACGCAAAGGACGAAATGAAGGCTTTAAAAGATTATGATTATTTGATTATTAATGATGATTTAGAAAAAAGTTATAAGCTTTTAAGGGCGATTTTTTTAGCACAAAGGGCTAAAATTACAAATCAAAATTTAAACGAACTTCAAAAGTTATGGGAAAAAGGAGATTAAATGGGTATTAGTTCAATAGGTGTATGGCAATGGGTCGTTATTTTATTGATAATTGTTTTACTTTTTGGGGCTAAGAAAATACCAGAACTTGCTAAGGGTTTGGGTAAGGGCATAAAGACCTTTAAAAGTGAAATGAATAGCGATGAAGATATTAAAAAAACTGAAAAATTAGAAGAAAAAGCTGACTTAAATCAAAATGATGCTAGCATTAACGAAAATAAAAAAGCTTAAATTTTGAAAAATATAGTTTATAAAGAAATTTATCAAATTTTAAATCGTGATTTTATCCTTGAGAATCCTAAGGATAAAAATTTAGCTCATTTTGCTACGCCACTGGCTTTTTCTTTGGCTAAGGAATTTAAAAAATCCCCTAATGTAATAGCACAAGATTTAGTTTGTAAATTCAAGGAAAATGATTTATTTGAGAGAGTTGAAGCGGTAAATGGCTATTTAAATTTTAAACTTTCAAAAGGCTTTTTAAATACACTTGCTACAAAGTCCTTAACAAATTCAAAGGATTTTGCAAGGGGTAAAAAAAAGGATAAAAGTTTCTTACTTGAATATATTAGTGCAAATCCTACAGGACCTCTTCACATAGGACATGCAAGAGGGGCTATCTTTGGCGATAGTTTAACTCGTATTGCAAGGCATTTAGGGTATAAATTTGACACAGAATATTATATAAATGATGCTGGAAATCAAATAGCCTTGCTTGGAAAATCCGTATTTTTAAGGGTAAAAATAGACTTATTGAAAGAAAATGTAAGCTTTGATGATGATTGTTATAAGGGCGATTATATACTTGATTTAGCAAAAAAGGCTTTAGCCAAATTTAACGAAGTTTTTTTTAAAGATGGTAGTAATATTAAAGAACTAGCTGATTGGGCAAAGGATGAAATGCTTATTTTAATAAAGCAAGATTTAGAAAATGTTAGAATAAAAATTGATTCTTATGTTAGTGAAAAATCCCTTTACAATGCTTTAAATTCCACGCTTTTAGCCCTAAAAGAAAGTGGTGGTACCTATGAAATGGATAATAAAATTTGGCTAGCATCTACAAGGTACAAAGATGAAAAGGACCGCGTTATCATAAAGGATGATGGGAGTGGAACTTACCTTGCAGCTGATATTGTTTATCATAAGGATAAAATGAGTAGGGGTTATGATAAGTGTATTAATATCTGGGGGGCTGACCACCACGGCTACATAGCTAGAATGAAGGCTGCCATGGCATTTTTAGGCTTTAACCCTGATAATTTAGAAGTTATATTAGCCCAAATGGTTTCTTTATTAAAGGATGGCAAGCCTTATAAAATGAGTAAAAGGGCAGGGTCCTTTGTATTAATGAGCGAGGTTATTGATGAAATAGGGGTTGATTGTTTGCGTTTTATGTTTTTAAGCAAAAAATGCGACACTCACTTAGAATTTGAATTAAATGCCCTTAAAAAACAAGATAGCTCAAATCCAGTTTTTTATATAAACTATGCACACGCACGAATTCACCAGCTTTTCATAAAGGCAGAACTTGACATAAAGGATATTATAAACGAGGATTTACAAGGTTTAAACGAAGATGGTATAAATTTACTTTTTGAGAGTTTAAATTTATCTTCTGTTTTAAATGATGCCTTTGAAAGTAGGTCCTTGCAAAAGCTTTGTGATTATTTAAAAAATTTAGCCTCTTTGTTTCATAAATTTTATAATGAAAATCGTGTAGTTGGTAGTAAGTATGAAAAAATGCTTTTAAAGCTTTTTGCAGTGGTATCTTTAAGCATTAAAACAGCTTTTGATTTAATGGGTATAAAAGCCCTTGATAGAATGGAACATTAATCGCTTAAAAAAAGAACTAATTCATCGCTTAAAAGGTAGTTTGTATTATAAAATTTATTATTTTTAAATTCTAGCTTTTTTTTCTTTGTTAAAAAAAGTGCTTTTTCAAGCTGGGTTTGATTAAGCCTTTTTTTATCTATGCCAACTATAGAGCGAAGTCCTAAAAATAAATGTTCTAAATTTAAATCCTTTTTATTTAATACTTCAATATCCCTAAAACTTGGATTTTTAATATAATCTTTTAAATTAGACTTTGTATAAAATCTAGCATTATTCATAAAACTAACCCCACTAAGCCCACAAGCTAGATAATTTTTACCCTGCCAGTAAGAAAGATTGTGTTTGCAAATTTTACCAAAATTGCTTACTTCATATTGTTTAAAACCTAAATTTTCAATACTACTTATAAAAAAACGCATTAAATTTGAGGTATTTTTTTTAAAATAATCCTTTTTGTAAAAACGAGTATTTTTTTCTATACTAAGATGATAAGCACTAATATGTGTTAAAATGTGCTTAAAATTTTCTAAATTTTTTAACTCGTATTCAAGCATTTTTTTATTATCTAATTTTGTATCATATATTAAATCCAAATTTATATTTTTAAAACCTATTTTATAAGCATTTTCAAGGGCTTTTATAATCTCATTTTTTAAGTGATTACGGCCTAAAAATTTAAGTTTTTCCCTGTTAAAGCTTTGGGCTCCAAAAGAAATTCTATTTATATTAAAATTTTTCATTTGATAAAGCCAGTTATAGCTAGCAGAATTTACATTTGCTTCTATTGAAATTTCAGCTTTACTTAATAGGAAATTTTCTAAAAATTTAAAAAGTTTTTCATAATAAACAGAAGGTACTACACTTGGTGTTCCACCTCCAATAAAAAGGGTCTTAATAGAGTTTTTTTTAATATTAAAATAAGTAAATTGAAATTTTAAATCATCAAGCAATGCGTTAAAATAAGGCTTTTCTAGTCCATTTTTCTTTAAAGAGGTAAAAGAACAATAAAAACATTTTTGTTCGCAAAATGGAATATGTATATATAAATGCAAATTAAACCTTAATTTATCTTTTTATATAGCATTTTAATCAAATTTTGATTTTATTTAAGTTAAAATCACGCATTAAATTTTAGGAAAGGGTATGCAAAAAGAAAAAAATTATAGACCAAATGTCGCTGCTGTTGTTCTTTCAAATGCATATCCTTTCGAGTGTAAGCTTTTTATTGCTAAAAGAAGCGATATGGAAAATATCTGGCAATTTCCACAAGGTGGCATTGATAAGGGAGAAGATATTAAAAGTGCTTTGTTTAGGGAGTTAAAAGAAGAAATTGGCACTGATGAGATTGAGATTATTGCTGAGTACCCTGAGTGGTTAAGTTATGATTTTCCTGCTAAGGTTGTTCATAAAATGTATCCTTATGATGGGCAAATTCAAAGATATTTTTTAGTACGTTTAAAACAAGATGCTAAGATTAATATACATACTAAAAATCCAGAATTTGAAGATTATCGTTTTGTTGATATGAAAGAAGTTTTCGCACTTACTAATCATTTTAAAAAAAAGATTTATTGTAAGGTTTTAAAATATTTTGAGGAGAAAGGTTATATTTAATGCTTATAGTTCAAAAATACGGAGGCACTAGTGTTGGCGACTTAGAACGTATCGAAGCAGTGGCTAAACGTGTTATTAAAAATATAAATGAAGGTCATCAACTTGTAGTTGTCGTTTCTGCAATGAGTGGGGTTACTAATCAACTTATAGATTATGCAAATTATTTTAGTTCTTTACCAAATGGAAAAGATATGGATATGCTTTTAAGTAGTGGTGAAAGAATTACTTCAGCCTTACTTTCAATAGCCTTAAATGAAAAAGGCTATAAGGCGGTTGCTTTTTCGGGTAGAAATGCAGGAATTATGACAGATAGTATATTTACAAAGGCTAGAATTCAGCACATTGATACTAGTATGATTAAAAATGAACTTTCACAAGGTAAGGTTGTGGTAATTGCTGGTTTTCAAGGAGTTGATTCAGATGGTAATGTTACGACTTTGGGTCGTGGTGGAAGTGATTTGAGTGCTGTGGCTGTTGCAGGGGCTTTAAATGCTGATTTGTGTGAAATTTATACAGATGTTGATGGGGTTTATACAACAGACCCACGCATTGAACCTAAGGCTAAAAAGCTTGATAGAATTTCTTATGAGGAAATGCTTGAACTTGCAAGCCTTGGGGCTAAAGTGTTGCAAAATCGCTCTGTCGAACTTGCCAAAAAATTAAATGTAAATTTAGTTACAAGAAGTAGTTTTAATGATAATGAGGGAACAATGATTACAAAAGAAGGAATGGAACAGGTCTTAGTTAGTGGTATAGCTTTGGATAAAAATCAAGCAAGGATTACTTTAAGAAAGATTAAGGATAAGCCAGGTATAGCAGCTGAAATTTTTACCTCTCTTGCTAAGGCAAATATAAATGTGGATATGATTATTCAAAATGTCGGGGTAGATGGGGCCACAAATTTAGGCTTTACTGTGCCTGAAAATGAGCTAAACTTGGCAACTAAAAATATGCGTGAAATTTTAGGAGAAGACGCTGTTATTGAAAGTGATATAGCTGTTGTAAAAGTTTCAGTGGTTGGCGTTGGTATGAAATCTCATTCTGGCGTGGCTTCAATGGCATTTAAAGCTTTGGCTGATGAAGGAATTAATATAGGCATGATTAGTACAAGTGAGATTAAAATTTCTATGATAATTAATGAAAAGTATGGAGAATTAGCCGTTCGCACCCTGCATTCTGTGTATGGTTTGGATAAATAAAATGGGAGATTTGCATAGTTTTAGCCTTGATTATATTAGAAACAATGGGGTTTTTTATTCTTGGATGGAAACTCGCCGTTTAGAATGGGCTCCCTTAATGCAAGCAAGATTAAAATTACTTTTAGAAGGACGTACTTTTATTTTAATATGCGATGATTCTCGTTTATGGTATGAAAATTATTTTTTACAATCCATTAACGCAAATCCAGCTAGACCTATGCTACCCTTTGTTTCTTTAAGGGCATTTTATGATAAGAAATTTCAAAACAAAGAAGATATAGCCCTTTTAAATGATATGCTAGAAATCGCCTTTCCAAATGGTTTTGTATATTTTTATATAGGCTCAATACACGATAAAAAATCTCAAATAGCAAGGTCAAGAGATGATAGCTTGTTGTGGATTTTTGATGAACAATTGCAAGATAGTTTTTATCTAAATTCAAAGGATAAGGATTTAGATATGAAATTAATCGTTCTTTTTAAACTTCTTGATAAAAGCTTAGATGCGATTTTATTTTCTAAGATTAGTATTTAAGGATCTTTTTTGTTTATTAGTAAAATTTTAATTAGCGAAGATTTTGACAATATAAAAGCAGATATGATTAAAAAATATGGACTTAATAATCTTCGTTTTATCCCAAATTTAGTAGCACCAAATTTTTTAATAGAACACGCAAGGGCTGTTGAAAAGGAAAGCTATATAGCCGAAAAAGATGAAAAAATCATAGTTTTAATGGCACAACACTACGAAGTAGAAGCACAAAATTCCTTATTAAAATTATTTGAAGAACCTCCTAAAAATATTAAATTCTTACTAGTTGTTCCATCTAAGAATTTATTACTTCCTACTATAAAATCTCGTTTGATTTGCGAAAAAGTACGAGTACAAAAAGAAGAAAGAAATTTAAATTTAGACCTTAAAAAGCTTGATTTAAAAGCAATTTATGATTTTTTAGAGAAAAATGAAAGATTAGAAAAGAATGTTTTTTTAGAAAAAATTGTTCTTTTATGCAAGGAATGCTTGAAAATCACAGATTTTAACGAAGAAGAGCTTGAATTTTTTTATGAAAGCTATGAGTTAGCAAAGCTAAATTCTAAAAGTGGGGTGATTTTTGCTACACTTTTGCTTAATTTTTATTTAAAAGACAGGAAATGATTTTTTATAAACTAAACGAAGAAAGCGACTTTAATCTTTTATGCGAATTTATCAAACCTCACAAAATGGGGCAAGAGATTATGTCAAAAAAGACAAAGACGCATTTTATATTTATTAAGGATATAAGTTGTAGTGCTGCTAATATCTTAAAACAAGATTCTTTAAGGGTTGGTGCTGAATTAGTTACAAATAAAGATATAATAAGTTGTTGCAAGGAAAATACAAATGCCCTTTTACTTGCAAATGAAGAACAAATTTTAAAATTAATCCAAAAAGAAAAAAAGCAAGATTTTAAGCTAAAAAATTTAGCCCTTTTTTTGCAAAGTCATTTTTCAAATTCAAATACAAATTTGAAAAGCCCTAGATTAATGGCTATAATAAATATAAATGAAGATAGTTTTAATGCTGATTCTAGGGTGAGTGAAAAGGCATTTGAAAAAAGATTAATCTCTTTTTTAGAATTAAAGCCTGAATTTATTGATATTGGAGCAGTTTCATCTCGCCCTGGGAGTTTGTATTGTGGGGAAAAAGAAGAATTTAAAAGACTTAAAAATTGCCTTGATTTAATCTATAAAAAAAATTATTATAAAGAGTCAAATTTTAGCCTTGATAGCTTTAATGAGTATTGCCTTGAATATGCCTTAAATAAGGGCTTTAATTTGATTAATGATATAACTGGTTTAAAAAATGAAAATTTAGCTAAACTAGCACAAAATTATAAGGCAAGTTATTGCTTAATGCATATGCAAAATGACCCCCTTACAATGCAGGAAAATCCTTATTATAATGACTTGATAAGCGAGATTAATGATTTTTTTGGAGAAAAGCTTGAAATTTTAGCTAAGTATAAAATCAAAGAAGTAATTTTAGATGTTGGCATTGGTTTTGGAAAAAGCCCAGTTCATAACATGCTTTTAATCAAGCATTTAGGACATTTTTTGCACTTTAATAAGCCCTTATTAATCGGGGCAAGTAGGAAAAGCGTTATAAATGCTTATTTTAAAAGCGAAGTAAAAGAACGACTAGCAGGGACTTTGTATCTACATTTACAAGCCTTTAAAAATGGGGCTAATATAATTAGGGTGCATGATTTATACGAACATAAGCAAATGTTTGCTTTAAACTTGGCTATGGGGGAGCTTATTTTATGAACTATGATGAGTATTTACAAAAAATAAATTTAGCAAATGAATGGATGAGGACGTACTATGAAAAGGATATGCCCTTAGCAAGTGATGCAGAATACGATGCTTTAATTAGAGAACTAAAAGAATTTGAAAGCAATAACAAAAATTTAATAAATGCAAATTCCCCAACTCAAAAGGTAGCCCCCTTAATACAAAGTGAGTTTCATAAAATCAAGCATTTAGCGAGAATGTGGTCAATGGAAGATGTTTTTAACAAAGATGAATTAAGGGCTTGGATGAAAAGGATAAAATGTGAGAATGATTTTTTCATTGAGCCAAAATTTGATGGGGCTAGTTTAAATTTACTTTATGAAAATGGACATTTGATAAGTGGGGCTACAAGGGGTGATGGCGAGATTGGAGAAGATATTAGCTTAAATGTTTTTGAGATTGAAAATATCCCTAAAGAACTTTCTTATAAAGAAAAGATTGAGATAAGAGGCGAGGTTGTTATATTAAAAAAGGATTTTGAAAGCTTAAATCAAAAAAGAATGAGTGAAAACAAAGGTCTTTTTGCAAATCCTAGAAACGCAGCAAGTGGCAGTTTAAGGCAACTTGATACGAGTATTACTAAACAAAGGAATTTAAAATTTTATCCTTGGGGCGTGGGTTTTAACACTTTAAAATTTACAAAACATAGCCAGGTAATGGAGTTTATAAGAGAACTTGGCTTTTTAAAGGATGATTTTGTAGGACTTTGTAAGGATTTTGATGAAGTTGTAAAAGCCTATGAAAGCTTACTTAAAAAAAGAGATGAAAAGCCTATGATGATGGATGGAATGGTAGTTAGGGTTGATGATTTAGCACTTTGTGAAAGTTTAGGTTATACCATTAAATTTCCAAAGTTTATGGCAGCTTTTAAATTTCCACCTCTTGAAAAAAGCACAAAATTAATTGATATAAATTTGCAAGTTGGAAGAAGTGGAGTTGTAACGCCTGTGGCTGTTTTAGAACCTGTAAATTTAGATGGGGTTATAGTTAAAAATGCTAGTTTGCATAATTTTGATGAGATAAAAAGGCTTGATTTAAAAATTAATGATTATGTAAATGTTATTAGAAGTGGGGATGTAATCCCAAAAATTACAAATGTTTTTAAAGATAGGA
This sequence comes from Campylobacter sp. LR291e, assembly GCF_008633915.1. Classification (GTDB taxonomy): domain Bacteria; phylum Campylobacterota; class Campylobacteria; order Campylobacterales; family Campylobacteraceae; genus Campylobacter_D. The sequence continues at coordinate 153,790 of NZ_VJNV01000026.1, read as the reverse complement.
GAACTGGGATAGAAAATGATATTAAACAACCTAAATTGTGTCCAGTTTGTAATAGCATTTTGCTTGATGAAGGGGCTTTGATAAAGTGTCAAAATTTAGACTGCAAGGCAAGATTGGTAAATTCTATAATTTATTTTGTTAGCAAAAAATGCCTTAATATAGATGGGCTTGGAGAAAGCATAGTACAACTCTTATTTGAAAAAGGCAAAATTTCAAGCGTTGAAAGCATTTTTTATTTAAAATACGATGATTTTAAGGATTTAGAAGGCTTTAAAGATAAAAAGATAAATAATTTATTAAACGCCATTGAAAACGCTAAAAATTGTGAGTTGACCCGTTTTATAAATGCCTTAGGTATTGAACATATAGGAGAAGTAGCGGCTAAAAAACTAGCTACAAGCTTTGGTTTAGAGTGGTTTAAGCAAGATGAAAACGCACTTTTAAAGCTTGATGGTTTTGGTATAGAAATGGTTAAAAGCATTTTGGACTTTGTTAGGGTTAATGAAGAAAGAATTTTACATTTTTACGCACTTTTAAAATTAAGTGTTGAAAAAAATGATATAAATGAAGAAAGCATATTTTTTAATAAAAGTTTTGTAATAACAGGCACTTTAAGCAAGCCAAGGGATGAATTTAAGACCTTGATTGAAAAAATGGGAGGTAGGGTTAGTTCTAGTGTTTCAAAAAAAACTGATTATGTGCTTTTTGGTGAAGAGGCTGGTTCCAAGCTTGATAAGGCAAAGGCCTTAGGCGTTAATTTGCTTGATGAAAATGCCTTTAATGCCCTTTTAAATAATGTTTAAAATTCTAGCTCTGCTTAGTCCTTTTTGCTTTTTGATAAGTTGGCAGCATTTTGTTTTTGCCCCATTTTTTTTATTTTTTAGCTTTTATGGAATTTTTGTTGAATTTAAAAGCTTTTTACAAGCTAAAAAACAAATTTTAAAAACTGCAACCATACTTGAAGAAAGCCTATTTTATAAGCTTACAAATGGAAATTTTTTTATATATTTTATGACATTTTTTTTAAGTTTATTTTGCATTTTAAGCTTATTTGTAAATTTGCTTAATCTTGAAAGTATAGATTATGTTTTTTTATTTGTTTTTTTGCCATTATTTTTACTAATTTTTAAAAAAAGCCTTTTTTCTCAGTTTAAAAAAAATGCTTATAATGATTTTAGAATTATCATTTTTACTAGTTTTTTAATCGCCTTAATTTACGCACTTTTTAAGCTTTTTTTTATAGAAAATCAGCCTCAAAATTTAAGCATATTAAGCGATAATATTAAATTTTATAAGGGCTCTAAGCTTTTATTATTAGATAAACTTTCTTATATTTTAAATATGCTTATGAGTTTAAAGCTTTTTTTGCTTTATTATTTGGGTAATTTTTATTTTAAACTTTTTTCTTTTATTTTTGATTTTATGAATTTTTTTATATTAAGTTCTGTTATAGCATATTTATATAATTATTGTTTTAAACTTAAATTTAAATTTTTAATCCTTAGTCTAAGCCTTATTTTATGCACCCTTAGCCTTTATACCATACCTTATAAAAACGCTGCTAGTCTTGATTATAATAAAGAATTAATCTTTTTAATAGATAATTTACAAAATTTAAAAGAACAAAATTTAAGCAAAATGCAAGAAAATACAAAAAATTTAAACAAGCAATTAAAAGAGATTGAAAAAGTGCTTAATAAAAACACTTACGAGCTTTTTAAGTGGTGGTTTTCTGATGAAAAAAAAGAGTTACAAAAAATGCTAAGGGATTTAAATGAGATTTGACACCTTTATAGCTTTGCGTTTAAATATAAGTAAAAATAAAGCAAAAGAATTAATATTAGTAGGTCAAATTTCTTTAAATAATGAAAATTTTAAACCATCTTTTAATGTTAAAAATTATTTATCAAGCTTAGATAAAAAAGCCATTTTAAACGATGAAGAGATACTTTTTTCAAATCTTTTAAATCTTAGTTTAAAGGATGAGTTTTATGTAAGTAGGGCAGCCTTAAAATTAGAAGCCTTTTTAAAAAATCATTTTGTAGATATTAAGGATAAAAACTGCTTAGATATAGGAACGAGTACTGGAGGTTTTGTACAAATTTTACTTAAAAACGGGGCTAAATTAATTACAGCAATTGATGTTGGAACAAATCAACTTCATAAAAGTCTAAAAAATAATCCAAGGATTAAAAGCCTTGAAAATATGGATTTAAGGGATTTTAAAAGCGATGAGAGTTTTGAGTTAATTACTTGCGATTTAAGTTTTATCTCGCTTTTAAAGGTCCTTATTTATATTGATAATTTAGCCTTAAAAGATATAATTTTACTTTTTAAACCTCAATTTGAAGTTGGAATAAAGGCTAAGAAAAGCACTAAGGGCGTTGTGCTTGATAAGGATGAAATTACAAGGGCTAGAAAGAATTTTGAAAAAGCTTGTGAAAATTTGGGCTGGGTTTTAAAAAAATGCGAAGAATCGTTAGTTAAAGGAAAAAATGGAAATGTTGAATATTTCTACCACTATGAAAAATAGGGTCAAAAGCCTAGCAATAGGCTGTTTTGATGGCCTTCATTTAGGACATAAAGAACTTATAAAGCATTTAGATGAAAATGGAATTTTATTAATCATTGATAAATTTAAGGGCTTAGTACTTTGCGATAAAGAAGATAAACAAAAATTAAGCAAAAAAGAACTTGTAGAATTAAATTTTAATGAGATTAAAAACTTAAGTCCTTTAAAATTTTTAATAATACTTAAAAAAGAATTGCCAAAACTTGAAAAAATAGTCGTTGGATATGATTTTACCTTTGGTAAAAATAGGCTTTGTGGGGCAGGTGATATTGAAAAATTAAGTGGCATAAAAACTATAATAGTGCCCGAAATTAAGCTAAATGGCATAAGCATTCATTCAAGTTTAATAAAGGAATTTTTACAAAATGGCGACATTGATAAGGCAAATGCTTTTTTAGGTAGATTTTATAAGATAAAGGGCTTTGTAATAAGTGGTCAAGGTCTTGGAAAAAGGGCTTTATATCCTACCTTAAATTTAAAAAATGATTCTTATTTTGTGCCAAAAATGGGGGTTTATGTAAATTTTACCCGTATTAAAAATACTATTTTTAAAAGCGTTTCTTTTGTAGGAATTAGAATGAGTGATGAAAATTTTAGCATTGAAACGCATATAATAGAAAATTTTAAGCTTGATATAAAAGAAAATGAAAAAATTGAGCTTTTTTTTGTTAAATTTCTAAGAGAAAATGCTAAATTTAGTGATTTAGATGCCTTAAAATTTCAAATTTCAAAGGATATTAAACTAAGTTTAAAATTCCTTGAAAACATAGATAAAAAGGAGCTTTTATGAGAGATAAACTTTTTCAAAAAACACCACAAAAACAATTTGAATTTGATAAAAATGTAGCTAGTGTTTTTGATGATATGTTAAAACGTTCTATACCTTTTTATAGTGAAAATTTAAATCTTTGTGCTAATATCATAGCAAAAATGGCAAAAAAGAACGCTAAGATTTGTGATTTAGGCTCATCAACAGCAAATTTATTAATAAAACTTTTTGAATTAAGAAAGGATTTTTTACTTTGTGGAGTTGATGAGGCAAGTGCTATGCTTGACCTTGCAAGGACTAAGGCTAAGGCTTATGGGACAAATATTGAGTTTATACAAGCAAATTTAAACGATTTTAATTTTTTTAAAAATGATATATTTATTGCAAGTTATACCCTGCAATTTATAAGACCCATGCAAAGACAGGCCTTGGTTGATAAAATTTATAAATTTTTAAATAAGGGAGGTTTTTTTATTTTAAGTGAAAAAATACTTTATGAGAACGCAAAAATCGCAAAAATAATGATAGAACTTTATTTTGAGTTTAAACAAAGGCAAGGATATAGCGAATTTGAGATTGCATCAAAAAGGGAGGCCTTAGAAAATGTACTAATTCCTTACACTCAAAAAGAAAATATTAAAATGCTTGAAAACGCAGGTTTTTCACGCATAGAAAGCATTTTTAAATGGGCAAATTTTGAAAGTTTCATAGCTTTTAAGTAAGGCTTATTTGAGTCTGTGAAAAATTTAAAGATAAAAAATTAAAATTTAAGTATAAAAACAATTTTGGGCTAAGATAGCCCAAAAACTTAGTGACAACCACAACCTGAATTTTTTGCAAAAAATTCATCAAGTGCTGTTATATTTGGCATATTTGTAATTTCGCTAACTATTTCCTTATAAGCGATTTTGCCATCTTTTATAACAAAAACAGCCCTTGCTAAAAGTCCTTCAAGTGGGCTATCTTCTAGTAAAACTCCATATTTTTTGCCAAATTCTTTATTTAAAAAATCACTTGCAACGACTAAATTTTCTATGTTTTCAGTAGAACAAAATCTACCCATTGCAAAAGGTAAATCCATACTTACAACAACAACTTCTGCACTCTTGTAACTTGCTATTTTTTGATTAAATTCTCTAGCCTCAGTAGCACACACAGCCGTATCAAGGCTTGGTAAAGACAAAATAATTTGAGTTTTTCCATTTGGGGCTATTTCAACTAGGCTTAAATCCTTTGCCTTTAAATTTAGTTTTGGAGCACTATCTCCTACATTTACTGCATTTTCATTTAATTTTACAGCGTTACCTTTGAAAGTTACCGACATTTTTTCTCCTAATTTTAAAATTGTGCGAAAATTATAACCAAAAAATATTAAGCAAAAATGACTTATGTTAATTTTTATATAAATTCGCCCTTGCTAAGTCCTGCTTCTACTAAAAAACAAGATGGTGCAAAGCTTGTTTTTTTATTATTATCATAACGGGCATAACTTAGATAAAGCCTATCCTTTGCCCTAGTAACTGCTACATAAAAAAGCCTTCTTTCTTCTTCTAAGCTTCCACCCATTGAGATAAGTTTTTGATTAGGAAAGCGACCCTGTGCTAAGTCTATAACAAAAACAAGGCTAAATTCCAAGCCCTTACTAGCATGAACGCTTAATAAATTTACCCCACTTCCACTACTTATCTCACTAGCCCCAAGGGTTAAAAAATTATAATACTTATCTGCCTTTGTGTAATCTTTTGAAAGATTTTTTAAGATTAAAAGCTTAGCTTTAATCTTTTCTAAATTTTCACTCTTTTTTAATATATCAACTTGTCCAGCTTTATTTGTAGCCCTTTTAGTAGCTAAAATTTCGCAAATATGCTTAAAAAAAAGATTATTATAAATTAATTCAATCAAAAATAAGGGATTGTTTTGATTAATGCCATTTTTTATATATAAAAAGAGTTGTTCTAAATTTTTAGCACAATTTTCATTTATCTTTGAAAGCTTTAAAATAGGGTGTTTGTTAAATTCACTTTGCAAAGAAAATCTTGTTTCATTTTCAAAAATATCAAGTCCTGCAAAAAGCCCTAAGTCATAATTGCTTTGCAAGGTACCTTGTAAATTTACATCTTTGTCAGGTTTTAAAAAGCCCTTTATTAAATTTCCATGACCTAGTTTTAAAAGCCCGTCAAAAATTTCTTTTGCTAAAACTGAGCCCACACCAGCAGTATATTGCATTAAGTGCATAAAGGCCATTATATCTTTATTATTAATTAAAAGGCAAAACATAGCACAAAATGCCTTTATTTCAAGGCTATCAAAAAAACTTCTACTATCCTTTCTAAGACTAGGTATTCCAAGATTTCTCAAAGCTATTTCAATATCATCAGCACTAGAATTATTACGAAAAATCACAGCTATTTTATTATGTGAAACCCCACTTGTTTGTATCATTTTAGCAATTTCTTTACATTGTAAAATATTATCGCTAAAGCTAAGCAAAACAGGGGCCTTAAATTCACCTTCTCTGGTAACTATAAGTTCTTTTGGATAAAGCCTTTCATTGTTTATAATAACTTTATTTGCAAGGGCTAAAATGCTTTTAGTTGAGCGGTAATTTTTATTAAGAGAAAAAATTTTAGCATCCTTAAAACGTTTATCAAAGTTACCTATAATGCTAATATCAGCACCATTAAAGGCATAAATACTTTGGTCATAATCACCCACGCAAAATAAACTTTTACTTTCAAAGGCCTCTATTAATGAACTTTGTAAGGAATTTGTATCTTGATATTCATCTACTAAAATTTCTTCAAAATCATATTTATTTTCTTTTAAGTGATTTTTAAGATTAATTAATAAATCGTTAAAATCAAGATAATTAAAACGTTTTTTTTCACCCTTGTACTCTAAAAAAATATCTTCATAAATTTGAGCAAAAACGCTTTGTTCTTCGTAATTTTTACAAAACCATTCTTTAAAATCCTTATCAAAAGCAGTATTGCAAAACAAAGAATAGATATCATATAAATAACTTGCTTGATAAGGTTTTAATTCGCTTAAATGAGAAAATGAACGTTTTTCACAAAGGCTTTTTAATAAAAGTTTTAAATCAACTGCAGTTTTTAAGCTAATATTTTTATCTATCTTTTTAAGCAAGGTATAAGCAATGCTATGAAAGGTACCTGCCATGATTTTACTTGTAATTTCCTTGCTAAAATAATTATTTAATCTTGCTATCATCTCGCCACTTGCCTTATTCGTAAAGGTTAAAAGCATGATTTTATCAGCAGGTATTTTTTTGTTTAATAAAAAGGCTATTCTAGCTACTATGGTTGAAGTTTTGCCAGTACCTGCACTAGCTATTATTAGATTATGTCCTAGTGGGGTAGTTGCAGCTCTTAGTTGCTCATCATTTAATTTTGAAAGTGGCATTTGTGTCCTTAAAAAGCTGAAATTATAAAAAAAAATTGCTTAAAAAATATAAATTTTAATTATCTTGTTATATAATTTATTTTTGATAACTTTTAAGGATTGAATAATGAATTTAAAGATTTTTTCTATTATAGTAGGCTTTTTTATAATTATCTTAGTAGTACTTGGTGGGACTTATTATTATTTATTTGAAATGCCAGAAGAAGAAACGATAAAGGTTGCTACTCCAAGCTTCAATAGTATAAATAATCAATTTTTAAACACTGATACAATTAACGAACAAGCTTTAAACAATAAAGAATCAAATTCAAATTTAGCCTTAAATGAAAATTTAAGCACATTAAACACAAATGAAACAAAGGAAAGTCCAAAGGTTAAAGAATTAAAAAAAGAACTAAAAAAGGAAGTTAAAAAAGAAATTTTAAACGAAGATAATATACACTCAGTTACAAATACAAAAACGTCTCAAAAATTAAGCTTTAAAAAGACAAGTGAAAAAACGCCAAATTTAAATACTATTAAAGAATATCAACAAAGGGGTAAGGATTCAAGATTAGAACCATTTTTAAGCACTGAAAATGTAAAGGTTTATATAATGGAGGGAAAGTCCTTGACAAATTATAGAAAGGGGCTTTTAAAGGATATGCTTTCTCCTATTCAAAATCGCTCAAAAGATTATAATTTAAGCGTTTTTATACAAATGCTACCTAAAAATAAAATGGATATTAGCATTTACAATAAAGATATAATTTTTTCAGAAAAGAAAAAGGCTTATAAATACATTACTTTAAATGATATAAGTGATTATAAAAACGACTTAAAACACCTAAATGAAAGGGTTAAAAGAGAAGAGATTATAAAAAAAGTGAATTTTAAGCACAATGTAAATTTAAAGGGAAGTGATTTTGCTAAGCATATTAAAAACTTAAAACAAGGCATTAGCGAGGCACAATATTATTTTCCATTTTGTGAGATTATACAAATTAATTAAGCTATAAATCAAGGTTTTAACATGTATGATAAAAATATAGAAGAAAAATATTATTCAATTTGCGAAAATAGGGGATATTTTGAAATAGATGGAAATAAGGCTATTCAAAAGAAAAATAAAACTTTTTGTATAATGATGCCCCCACCCAATGTAACAGGAATTTTACATATAGGACATGCTCTAACCTTTACCTTGCAAGACATAATGGTTCGTTATAAAAGAATGGATGGCTATAAAACGCTTTATCAACCTGGGCTTGACCATGCAGGTATTGCTACTCAAAATGTGGTTGAAAAACAGCTTTTAAGTCAGGGTATCAAAAAAGAAAATTTAAGTAGAAGTGAATTTATAGACAAAGTTTGGCAGTGGAAAGAAAAAAGCGGGGGTCAGATTTTAAATCAAATGAGAAGTTTAGGTATAACTCCTGCTTGGTCTAGGCTTCGTTTTACTATGGATAGTGGCCTTGTAAATGCAGTTAAAAAGGCCTTTGTAAATTTGTATAATAAGGGCTTGATAGAACGTGGCAATTACATGATTAATTGGTGCACTCATGATGGGGCACTTAGTGATATAGAGGTAGAATACAAAGAAAATTATGGAAAACTTTATCATATAAGGTATTTTTTTAAAGATAGTAAGGATTATTTAGTAGTAGCTACTACAAGACCTGAAACCTTTTTTGGTGATACAGCAGTAATGGTAAATCCAAACGATGAAAGATATAAAAAATTTATAGGAAAAGAGCTTGTTTTGCCACTATCTAATAAGATTATTAAAATAATTGGTGATAATCATGTGGATATGGAATTTGGAACAGGCGTGGTAAAGGTTACACCAGCACATGATATGAACGATTATGAGGTAGGTTTAAGGCATAATTTAGAATTTTTAAGCATATTTGATGAAAAGGGAATTTTAAATGAACATTGCTTGGAATTTCAAGGCTTAGAAAGATTACAAGCAAGGGATAAAATAGTAGCAAGTTTACAAGAAAAGAACTTTATAGAAGATATACAAGAACATAAAAATCAAATGGGATATTGTTATCGTTGTAAAAATATCGTTGAACCATATATTTCAAAGCAGTGGTTTGTAAAAAAAGATATAGCAAAAGAAAGTATTGAAAAAGTAGCCTTAAAAGAAAGTAAATTTTACCCAGCACATTGGATAAATAGCTTTAATGCTTGGATGAAAGAACTTCGCCCTTGGTGTATTTCAAGACAGCTTTGGTGGGGTCATCAAATCCCTGTTTATTATTGTGCGTGTGGGAATGAATTTGCTAGTGAAGATAGCCTTAGTATTTGCCCAAAATGTGGCAGTAAAGATTTTAAACAAGATGAAGATGTGCTTGATACTTGGTTTTCTTCTGGTCTTTGGGCTATGAGTACCTTAGGCTGGGGCAATGGTGATTGGGGTAAAGATAAGCTTTGGAATGAGAATGATTTAAAGGAATTTTATCCAAATTCTTTATTAATTACGGGCTTTGATATTTTGTTTTTTTGGGTAGCTAGAATGATGTTTCAAAGCACAAATTTACTTCATAAGCTTCCCTTTAAACATATTTATTTACATGCACTTGTTAAGGATGAACAGGGTAGAAAGATGAGCAAAAGCCTTGGGAATGTGATTGACCCAAATGAAAGCATAAAAGAATATAGCGCTGATATTTTGCGTTTTACACTTGCTTTAATTGCCATTCAAGGCAGAGACATAAAGCTTAGTAATGATAAACTTTTGCAGGTTAGAAATTTTACAAATAAGCTTTATAACGCAGCGAATTACTTGCTTCTAAATGAAAATAAATTTGAAGATTTAGAAAATATAGAACTTAAAAGCAGTTTAGCTAAATTTATAAATGCTAAATTTCAAGATTGTGTTAAGGAAGTAAGGGAAAATTTAGATAATTATCGCTTTAATGATGCGGCAAATTGTTTATATAAATTTTTCTGGGATGATTTTTGCGATTGGGGCATTGAACTAAGCAAGGCTGAAAAATCAAGTGTAAAAGAACTTGGCAGTATTTTTAAAAGTGCCTTAAAGCTTTTGCATCCATTTATGCCTTTTTTAAGTGAGTTTTTATATCATAGATTAAGTGCTACTAGCCTTGAAAATTCTGATTCTATAATGATTTCTAGCTATCCAGTTGTAAATAAACAAGATGAAAAAATTAAAAATTTATTTGAACTTTTGATAGAAAGTATAGTTAGCATTAGAAGAACAAAGACCTTACTTGAATTAAAAAGCATTGAAAAAGCTTATATAAAATTAAATAATATGGGATTAAAAGAAGAGTTAAAAAATTTAGAAATTTTCATAAAAACCCTTGCAAAATGTCAAAATATAGAATTTACAGATAAGATTATAGAAAATGCAGTAAGGGATGTAAGTGAGAATTTAGAACTTTTCATAAGTTTAGAAAATGTGGATTTGAGTGCCATTATTGCAAGATTTAATAATCAAAAAGCAAAGCTTGAAAAAGAAATTAATAAATTAAACAACATGCTTGGCAATGAAAAATTTATAGCAAACGCTCCTAAAGAAGTGGTAGCTACTAATAAGGAGGCATTAAAATCTTTAAATGAACAACTTGCTAAGATTGAAGAGGAATTAGATAAATTTAAGGTTAAAAATTGATTGATATTAAGAATTTAAAAAAATATTATGACAAAGAACTTGTAATAAATGATGTTTGTTTGCACATAAATAAGGGTGAAATTTATGCTATTGTTGGGCATAGTGGGGCTGGAAAATCCACGCTTTTAAGGTGTATAAATGGCTTAGAAGATTATCAAAGCGGTTCTTTAATGGTTTTGGGTAAAGAAGTTTCTAAGCTTAAAAATAGACAAAAAGAACTAAGAATTCTAAGAAAAGACATAGGCATGATTTTTCAAAATTTTGCCTTAATGAATTTAAAAAGTGTCTTTGAAAATGTAGCCATGCCTTTAAGGTCACATTATACGCAAAGTAAAAGCCTTGCTAGTCTTTTTAAAAAAGAATTTATGAGTGAAAAAGATGTCAAAAAACGCGTTTTAGAACTCTTAGACATAGTTGGGTTAAACAATAAAATAAGGGCATTTCCAAGGGAGTTAAGTGGAGGACAAAAGCAAAGAGTAGCCATTGCTAGGGCACTTGCTTTAAATCCCAAGATTTTATTAAGTGATGAGGCTACTTCTGCACTGGACCCAAACACTACTAAAAATATCTTAGAGCTTATCTCAAAGATAAATAAAGAATTTAATATAACCGTAGTTGTGGTAACGCATGAAATGGAGGTTGTAAAGGATATTGCTAAAAGGGCTATTTTATTAGAACATGGACAAATTATAGGGCAGGGCAGTATAGATGAATTATTTTTAAGGCCAAATGAAAAAATGAGAGAATTCTTAGGAGAGAGTGAGTATTTGCCAAATTCTGGTTTAAATATAAGGCTTTATTTTCCAAAAGAAGTAGCTCAAAATCACATAATTACACATATGGCAAGGAGTTTAAATATTGATTTTAACATAGTTTGGGGTAAGATTGAAAAGCTTGGCGATGAGGCCTTAGGAAATTTGGTTATAAATGTTGATGAAAAAGATAAGGAAAAAATATTAGTTTATCTCAGTCAAAGTGGCGTTTTATGGGAGCTTGCAAATGGAAAATAATTTTAGTGAAATTTGGGTTAATTTTAAAGAAAGAATTGCAAATTTTATAGATGAATTTTCCTTTGAAGGCATTAAAGAAGTAAGCATTAACTCCATCAAAACCTTTCCACAAAATTACGAAAATATCCTTAAACTAGCCCTTGAAGAAACTATTTATATGAGTTTAGTTTCTGTTATAGTTGGTTTTATTTTAGCTATTATTCCTGGAATTTTACTTGCTATTTGGGGAAAAGATGGTATTAGTGAAAATAAAATCGCTTATAATATCTTAGATTTTATCACAAATATTTTAAGGGCCTTTCCTTTTTTGATATTAATAGTAGTTCTTTTACCACTTTCAAAGATAATAGTAGGTACTAGCATAGGCACAAACGCAGCCATAGTACCTCTTTCAATAGGGGTTGCCCCTTTTTTAGCAAAAATGCTAGAAAGTGCCTTTAAAGAAGTAGATAAAGGCGTTATAGAAGCAGCTAAGTCTTATGGGGCTAGTAATTTTCAAATAATCTTTCGTGTAATTTTTATTGAGTCAATGCCAAGCATTATAAGTGGGGTTACCTTAGTTTTTATCTTTACTATAGGCTTTTCTGCATTAGCTGGCACGGTTGGAGGAGGTGGCTTAGGAGACGTGGCCATTCGTTATGGTTATGAAAGATTTAATCAAGAAGTAATGATACAAACTGTTGTTATTTTACTTATCTTAGTACAAATCGTTCAAATTTTAGGAAATTTATTTTATATGTGGGCAAAAAATAGCAAAACTATGTTAAGTCTTATAGTGCTTTCTTTGCTAGTATTGTTTAAATTTATCTTAGAACTTTCAAATGATGAAAGTCCTATTTTAATGAGTGTTTTACTCTTTTTTCTAGTACTTAGTCTCTTGTTTAGATTAAGGAAATTTAAGGCTTAGCTAAGTTTGTTTAAAGTAGAATTTTAAGTTTTTTAAGCCAAATTTATTGTAAAGGAAAAATTATGAATATCAAAGCTTTTTTGTTTTCTGCTTTTTTAGCACTTAGCTTAAATGCAGCAGAAAAAATCGTAGTTGCAGCTACTCCTGTTCCTCATGCTGAAATTTTAGAAGAGGTAAAAGCTGATTTAAAAGCACAAGGTTATGAACTTGTCATTAAAGAATTTAATGATTATATACAACCAAATATCGCAACTGATAATAAAGAAGTAGATGCAAATTTCTTTCAACATATACCTTATATGCAAGAATTTAATAATATTAGAAAAACTAAACTTGTGATTGTTGGTGGGATTCATATTGAGCCTATGGCTGTTTATTCTAAGAAATTTAAAAGTCTTGAAGACGTAAAAAATGGTGCTTTAATTGCCGTTCCAAACGACCCTACAAATGAAAGTAGAGCCCTTGATTTAATAGCCAAAACCGGTCTCATTAGCTTTAAAAATGATAATGCCTTAAAAACTCCACTTGATATAAAGGATAATCCTAAGAATCTTAAATTTAGCGAACTAAAAGCTGCCCAAGTACCAAGGGTGTTAAGTGATGCAGATTTTGCTATTATTAATTCAAATTATGCTCTGTCTGCAAAGCTAAATCCTGTAAAAGATTCTGTTTTAATAGAAAGTAGTGAAAGCCCTTATGTAAATGTCTTAGTTACAAGGCAAGGAAGAGAAAACGAGGCTAAAATTCAAGCACTTTTAAAGGCCTTGCAAAGTCAAAAGGTAAAAGATTTCATACTTAAAAAGTATGAAGGTTCTGTAGTTCCTGCTTTTTAAGGTAGTATGATGAAAAAGATATTTTTATTTTTAAGTTTATTAAGCTTTATTTTTGCAAGTGATAAAACCATAGTAATTGGGGCTACACCTACTCCTCATGCTGAAATTTTAAAATTTAGTAAGCCCTTATTTGAGGCAAGAGGCTATAAGTTAGAGGTTAAGGAATTTAATGATTATCTTATACCAAATTTTGCCCTAAATGATAAGGATTTAGATGCAAATTTTTATCAACATAAGCCTTTTTTAGATGATTTTAATAAAAATAAAAATACGAATTTAGTTCCTATCGAACATATTTTACTTGTTCCTATGGCTGTTTATTCTAATAAATTTAAAGATATTGCAAATATAAAAAATGGGGCAAGTATAGCTATTCCAAACGACCCTACAAATGAAAGTAGAGCCCTTGATTTGCTTGAAAAGGCTAATCTTATAAAGCTTGAAAACAAGGAAAATAAAACTCCCCTTGATATAAAGGAAAATCCTAAAAAACTTAAATTTATAGAATTAAAAGCAGCCCAATTACCAAGGGCACTAGGAGATGCAGATTTGGCTGTAATTCCTACTAATTACGCCTTGGGGGTTGGATTAAATCCTTTAAAAGATGGACTTATTATAGAAAGTAAGGATAGCCCTTATGCGATAGTAATTGCCGTTAGAAAGGGCGATGAAGATAAAGAAAAAAGCAAAATTTTAAAAGAGGTTTTGCATTCAAAAGAGATTAAAGAATACATAGAAAAAACATATCAAGGTTCGGTTATACCTACCTTTTAAGTTATGAGAAAATTTTTTATTCTTCTTTTATTTTTAAATTTTTTACAAGCTTCTAATTTTGAGCTTGTAAAATCTGCTTTGATACAAGAATTTAAACATAATTTTCCTCAAATCATTATTACAAAGGTTGATTTAAAGATTACTTCGTTGCCAAAGGACTTTGAAGAATACGAATTTATAAAGTTAGCACCTGGCAAATTTAATAGAGCACAAGGCTTTGTAAGGGCCGAGTTTAAAACCCATAAAAATATAGCTAAAAATGTTTTTTTTCGCTATTTTATCAAAGGAAATTTGCAGGTATTAAGAGCTAGTAGGGCCATTAAAAAGAATGATAAACTAAGCGTTTTAGATTATAAAATAGTAATGCTTGATTTTGACAAGGTCCCTGCAAATGCTTTAAATTTAGAAGATAGTAATAATTTAATTTCCAAAACAAATATCTCAAAAAATGCCATTTTAAAAGAAAATATGTTTAAATCATCAGCCTTAATCAAAAAACACAGCAAAATTACAGGAATTTTGCAAGATGAAAATATAGATGTTTTAGTAGAATTAATAGCCCTTGAAAATGCCAATTTAAACGAAAAAATTCGTGCTAAAAACAAAGATGGCAAGGTAATGCAAGGCGTTGTAATTAGCAAAGATAGGATTTTAATAGAATGAAAATTTTATTAGGAATATCAGGTTCAAGTAGTGTAAAATTAGGCTTTAAACTGCTTTTAAATTTACAAAATTCTCAAAATGAAATTTTTTGCATTGTAACTAAGGGCGCAAGGTTGAGTTTTAAGGCTGAAAACAGTGCTAATATAGATGAGTTTTATAAGGATAGTTTTAAAAAAGTAGCGTTTTTAAATGATGATGATTTAAGCAGTGGGGTTTCGAGTGGTTCTTTTGGCATTGATAAAACTATAATTGCACCTTGTTCTATTTCTAGTCTGGCTAAAATTAGTAATGGTCTTTGTGATAGCTTATTAACAAGGGCTTGTGGGGTTGCTTTAAAGGAAAGAAAAACTTTAATCTTAGGCGTTAGGGAAATGCCATTTTCAACCCTAAATTTAAAGCAAATGACTAAGCTTAGCAAAATGGGTGTTATCATAGCACCTCCTGTTATAGCATCTTATTCTGGGGCTTTAAATTTAGACGAGCTTGAAAATTTTATCATTGGTAAATGGCTTGATTTACTCGGTATTAAACATAATTTATATAAAAAATGGCAAAGATAATAGCTTTTAAGTTTTGTTTTGTTATATTTATGCTTATTTTTTTGGAGAAAATTAATGACTTGTTTGTATCCTGGTACCTTTGATCCCATTACAAATGGGCATTTAGATGTGGTAAAAAGGGCCTTAAAAATTTTTGATAAGGTAGTTTTAGCAATAGCTACAAGTGAGCTTAAAAAGCCTTATTATAGTCTTGAAAAAAGAGAAAAATTAGCAAAACTTGCCACTAGTGATTTAGATAATGTTGAGATAATTTGTTTTGATAGTTTATTAGTAGATTTAGCTAAAAAATTAAACATAAAAACCATTATTAGAGGGCTTAGGGCTGTTAGTGACTTTGAGTATGAATTACAAATTGGCTATGCAAATAATGCTTTGTGGAGTGAGATTGAAAGCGTTTATTTAATGCCAAATTTACAAAATGCCTTTATTTCAAGTTCTATAGTGCGTTCCATTCTTGCTTATAATGGAGATGTGAGCTCACTTGTGCCAAAGGGAATTTTGCCATTTTTAAAGGATAAGTCTTGTATGTAGCATTTGAAGGCATTGATTGTATGGGGAAAAGTACCCAAATAGAACTTTTAAAAAATGATTTTAAGGATGCTATTTTTACAATGGAACCAGGTGGCACAGAATTTGGAAAGCATTTAAGAGAACTTTTATTAAATAAACCCTTTACAATCTCAAAAAGGGCCGAGTTATTTTTATTTTTAGCTGATAGAACCCAGCATTTTGAAGAAATTTTAAATGAAAATAAAAATAAGCTTATAATTAGCGATAGAAGTTTTATATCAGGAATTGCCTATGCTAAGGACTTTGACAAGGATTTTTTACTTAAATTAAATATTTTTGCCTTAAATGAATATATGCCACAAAAGATAGTTTTTTTAAAGGGTGATGAAAATTTAATAAATCAAAGATTTAAGCAAAAAAGCCTTGATAGCATTGAAAAAAGAGGGGTTTCTTATTTTTTAGATGTTCAAAAAAATATAGAAGAAGTGCTTTTTTTACTAAAAGATAAAACAAAAATTTTAACTTTAAATGCGAGTGATAGCATAGAAATTTTACATAAAAAAATAAAGGAATTTATCAATGATTAGTGCTTTAAAGGGTATGAAAGACATTAAGGATAAAGATGCTTTTTATTATGAAAAGATTGTTAAAATTTGCGAAGAAGTAGCTAAAAATTATGGCTTTTCTTATATCAATACCCCTCATTTAGAATTTTCTAAGCTTTTTAAAAGAAGTGTTGGAGAAAGTTCTGATATAGTCGGCAAGGAAATGTATGAATTTATCGATAAGGGACAAAATGAAGTAAGCCTTAGACCAGAAGGCACAGCAGGAGTAGTTAGGGCTTACATAGAGGCTAAATTTGATAAAAGTTCAAGCCTTAAACGTTGGTTTTATCATGGTTCTATGTTTAGATATGAAAGGCCTCAAAAGGGGCGACTTAGGGAATTTCACCAATTTGGCGTTGAGTGTTTTGGCGAAAAAAGTGTTTATGAGGACGCTACTTTAATATTAATGTTAGTTGAAATTTTTAATCGCTTGGATATTAATTTTAATATTTTATTAAATTCCTTAGGTTGCGTGGAATGCTTACCACAATATAGACAAAAGCTTATTGATTTTTTAGATAAGGATGGTTTTTGCGATGATTGTATAAGACGTAAAAAATTAAATCCTATACGAGTTTTAGATTGTAAAAATGATAATTGCCAAAGCTTACTTGTTAATATGCCTATCATAAGGGATAATTTATGTCAAAATTGCAAAAAAGAATTTGAACTTTTGCAAGATATTTTAAGACAAGATAATATAAATTTTAAGCTTGATGATAAATTAGTTCGTGGGCTTGATTATTATTCTAAGAGTGCCTTTGAGTTTGTAAGCGATGAAATAGGGGCAAAGGCCTCAATTGCAGGTGGGGGCAGGTATGATAGATTGATTGAATATCTGGGTGGAAAAAGTGGCTATGGAGTAGGCTTTGCGATAGGCATTGAAAGGATAATTGCTATCTTAGAACAAAAAGAATTTGAAGAAAAAAGGAACGGGATTTATCTTTGTGCCTTGGATGAAAAGTATATTACTAAGCTTTTAAATATAGCTAGAATTTTAAGAAAAAAACATAAAGTGCTTTTAAATTATGGGCCTAAAAAACTTGCAAAACACCTTGCAAATGCTGATAATTTAAATACTGAAATATTTTTATGTATGGGTGAAAATGAGGCCTTACAAGAATCTTTGTTTTATAAAAATTTAAATACTAAAGAAGAAAAAATGCTTAAAATTTATAATTTGGAGAATAGCCTATGAATAATTATGGAATCGAACTTTGGGGGGATGATAATTTTGTTATAAAAAATGGCAAGGTTTGCATAAATTATGAAAAAAAACCAGCCATTATTGACATAGTAAAAGAACTTAGAGATGATGGTTATAGGGGGCCATTATTACTCCGTTTTCCTCATTTAATACAAAAGCAAATAGAAAATATTTACAAAAATTTTAATAAGGCTAGAAAAGAATTTGAATACAAGGGCAAATTTAACGCCGTTTATCCCTTAAAAGTTAATCAATATCCAGGTTTTGTTAAAAATTTAGTAAAGCTTGGGAAAAATTATAATTATGGTCTTGAGGCTGGTTCAAAGGCTGAACTTCTCTTAGCTATGGCTTATAACAATGAAAACGCTCCTATAACGGTCAATGGCTTTAAGGATAGAGAACTCATAAATATAGGCTTTATCGCTGCTGAAATGGGATATAATATAACCTTAACAATAGAGGGCTTAAATGAGTTAGAATCAATAATTGACATTGCAAAAGAACGTTTCAAACCAAAGCCAAATATAGGACTTCGCATAAGATTACATTCAACCGGTAGTGGAATTTGGGCAAAAAGTGGAGGCATAAATTCTAAATTTGGTCTTACTTCTACTGAGTTAATACAAGCTGTTAACATGCTAAAAGACAATAAACTTTTAGACCAATTTACCATGATTCATTTTCACATAGGTTCGCAAATTAGCGAAATTCACCCTCTAAAAAAGGCATTAAACGAGGCAGGTAATATCTATACTGAACTTCGCAAAATGGGAGCAAAAAATCTACATGCTATAAATTTAGGTGGTGGCCTTGCAGTTGAGTACTCGCAGTTTAAAAATGAAAATACTAGAAATTATACTTTAAGAGAATATGCAAATGATGTTGTTTTTATCTTAAAAAACATATCCGAACAAAAAAGCGACACGGAACCTGATATTTTTATAGAAAGTGGTCGTTTTGTAGCAGCCTCTCATGCAATTTTAGTGGCCCCCGTGCTTGAACTTTTTTCTCAAGAATACACAGAAAGTAAGCTAGTTTTAAAAAAAGATAATCCTAAGTTAATAGATGAACTTTTTGACCTTTATAAAAGCATAAAGCCATCAAATGCCCTTGAGTATTTGCATGATAGCGTAGAGCATTTAGAAAGTATATTAACTTTATTTGACCTTGGTTATGTGGATTTAAGTGATAGGTCCAATGCTGAAATTTTAACCCAACTCATAGCAAAAAAGGCTATCGTACTTCATAAAGAAAACTCAAGTGATTTATTAGCAATTCAGGCTCAAATGCAAGAAAGATATCTAGTAAATTTTTCACTTTTTCAATCAATGCCTGATTTTTGGGGTTTAAGTCAAAATTTCCCTATAATGCCTCTTGACAAACTTGAAGAAGAACCTAGCAGAAGTGCTAGTATTTGGGATATTACTTGTGATAGTGATGGAGAAATTTCTTATCTAAAAAATAAGCCCTTGTTTTTACATGATGTAGACATTGAAAAGGAAAATTATTTTTTAGGCTTTTTTTTAGTGGGGGCTTATCAAGAAGTACTTGGAATGCGCCATAATCTTTTTACTCACCCAACAGAGGCAAGCGTTAGTATAAATGAAAAGGGTTATGAGATTGATAGCATAATCGAGGCCCAATCCATACTTGATACCCTTGAAGACCTTGATTATGACGTGCACTTAATAATGGATAATCTAAATGAGAAAATTTCAAATTCAAATTTAGTTAATGAAAAGCAAAAAAAGCAAATTTTAGGGGAGTTATATTTGTTTTTAAATGATAATGGATATTTGAAAAGTAAGGAGTTATAATGTTTTTTTCTATCATAAAAGAAGATTTTTTACAACCAAAAAAGCAAGACCCTGCCTTTAATTCTTTTATAGAACTTTTTTTTAATTATCCGGGGGTTTGGGCTGTTATAAATTATCGTTTTGCACATTTTTTTTATAAGAGAAATTTTAAAAGGATAGCCAGAATTATTAGTGGAATTTCATATTGTTTAACGGGGGTTGATTTGCATCCGGGAGCAGTTTTAGGTAGAAGGGTATTTATAGACCATGCAAGTGGGGTTGTCATAGGGCAAACTGCTATAATAGAAGATGATGTTTTAATTTATCATGGGGTTACGCTTGGTGGTACTAGCCTTGAAAAAGGTGTCAAAAGACACCCTACTATAAAAAGTGGCGTAGTAATTGGTACGGGGGCTAAAATTTTAGGGAATATTACCATAGGAGAAAATGCTAAAATAGGCTCAAACGCTGTAGTAGTTAAAGACGTTGCCCCAAATTTAACCGCTACTGGGATTCCTGCACATATTGTTAAATTTAAGCAAAAGGAAAAAAGTAGGGCTATTGATGAGTGTTGTGAGGATGAATTAATAAAACTTAAACAAAAGATACTTGAACTAGAAGATATAATTAAAAACAAACAAACAAATAAATAAATAATCTTTTAAATAAAATTTAATAAAGCTAAGAATAAAGCCATTAAAAATAAATTTTTTGTTACTTTTTGTAACATTTATAAAATTTGCTTAAAAATTTTTACATTTTATTTAATTAAACAATTATTAAACAGAGAATAAATTTATCTTATTTTAAGATTTCCTATTTTTACTTAATAAAATCGTTTTTTTTTTTTTTTTTTTTTTTTTTTTTTTGTATTTTGTAAATGAGTGCGATAAGGTATAAAATAAAATATGACTTTAAAAAATAATATACCTTTAAATAGTGCTAAAATAAGGTTGTATAAATTATTTTTAAAAAGGATAAAACATGAAAAGCGTTAGATTAAGTTTTGTTACTAGTATGTTTTTAGTAGGCTGTGTTTTTGCAAATGAGACTAATGAAAAGGCAAACCAGGGCGTTAATACCCTAGGTCAAGTTGAAATCGTAGCCCAAAAAACACCCGATGAAAATGAGATGGTCCATACCATTACAAAAGAAGATATAGAAAACTCAAATTCAAAGGATCTTGCATCTGCTTTAAGGTTTAGTCCTGGTATTTATTATCAAAGGGCTTATTCTCAAAGGGGCGAACCTAGTATTTATATAAGAGGGGAAAGTACTCCTGGTATCTTCTTAGATGGAATTCCAGTACACTCTATATATGATAAACAAACTGACTGGTCTCAATTTACTACCTTTGGACTTTCTCAAATTCTAATTTCAAAGGGCTATACTTCTCCTGTATATGGTTTAAATACAAAAAATGGGGCTGTTAATATAGTATCTCAAAAGCCTATTAAAAGCTTTGAGGCCATGCTTAAATATGGCTATGAAAGTCCAAATGAACACCAAATGGCTGCTCAAATTGGAGGTAGGTTGCTAGAAGATGAGAATTTATACTATCAATTTGACGTTTCTTATGTGGATAGGGATTATTATAAACTTTCACATAAATTTGAACCTGGTGGTAGTATTCCAGAATTACAACCTGATAGAAACAGAAGAAATAGTTATTATACAAATACAACCCTTAAAGGTAAGATAGGATATGAGTTAGAAAACGGCGATGAATATTCTTTAAATGTTATATATCAAGAAGGTGAAAAGGGTGGACTTTATTCAACAGATGGAGGAAACTGGTGGGATTGGCCAAATTATGATAAAACCACTGTTTATTTCTTAGGTAACACTCATTTTACCGATAATATAAGTTTAGATTCTAGGGTATATTATGATAGTTTTTATAATAAATTAAGAATGAATGGAAGGTATAGTCTTGATACTAGTGGTAATTTAACATTGGGAGGAAATGCAATAGGAAACTCCATTTATGATGATTATACTATAGGTGGTATTTTTGTTTTAAATTTTGATATAAGTGATGATAAGGTCTTTAAAATAGGTACAAATTTAAGAAGTGATAATCACGAGGAAGAAAGTCAAGATTTAAACGGGGTTCAAAATGCTCCACTTGAAAAAATTTCAGATTTTACTAGTTCTTTGTTTGCAGAATATGGACAACAAATCAATGATACCTTTCGTTTTGTAGTTAGTGGAAGTTATGAAAGAAATGATGTTACAGACCTTGAAAATGTTAATTATAGCAGTTCTTCTAGTGCTGTTAATAATGGTATTGTTACTGATAAGACGCATATTTGGGGTTATAATCTACAAGCTATTCTTTATGCCTATGTAAATGATATTACTACCTTGCATGTAAATGTAGGTAAAAAAAGCAATCTACCTACTCAAAAACAAAGATATTCTCAACGTTGGGGTAGGGCTGTGCCAAATGCAAATCTTGACCCAGAAAGCGTTATAAATAGTGAAGTTGGAGCCCAATTTGAATTTGGAAGTAGTTTAATATCAGTTAATGCCTTTTATGATTATCTAACTGATATGTGGGTTGATAAGAGCGTTGATAATTCTTTATGTGCAGAAGGTTCTAGTTGTTATATGACTGATAATGTTAAAGAGGGTTATTCTTATGGTGGTGAGTTAGAATATAGACAGGCTATGTTTGATAATAGAATTTTCTTTACAGGGTCATATTCTTATGTGCAAAAAAAGACAAGCCAAGAATACCTAGATGCTGGTGGAAGTGGGTCAAGGCATAAAATTTTAGGCGTTCCAAATAGTATTATAAACGCAAATCTTACCCTAAAGCCTATAAAAGAAGTGGATGTTATCTTTAATGTATCTTATCAAAGTGAGTTTTGGGAAAGTGATACCGCTGAAATTCCAAGCGTAACCTTAGCTGATGTTAGGGCAAATTATCGCTTTATAGATAATTTTCAAATTTATGTAGGGATAAATAATATGCTTGATACGAATTATTATTATAGTGAAAATAATTATATGCCCGGACGTAGTTTTGTAGCAGGCTTTGAATATAATTATTGAAATTTAGTATAATATGATTTTTAAAGGAAAAGTATGAAAAAAATATTTTTGATCTTAATTTTAGCATTACTGCCACTAATGGCAGATACTAAAAAGGTCTTTGGTGTAAGTCCAAATTTAACGCTTTTGCTTGAAATTTTATATCCTCAAGGTTTAATAGGGCTAAATTATAAGCCCTATGAAGAAGATATTGAGTTTATGCCCTTAAATGTAGCAAACTTACCAGTACTTGGTATGCCTTATAATGCTTCTTTTGAAAAGATAGTTTCTTACAAGCCTGATTTTATCTTTGCTGGGAAAAATTACCCAGAAGAATTAAAGAAAAAATATGAAAGCTTTAAGGTAGAAGTCGTTTTACTAGATGATAGTAATAAGGACGAACTTATAAGGACAATTTCTTCAAAGCTTGATATTAAAGAAAGGGGTGAAAGATTAATTAAAATTTTGCATAAAAATGAAGATTTATTAAAATCATTGCAAAGTAAAATCACAAAAAGACCTAAAATTTATCTAGCACAAGGATATAACGGGTTTGAAACCCAATGTGCTAAGGATAATGATAATTTAGAATTAGTTTTTTTAATGGGTGGTGAGAATTCTATAAAGTGTTCTTATTTTACGCAAAATGCAAGGAGGTTGCAAGTAAATTTTGAACTTTTAAGCAAGTATGAACCTGACATGATTTTTGTAAGAGAGATTAGTTTTTATAAGGAATTAATGAATAATCCTAGCAAACAATGGGCAAATTTCAAAGCGGTTAAGCAAAAACAAATTTATTATGCACCATCAAGTCCTAGTAACTGGCTAACAAGGCCTCCTACTATAATGCAAAGTGTTGGGTTATTATGGGCTATGTCAAAGACTCAGCCAACACTTTTTAGTGATGAAGAAGCTAAAAAAATAGCACAAGAATTTTATAAGGAATTCTTACAAGAATTAAACTATGATGCGTATATAAGATTGCAAGGACTTAAATGAAATTTACAAAAGAACTTTGGGATGCAAAGGCAAAAAACTTTCCAAGATTTAAAAAGGACAACGAAGAAGTTATCGAGGTATTGTCCTTTTTTGAGAATAATGGGGTAGATTTTAAGGATAAAAATGTACTTGATTTAGGCTGTGGTACGGGTCGTTATGCCTTAGAATTAGCAAATAGGGCTAAAATGGTTTATGCAGCTGATATTTCAGATGAAATGCTTAGAATTTTAAATAAGGACGCAAAAAATTTTAATATAAATAATGTTAAAAGCATACTGTGCACTTGGGATGAATTAGATACAAGCCCTTTAAATTTAGATATTATCTTTGCATCCTTAACCCCAGCACTTTATAGTAAAGAAAGCTTTTTAAAGGCGTTAAATTTAAATATTAAAAGCTTCTGTTATATAGGCTGGGGTAGGTTTAAGAAAAGTGATTTTTTAGAAGAACTTTTAAACTTACATAACCTAGCTTTAAAAACTCCCCTTGGGCTTTCTAAGGTACTAACCTGGCTTGAAGAAGAAAATATAAAAGAACCTAAAATTGAATATGTTACAAAAACACATACCAAAAAAAAGGACTTTGATGAAATGTTTAAGAGCATGTCTTGGCATGTAGAGGCTAATGGTGGGGTACCTAATGAAAAAATCATACATGATTTTTTAAAAAAATACGAAAAAAATGGTGAAATTTCTTACAGTGAACATAGGGAATTTGGCTATGCGTTAATTACTAAGTAATTACATGAATAAGCTTTATTTTATAGTTATTTTATGTATTTTACTTGTGATTTTAAGCATAATCGCCCTTGGGGTTGGAAGTTATAATATAAGTTCTTTAAATGCCTTAAAATTAATTTTTTCAAATGAAAACACTAACGAGACCTTAATCATCTTTCAAACAAGACTTCCTCGTATTATCTCAGCCATTGTGGTAGGGGCTAGTTTAGCAATGAGTGGGGCGCTTTATCAAGGTGTAATTGCTAATCCTTTAGTTTCTCCTGGAATTTTAGGCGTTTTAAGTGGGGCTAGTTTTGGGGCTGCACTTGCCATGGTACTTGGCTTTTCTACGATTGGCATAGAAATTTTATGCTTTATTTGTGGAATTTTAGCAATGTGTGTTTCTTTATTTTTATCTATGATTTTTGATAAAAATAAAAGTATCTTAATGCTAATCTTAGGAGGTATTATAAGCTCATCTTTTTTTGGGGCTGGGGTTAGCGTAATTAAAATTCTAGCAGACCCTTATAATACCTTGCCAAATATCGTTTTTTGGTTAATGGGCTCACTAGCCTTTATAAAAGAATTACCCTTAATCATTTTAAGCTTATTTTTAATCTTTGCCTTGATATTTTGTATTTTAAGTGCTAGGGTTGTTGATATTTTAAATTTAGATTATGAAAGTGCAATGAGTCTTGGTATAAATGTAAAAAGAACAAGGCTTATTTTTATACTAATAGCTACCTTTTTAGCTAGTGCTAGTGTGGCACTTGGAGGACTTATCGGTTGGGTAGGGCTTGTAATGCCTCATATCGCCCGTTTTATAATAGGGGCTAATCATCGTTTAATGTTGCCATTTTGTGCCCTTTTTGGAGCCTGTTTTTTACTGATTTGTGATACACTTGCAAGAAGTATGACCCAAACTGAACTACCCATAGGTATACTTACAAGCGTTTTTGGAATTCCTATTTTTGCAAGTATACTTTTTATAAACAAAAAAAAGGCCTTGCAATGCTAGAACTTTTAAATTTAAGCGTTAGTATAGACAAAAAAAGCATTTTAAAAAATATAAATTTTAGCCTTGATAGTGGCGAGATTATGTGTATTTTAGGACAAAATGGTAGTGGAAAAAGTACGCTTTTAAAGGCTATTTTAGGGGTTATTGATTATCAAGGACAAGCTCTTTTTAAAGGCGTAAATTTAGCTACCTTAAAGCCTATAAAAAGGGCTAGAATTTTAAGCTTTGTACCTCAAATTCAAAATATTACCTTTCCTTTTACCTTGCTTGAAGTAGTACTAATGGGTCGGTATGCAAGAAGTGAAGGTTTTTCTTATAGTAAAATTGAAATTGCAAAGGCACTTGAAGTACTTTGTATGCTTGAAATACAACATTTAAAAAATCAAAATTTTTACACCCTTTCAGGAGGGCAAAAACAACTCGGCTTAATCGCAAGGGCTATATTGCAAGATGGGGAAATTTTAATGCTTGATGAGCCCATGAGTGCACTTGATTTATCTTATGTTTTTAAGCTTGAAATTCTTTTAAAAAAGCTTAAAAAAAGTATAATTTTTTCATCTCATCAGCTTGATACTTGCTATATATCTAATAAAATTTTAATGCTTAAAAGTGGAGAGGTCATGTGCTGTGGGTTAAGAGATGAAATTTTAAATGAAAAAAATGTAAATGCCCTTTATGATGTCAATGTTAAAAGTATAGTTTTACCAAATTATCATAAGCATTTTTTTAGACCAAATGCATAAAATTCAAGCCTTTATCATTACTTGCATAGTTTTTTTACCCTTATATGTAAGTTATTTTTATGTAGATATTTTTAAGGTGCAAAATTCTTTTAAGCAAAGCATTATAACTCTTTCTTTTAAGAATTTTGCAAGTAATGAAAATAGTGAAAATTTAGAACAAAAAAGTTTAGAAAATCAAAATTTAGAAGAAAATTTAGTAGAAGAAAAAGAAAAGGTTATAGAAAAAAAAAGAAGAAAAAAGCCAGAAAAAATAGTAAAAAATGATCCAAAAAAGATAAAGCAAAAAATAAATCAAGCCTTAATCTCGCCAAATTCTCAAAATACAAGTATAAATAATAATTATGGGGCCTTAGCAAGTGTGGGACAAGGTGGTGGTGAAGGCGATAGCGGTGAGTATGATAATTTTTTAAGTCAGGTTAAAAGCATAATCAATAAAACTGCTAAAAAGCATTATCCAAAAGAAGCCATTAATGCTAAGATTACAGGTCTTGTAAGGGTGCAATTTAGTTTAGTAAATAATGAGTTAAAGGATTTAAAAATAATAAGTAGTTCAAATTATAAAATTTTAGACAATAACAGCCTTCAAGTGATAAAAAAGGCGTCAAAATACTTTCCAAAATATCATAAAAATGTAGTACTTAGTATAGAATTAGCTTATAAATTAAAATAATTTAATCATATTTTGCATTTAATATAGTCCCATTAAAGTCCATTATAACTTCTAAATGGTTAGTAAGTTCTATTTTATAGTAGTTCGCCTTGCGTTTGATTTCTATTATGGCTGTGTTTGGAAAATTATTTTGCATAATACTTGCAAGATTTGGAGGCAGTATATTAAAGCTTATTACATTAAATTTAGCCTCAATTTCTTTCCAATTGCCATCAATGTAAAATTCTAATTCAGTCCCATCGGTTAAATATACCTCGTAGGTATTTTTATCCATTTGAACCATGCCAATTTGAGCGTTTGAAAAATGTTTCGCTATAAATTCTTTTGCAAGTTGAGGCAGAGCATCAGGGGATAGTATAAAACCTCCACTAAGGCATTTGCTAATTAAAATACTAATAATTAAAAATTTAAATTTCAAAAATTTATCCCTATATTTTTTTGGTTTTTATTCTAGCAAATTTTATGTGAATTTAAAGTGAAATTTATAACAATTAAGGGATTTCTTTAAAAGGGTATTTTTGCTTACAAATTTTATAATTTTAATTAATGTTTTAATATATATTTTTATGCTTTTTTATGATGATGAATTTTATGTTTTACTAGGGCTTAATATCTTATTTTTTAAGGCAAATTTTTTCTGGCAGGTGTTAAGTACTATGTTTGTGCATGGAAATTTTATGCATTTATTTGTAAATATGGTGGTTTTATTTCAATTTGGTAGAATTTTAGAAAAATTTTTAGGTAGCTTAAAATTTTGTTTTCTATACTTTGTCGGTGGTTTGCTTTGTTCTTTTTTAAGTGCTTTTTATGTACTTTTTGATTATAATTTTTCCTTGCAAAGTACAAATTTAATCGGGGCAAGTGGGGCAATTTGCGTTTTGATAGGGGCCTTTGCTGCTATTGATAAAGAAAGCTTAAAGGGCTTAATTATAGCCGTTTTATTAATGAGTTTTGCACCCTTATTAATGGGTATAAATGTGGCTTGGTATGGTCATATTTTTGGCTTTGTTTGTGGTTATTTGTTGGCTAAATTTTATATCAAAGGAAAAAGATGAAAAAAATTTATTTATTAAGACATGCAAAGGCTGAAAAAAACGCCATTTGCGATGATTTTGATAGAAAAATTACACAAGAGGGCAAGGAAGACTTAAAACGACTTGCTTTTAGATTAAAAAATTATGACATAAGGCTTGATAGCATAATTTCAAGCTCGTCAAAACGAACAAAAATGACAGCAAAACGTTTTGCTAAGGCTGTGGGCTTTGATAGTGAAAATATAATTTATAAGGATGAGTTATATTTAGCTAGTACGAATGAAATTTTTACCATTTTACAAGCATTAAGCGATGATATAACAGAGGTTGCTGTAGTTGGGCATAATCCTGGAATCTGTGAACTTATCGAGTTTTTAAGTCCTTTATGTGTTGAAAATTTTGCAACTTCTGCTTTTTTATGCCTTGAATTTGATATAGTTAGCTTTAATGAACTTAGCAAGGATAGTGGTAGAGTGGTATTTTTCGAAAATGTAAGAGAGCTTAAAGCTTAAAATATTTATTAACCACATTTAAGGCAATATCAGGGGTTAAATCCTGCATACATTTATGGTGTTTTAAAGGACAGGTCCTTTTCATACAAGGCATACAAGGTAAATTTAAATGAATTATTTTAGCGTTTTCATTATTAAAAGGCGAAGTTTGTTTGAAATTTGTAGGACCAAAAAGTACTAGGGTTTTTATTCTATAAACTGTTGCAATATGCATAGGACCACTATCATTTGTTATAAAAAAACCAAGGCTTGAAATGTGTTCACAAAGTTCTTTTATGCTAGTTTTGCCACAAAGATTAAGCACATTTTTATTTTCTTTTTTAAGTAAATTTTCAATATCGTTGCATAGTTCTAATTCACTTTTAATGCCAAAAATTAAAATTTTATAGTCCTTAAAATGCGTAGCAAGAGTGGCAAAATACTCACTATTCCAACGTTTTGCACTGCCATATTTTGCACCAGGGTTTATGCCAAGGATTTTTTCATTTGTTTTAATTGGCTTTATAGGTAGCCATAAATTAAGATTTTTTACCTTTAAATTTAATTTTTTTTCTACGAAATAAATATATTTTAAAACTTGATGCATGTCTTTATTTTCATTTTTATCAAAATAAAATCTTTTTTTAGCCTTGATTAAATTTAATATAATCTTACTTGAAAAAGCAGAACGAAAAGAAAGGGCTAGGTCGAATGTTTCAAGTTTGTTTCTAAGTTTTAAAATTTGAGTATAACGTTTTTTTTCAGACACGATTATATCGCAGTTTGGCAAGCTTTTAAATAGTTCACAACTTGCAAAAGAACCATAAAGTACGAACTTAGCATCAACAAATTCATCAAAAATAGCCTTTAACGCAACGCTACTCATAACGCAATCGCCAAGCCAAGTAGGAAGATTAATAAAAATTTTCAAGTTAAAGCTTTTAATATATGGGGTAAGAGTCCCTTAGGACTCTTAATCGCCGATTAAGGCAGATAATTTAGTTTCTAAATTTAAATTAGATTGAGCCATCATAAAGGCGGCTGAATTTTCTTTAAGATAAGCAGTGTTAAGTTCAGTAGTATTAACGCCTAAATCATCATTTAATAAATTTGCCTCGCTACTTTTTGCACTTAGGCTATTTTGCACACTTGCGTTAATATTTGAAGTAATAGCATTAATACCTGCTCCTATTTCTGAACGCAATGAACTAAGTTGCTTTACAAAACTTTCAATGCTTTCTTGATTGCTAATATCTAAACCACTACTATCAATGCTATTTAAGCTAGTACTTTCTACTCCACTTCCTACGACAAAATTCATAGTTTGAAATACATTTTTACCATTATAAGTAGCGTTATTAAAAGAATCTTCAATGGATTGTTGCAAACGATTAGCCTCAGTTTGTAACATAGATTTTTGAGAATCATTTAAGACTGCATTATTCATTTGTACAGAAAGTTCGCTTAATCTATCAGTAGTTTCAGCAATGCCTGTTAAACTGGCATCAGCAATCTGTAAAACTCCAATTGCATCATAAGCATTTGCTATGCCTTGGTCTATAGTACTAGCTTGAGTTCTCAAAGAATCGGCAATGGCTAAATTTGCACCATCAACACCACTAATAGCCCTAATCGCAGCAATATTACCTAAAGCCTTGTCATAACTCTGTTGAGCATTATTAAGATAATAATTTTGTTGCAAAGCAGTTGCATCATTGTTAATCTTCATAATCTACTCCTTTTCGTGGTTTTATTAGATTATATCACTTTTTTGCCATTTTGTAGCTTAAAAAGTATAAAAACATTTGTGCGACAACGATTATTTTCATCACCACCTCACTAGCTGAGTGAATTTTTTGAAAATTTTCATCATTAATCATACTTTCACCAGCATTTTGTGTGCCAACTATGTAAGCAGTAAAATAAAAAACAAAACTAAGGCTTAAAACTAAGATAATGCTACTTAACATGAGACTTGAAAATTTAAGCTTGAAAGTTATTTTATTTGTAAAAAAATTAAATAATTCATAAATAAAATTTATAATACTTACCACTAGTAAAACATAGCCAAATTTAACGAAAATTTCTGTCATCATTAAACCACTTTGAAAATGTGTTAAAACATTGTCTCCTATTAAATTTTGTGGATAAAAAATAACAGGGGCTACCACTATGCCTAAGATTAATTCAATGCCAACTAAACTTGCTAATAAAAAAAGATTTATAGCTTTCATAAAAATATCCTTTTAAAAATTAATAATATTTATCATAATATATAAAGGTTTCTACTTGGTATTAATGGCGTAAAAAACCCTATCAAAATTATTTTCATCCTTGAAAAATTCTGCTTTAAAATGCTTTTTTTTAAGGATTTTTTTTAAAATTTCTTTTTGATCATGCCCAAATTCACAGGCTAAAAACTTAACCCTTTTTTTATAAGAAAAATCAATAATATCTTGCAAAATTTCATATCCCCTAACCCCTCCATACAAAGCCTTTTTAGGTTCGCTAAGTACCCATTTATCAAGCTTATAAGTATTTTTTATATAGGGTGGATTTGAAAAGATAAAATCAAAATTTCCCTTAATCTTTTTAAAATCCATTAAAACAAAATTTATTAAATGTGAAACTTGGTGTATTTTAGCATTTTTTTTAGCCATTTTTAAAGCTCTTTTGCTAATATCACAAGCAGTTATTTTACAATTAAATTTTTTAGCTAAAATTATACTTAAAATTCCACTTCCAAAGCCTATTTCTAGGATTTTTTTAGGTTTATATTTTTTATAAATTTCACATATTTTAAGCAATAAAATTTCACTATCATAGCGAGGTATTAAAATGCCTTTTTTAATCTTAAAATCAAGCCCATAAAAGTTAGCTTTTTTAAATAAATACTCAAAGGGCACCCCTTTTTTAAATCTTTTTATTAACTTAAAATAGGGCTTTTCATTAAATTCTTTATTTTCATTTAAAAAAAGCCAAGTTCTGTCTTTTTGCAAATACTCACAAAGTATAAATACAGCTTCTTCTTTGTGAGTATTTAGACTTGATTTTGCAAGAGTCAGGGCGTTTTTTATTGTCAATTTAAGGCCCTTAATCTATCGCTTATACTCGGGTGAGTTAAATGAAAAAAGGTATAAATTTTACTTGTTTTAACAAAGGCCTTATTTTCTTTTGCAAGGGCTATTAAGGCATTTTTCATATCTTCTTTTGAAGTCATTAAAGCCCCGTGTTCATCGGCCTTAAATTCATTTTTTCTACTTAAAAAATTTATTAAAGGTGATATAAAAAATACAAAAACTGGTCCAAATATAATTAAAAGCACGAAAACACCAGCGTTAACTTCGTTTAAATTACTTTCTTCATAAACAAAATTTGGCAAATGAGCAAAGATAAAAAAAAGCACAAAAAGCATTAAGGCACTGCTTGTTAATAATTTGATTAAATCTTTATGCACGAAATGCCCTAATTCATGTCCTAAAACTGCTATTAATTCTCTTTGATTTAAGGCGTTTAAAAGCGTATCAAATAAAACCACTCTTTTACTCTTAAAAAGCCCTCCAAAATAAGCATTTAAACGTTTATCTCTCTTACTTGCATCTATTACAAAAACGCCATTTGAGTTAAAGCCACAACGTTTCATTAAAGAAGAAATTTCATTAAGTAAATTTTCATCGTCAAGTTTTTGCATTTTATTAAACATAGGCACTATTATTAAAGGATAAATTATTTGTACGCATAAGATTATACAAAAGGCAAAAATAAAGGCAGCTAACCACCAAAAAGAAGCAAAAAAATCATAGCAAAAAAGCAAACCATAGATAATTAAAAAGCCAAAAATTATGAGTAAGATTAAAGATTTTATATTATCCACTATAAAAAGCTTTGTGCCTATATTTGAAAAGCCTTGTTTTTTGTTTTTTACAAATTGTTCGTAAATGCTTAAAGGAAGAGTTAAAAGGCTTAGTATTATAAGATAGATAAGCAAAAATAGGGTATTTTCAAGACGTGAGTTTTCTTGTATTAAAAACTCTTTTAAGTACAAAAAGCCAAAACTTAGCCATAATATATTTAAAAATAGGGTGTAAAGATTAGAAAATATATTGAATTTAGTGTTTTCAATGCTAATATTTGCAGCATTTATATAATCATTTTGACTTAAAATTTCAGCCTTTTTATCTCTTTCTTTTTTTAAAAAATTAAGTTGAATAAAATCAATACTTAAATAAACTAAGGTATATACACATAAAATAGTGATTAAAATCATTTTTTTCCTTTTTTTAAAATTTTTTGTGGAAATTTTAGCTAAAATTAATAAATCAAGATTTTATAAAGGTTGAAAATGTTTTTTAAAAAAGATAAAAAAAATGAAATGCAAAAACCAAAATTTAAGGCAAGTGATTTAATAATGGATGATAGACTTTATGAATTTACTCAAAAGATTAAAACACTTAGCAAGGACGAGGCAAGTGCTACCTTGTTAGCAAAGCAGTTAAGTAGATTAATCGAAGCTGATAAGATTTAATCAAGTTATTTTAGTGGCAAATTACTTACGTGCTCTATGTGAGATTTAGTTTAAAAATAAGGAATGTTATGAAAAAATTGTTATTAATTTGTGTTTTTGTACTTTGTGCGTTTGGTTTAGAAAGGGTAAGTTATAAAGAAATTTTAGACTTTGAAAATGCAAGGTTAAAAGAGGCTAAGGATAATAAAATAAATGATGCAAAATTATCTTTTATTCAAGCTACAAATAAAGAAGAAAGCTGTAAGATAGCTTATAGGGCTGATGAAATATATGCTAAGGGTTTTAATTTTTTTTGGGATGGGGTCTGCAAGGATGGCTTTGCTGATGGGCTTGGAGGACTATTTATAAAGGATAAAAGAGGAAGCTTTGTATTGCAACAAATCGTACAAAATTATACAAATGGTAAAGTAGAAGAATATTTTATTTGCGATTTTGAACACAATCTTTTTAAATTTATAGCAAATTCAAGGGCTAGTGAAAGTTATAAGCTTTTAAAAAATGATATTGTGGTAGAAAAAACTTTGATTGATGATTTAGCAATTTATAAAAGAATGGAGACCTTATTGTATGGCAAGATTACGCATTCAAAGGATTATTCAAATTTTTCTTATTTAGTGCTTGATTTAACACAAACCCTAAATTCTACAAATACGACAAAATACATTTTCACGCCTGTAAATTATGATTTTAGAAAGGATGGCTATGTGGTCTTGTTTCAAAAAAATGGCAAGCAAAATATAAGTTTTTATAAAGATGATGAAAAGCTAAAAGATATAGAAGTGGTTAAAGAATATGTTGATTATGCAAATGACATAAAAAATGAAATACAAACAAAGTTAAAAGGCATTGAAAGCCCTTTAAAAGTAGCTAAGCAAAGAGTGGAAGATTATAAAAAAAGAATTTGTAAAAATGATATAAAAGTTGATTTTGCAAGCGATGCAGAATATAAAGAAATTTGCGAACTTAACAACAACCTTAACAAAAGCAAAAAAGAATTAAGTGACAGAAGAAAAGAGATTAAAGAGGTCTTAAAAGAATAATGCGTAAATGCCTTTTTATCCTTTGTTTAGCCTTAAATTTAGCCTTTTGTAAATATGAAATGAGTGATGAATTTAAGCCTTTTTTTAGTAAAAAAAATTGTTCTTTAATCATGGATAAATATTTTTATGTAAATTGCTATGATTACGCATTTAAGGGCACAAAGGCTATAGCTTATGAAATTCTAGCTTTAAATTTATATAAAGAACAACTCAAAAAAAGACCAAAATTTGAAGATGATACAAACATCGCTAAAAAGTATCGCTCGTCCTGGTCTGATTATAAAAATAGTGGCTATGAAAGAGGTCATATAGCCCCAAATGCTTCTTTTTCTTATAGCGTTTATTCTCAAAGAAGCACCTTTTTAATGAGTAATATAACCCCACAAAATTCAAATTTAAACTCAGGCGTATGGGCTAAGATAGAAAAAAGGGCTAGGCAATTAGCTAAAAAATATAAAAGGGTGGAGGTGTTAAATTTAATTATTTATGATAAAAAACCAAAATTTATTAAAAATAAAATAGCCATTCCAAAGGCCTATGTTAAGGTGATTAAAACGCCAAAATTTAAAGAATGCTATCAAGTCAGTAACAAAGAACTTAAAAATCAAAATATTAATAAATATAAAAAATCTTGCAACGCCCTTTTAAATTTTTGATTTTTTAAAAGGCTTTTTAATCTTAATATAAATAATACTAGCAAAAAATACAAAAATTACAAGTGCTATTAAAATTTGCTTTAAATAAAGGGCTATTAATTCTTGATTTTCCCCTATAAAATATCCTAAAAAGGCTAATATACTTACCCAAATTCCACTTCCAGCAGCGGTAAAAATGATAAAATTTAAAAGCTTCATTTTTACAAGCCCAGCAGGCATTGAGATATATTGGCGAATTCCAGGTAATAAACGACAGGTAAAGGTTGAAAATTCGCCATTATCATTAAAAAATTTTTCAAATTTGGAAAATTTCTTTTCGTTAATGCCAAAATATTTACCAAATTTTAACACAAAATCTTTTCCCCAAAAAAAGCAAATATAATAATTTATTAATGCCCCAAATACCGAACCAAGCATTCCACATATTATACAAAGGCTTAAATTTAAATCCCCTTTGTGTGCTAAATAACCAGCAGGAATCATTACAACTTCGCTAGGAAATGGCACAAAGCAACTTTCAAGAGTCATTAAAAAGATAATGCCTACATAACCCCAATCGCTACAAAGTTGTACTAAAAAATCAACTATTTGTGACAAAAACTACCACCAAATTTAGCTATCTTCTTTTTTAGTTTCGCTTTTTTCTTCACTAAGTATGATAATATCTAAAATTTTATCCCCAGCCTTTATAGAATCAAGCGTTTTAAAACTTTCTTCATCTTTTCTATCAATTTGTCCAAAAACGGTGTGAACTCCATCAAGGTGAGATTGAGGACTATGAGTAATGAAAAACTGACTCCCACCCGTATCGCGTCCTGCATGTGCCATTGAAAGCGTACCTCTTAAATGCTTGTGTTTTTGTCCATCGCACTCACAAGCTATTTCATAACCAGGACCTCCAGTACCAGTTCCATAAGGACAACCTCCTTGGATAACAAAATTTGGTATCACTCTGTGAAAGGTTAAATTCTTGTAAAAGCCATCATTTGCTAAATTTGCAAAATTGCACACTGTTTGTGGGGCTTCCTCGCCAAAAAGTTTAAGCTTAATATCACCTTTTTCGGTCTTTATGATAGCAAATTTATACTCTTGTACCTTGCTAACATCAATTTCTTTAAGCATTTTTTCTCCTTTATTCTATATTTGTATAAACAGCACAAACATCATCATCATCATCTAATTTATCGATTAATTTTTCTATATCTATGAGTTGATTTTCATCAAAGTTAACAGGATTATTTGGTATAAATTCAAGCCCGGCTTTTTTAATTGTTAAATTCTTAGCACAAATTGCGTTACTAAGTTCTCCAAAGGCAGTGTAATCGCCTATTATTAATAATTCTTCATCTTGTTCAAGTTCTTCAAGTCCAGCATCTATTAAGTCAAGTTCTAATTCTTCTAAATCCCCGTTAAATTTTTCTAAATGAAAAACTGCCTTTCTTGAAAACATAAAACCTAAAGAACCATTTTGAAGTATCTCTCCTCCGTTTTTGCTAAAAATTGCCTTTACATTAGCAACTGTGCGAGTTGGATTATCACTCATGCACTCAACTATAATTAAAGCCCCGTGTGGTGCCTTTCCTTCATAATGAATTTGTTTAATATCAGCACTATCCTTACCACTTGCCCTTTTTATAGCAGCGTCTATATTATCTTTTGGCATATTATTTGATTTAGCAGTGGCTATCGCACTTCTTAATTTTGGATTCATTTCAGGGTCTATCCCACCTTCTTTAGCAGCTACTTGTATGGCCTTTGCAAGCTTTGGAAAAAGCTTACTCATCTTATCCCATCTAGCCTCTTTTGAAGCCCTTCTATATTCAAATGCTCGTCCCATTATTTTTCCTTAAATTTAAAAAATAAAAGTATATACTAAAAAAACAAATAATTAAATATTTTTTCTTTCAAGCTCTAATAAAAATTTCTTAAATTCAATACCTAAATTATAACCTCCAAGCCCGTTACTTGCAAGTACTCTATGACAAGGTATAAAAAGGGGCAAGGGATTATTTTTATTTGCATTGCCAACTGCTCTAAATGCTTTTGGATTTTGTATTTTTATAGCTATATCCTTATAAGTAGCAGTATGCCCATAAGGAATTTTTAGTAATTGTTTATAAACCTTTGTTTGAAAGTTAGTTGCATTTAAAAATAGGGTAGTTTTAAATTCTTTTAATTTTCCTTTAAAGTATAAATCAAGTTCATTCTTAGCAAAATTTAGTAAATCACAACTTGAATCTGAAAGCATTTTTTCACATTTTTCAATGCTTATTAGCTTATTTTCGTTGCTTTGTAGCAATAAGTAACAAAAAGGCGATTTATAATATAATTTAAACATTTTTTATCCTTTAAGTAGCTAAAATTATAACAAATTTTTTTGACAAGGAGTATAAATGTCTTTTATGCAAGAATATAGCAAGTTAGTAGAAGAAAGGGCGACCCAAAACATACCACCACTTCCATTAAATGCAGAACAAACAAAGGAACTTTGTGAATTGCTTAAAACAAATAAAGATGAAGAATTAGTAAGTCTTTTACAAAATAGAGTAAATCCGGGCGTTGATGATGCAGCCTTGGTTAAATGTGAATTTTTAGATTCTATTTTAAAGGGTAAAGTAAATGCACCAGCAATTGATAAAGATAAAGCCCTATCCATGCTTGAAACCATGCTTGGTGGTTATAATGTAAAGGTTTTAATCGATGCTTTAAAACAAGATGATACAGCAAAAAAAGCTGCAAATGTTCTTAAAAATATAATTTTTGTACATGATAATTTTCATACTATTGCTGAACTTAGTAAAACTAATGCTTATGCAAAGGAAGTTATTGAAAGTTGGGCAAATGCTGAGTGGTTTACTCAAAAAGAAAAATTACCTGAAAGCATTAAATGCGTAGTATTTAAGGTACCTGGCGAAACAAATACTGATGATTTAAGCCCGGCAAGTGATGCCTTTACTAGAAGTGATATTCCATTACATGCTAATGCTATGTTAAAGGTTAGACAAAGTGGTTCTTTAGAAAAGATAAAAGAGCTTAAAAAGTTAGGTCGAGAAATCGTTTATGTTGGCGATGTCGTAGGAACTGGTTCAAGTAGAAAATCAGCTATAAACTCAATTCAATGGCATTTAGGAAAAGAAATTAACGGCGTTCCAAATAAACATAGTGGCGGTATAGTTATGGGTTCAACAATAGCCCCTATATTTTTTAACACAGCACAAGATAGTGGGGCTTTGCCTATAATTTGTGATGTTAGCAAGCTTGAAATGGGTGATGAATTTGAGTTAAAAGTTTATGAGGGTAAAATTTTAAAAAATAATGAAGTAGTAAGCGAATTTAAACTTACACCAAATACTATCTTAGATGAAGTTAGGGCAGGAGGTAGAATTCCTTTGATTATAGGCCGTGGACTTTGTGCTAAGGCTAGAGAATTTCTAGGGTTAGAGAGTGAAAAAATTTTTGTTAAACCTGAACAACCAAAAGCTAGTAGTGGAGGATATACCTTAGCTCAAAAAATGCTTGGTCGTGCCTGTGGAGTTGAAGGAGTTAGGGCTGGAATGTATATAGAACCACTTACCTTAACAGTTGGTTCGCAAGATACTACAGGACCTATGACAAGGGATGAGATTAAAGAACTAGCTAGCCTTGGTTTTAATGCTGATTTTGTTATGCAAAGTTTTTGCCATACAGCTGCTTATCCAAAGGTAAGTGATTCAAATTTACATAAAACCTTACCTAGCTTTATGACAAGTAGAGGTGGGGTAAGCTTAAAGCCGGGTGATGGAGTAATTCACTCTTGGTTAAATCGTTTTGTATTGCCTGATACTGTTGGAACAGGTGGGGATTCTCATACAAGATTTCCTATAGGTATATCCTTTCCTGCAGGGAGTGGCCTTGTAGCCTTTGCAGCGGTGACTGGTTCTATGCCTTTAAATGTACCAGAAAGCGTTTTAGTACGTTTTAAAGGAGAATTACAACCTGGTATAACATTAAGGGATTTGGTAAACGCTATTCCTTATTATGCTATAAAAGAAGGGCAATTAACAGTTGAAAAGAAAAATAAGAAAAATATCTTTGCTGGAAAAATTTTAGAGATTGAGGGTCTGCCAAATTTAAAGGTAGAACAAGCCTTTGAATTAAGCGATGCCTCTGCTGAAAGAAGTGCGGCAGCTTGTAGCGTTGATTTAAGCGTAGAAAGCGTTAGCGAGTATATTAAATCAAATATAGTATTAATTGAGGCTATGATTGTTGCAGGCTATGAAAATAAAGCAACCCTTGCAAGACGTGCTGAAAAAATGAGAGAATGGCTAAAAAATCCTACTCTTTTAAGGGCTGATAAAGATGCAAAATATGCTTATGTTTTTGATATAAATTTAAATGATATAAAAGAACCTATCTTAGCTTGTCCAAATGATCCTGATGATGTGGCTACATTAAGTGAAATTTTAAATGATAGTAAACGTCCTAAGAAGATTGACGAGGTTTTTGTTGGTTCTTGTATGACAAATATAGGACATTACAGGGCTTTAGGAGAAATTCTAAAAAATAAGGGCATGATAAATACGCGTCTGTGGGTAGTACCACCTACAAAAATGGATAAGGCCCAACTTACAAGCGAGGGTTATTATAGTATATTTGGGGCTGCTGGTGCTAGGATTGAGGTGCCTGGTTGTTCTTTATGTATGGGTAATCAAGCAAGGGTTAATGATAATGCTGTGGTATTTTCTACTTCAACTAGAAATTTTGATAATAGAATGGGAATGGGTGCACAAGTTTATCTTGGCAGTGCTGAACTTGGTGCTGTTTGTGCCTTGCTTGGAAAAATTCCAACCCCACAAGAATATCTACAAATCGTTAGCGATAAATTAAGCGATGCCCATAAGGCAAATATTTACAGATATCTAAATTTCAACGAGATTAAGAATTTCAAACTTGAAAGCTAGATTTTAAACTTGAAATTTTAAGTCCCTTTGGGCTTGAAATTTCAAGCTATTTTAAAGTAATTTTAGCTTTAATTATAAAATGTTTTAATAAAACAAATAAATTTTTAAGGCTTTACTTTGAGAATTTTAACTATTTTATTTTTCTTTGTATGTTATTTAACAGCACAAAATATCACTTGTGAATACATTGAAAAAAATCCTACTTATTTAAAAAATGTAGATTATACGAATCAAAATATACAAAATATAATAGCAAGTTGTAAAAGTTCTTTTAAAAATCAAGCTTTTACTCAAAAACTTTATAAACTTGCAAATGATATTAGAGGTAGCAATAGTTCATGTTCTGGCATTTCTTACATGCCAAAGCTAAATCATTTTAATAGCTTACTCTTAGAATTTGCCCTTAATCCTAGAAGCTTAAATAATAAAATTTCAGAAGAAAAAAATAAAAAATTAAAGACTTATTTTCGCTATTGGGGTTATCAAACCATAGGAAATTATAGGCTTTATACGCAGTTTTGGAGTGAATACGAAAAAACCTTTGAAAAATTAAAACAATATTTTCAAACAAATTTTAGCTTTAATGCAAATGAAAATACCTTGTACGCAAATAATGTTTTAAATGAATTTTTAAACTGGGCAGTTGGGGAAACAAAGATTATAAGGGATATTTCGCCTATTTCAAAGGTCTTTGTAGATAAAAATTATAATCTTACGAAATTACAAGAATATATTTATAAAAATAACCCAACAAGAGAAGAATTAACCCTTGGTCTACATACTGCACTTTTAAAAGGAGTTTCAAAAGATAGTATAGAACTACTTTTACAAATGGGGGCACAACTTGAAGCAGGGTACGAAAGTGCTATTTTTTATGCCTTGGAAAATTATGAAAGTGTTAAATTTTTAATTGATGAGGGTGCAAATGTAAATTTTACAAATGTATTTGGAAAATCGCCCTTATTTTATGCTATTGAATTTGGACAAAAGGACATTGTAAGGCTTTTAATTGCAAACGGGGCAAATGTAAATCAAAAATACATAAACAATAACGAAAAATTAGCCCTTAGTACAAATAATACTAATGCTCCATATTTTATAACCTTTTGTGCCTTAGAACATACCTCAAAAAATGTTTTAATGCACGCTGCTGCTTATGGTGATGTTGAAATTTTAAAACTTTTGGTTGAAAATAGGGCATTGTTAAATGAGGTTGATGATTTAGGCTTTAATGCCCTTGACTTTGCCTTGGCTGCTAAAAAAGATGAAAATGTAAAGTATCTTTCAACTTTGGGTTTAAAAGCAACTGATAATTTATATTATGGCGGTACTTTAGAATAAGATTTTATGAAGTTAGCTTTTTTACTGCTTTTTCTTGCCATTGTTTTTGAAAGTATAGGCACAGCCTTTTTAAAGCTTGAAAATATGCTTTTTGCACTTACTCTTACTTTTATTTTTATAAGCATTTCTTATGTTTTAATGTGCTTTTCGTTAAAAAAAATTCCAGTAGGCGTAGCCTATGCTATGTGGGAGTTAATAGGAACTATATTTGTACTTTGCATAGCCTTTTTTATTTTTAATGAAAAATTAAGCAATACTCAAATTTTAGGAGTAATACTTGCAATAATTGGAATTTTAATGATAAATTATAAGGTTTTTAAACCATGAATTATTTTTTAATTATCATTCTTTCAGCCTTGCTTGATATATTTGCAAATTTAATGCTTAAAAAATCAAATGCCTTTGAAAATAAATTTATAGGAATTATCGCTATTTTATTAGCTGTATTAGCCTTTATAGCCTTATTTTTTGCTATAAAAATCATGCCTTTAAGCATAGCTTATAGCACCTGGGGTTGTATAGGTATAATTGGTACTTTTTTAGGTGGCTTTATATTTTTCAAAGAAAAGCTTGATATTATAGGCTTTTTAGGGCTTTGTTTGATTATTATTTCTGTATTGCTTTTAAATTTATAACTTTTCATTTAATAAAGCGTATTATAAGGCTTAAAAAAAGGAGATTTTATGCCAGAAATTTTACTTCATACACCATTAATTGATAGTTCTTGTAAGCACGAATACAAACATACTCACACACATAACCATAATCATGACGCAAGAAAAATGGATAAAAAAATTTTATTAATATCATTAATTATGACCTTTTCAATGATGATAGTTCAATTTATTTATGCCCTTTTATTAAATTCACTTGCCCTGCTTAGTGATACCTTGCATATGTTTTCTGATGTTTTTGCCCTGTCAATGAGCCTTTTAGCTATATTTGCCATACAAAAATTGCATAATAAAGAAAAAAGTTTTGGATATTTTCGCCTTGAAATTTTAGTAGCCTTTATAAATTCACTAACCATTATAGTTTCTGCAATTTATATCATTTATGAAGCTATTATTAAGCTTTTATATCCTGTTAGTATTGATGCAAAAAGCTTAATGATAATCGCACTTATTGGCCTTTTGGTAAATGCTATTAATGCCTTTATGATGCTAAGGGGTGCCAATTTAAAAAATATAAACATGAAATCGGCTTTTTTACACATGCTAAGCGATTTATTAGGTTCTTTGTTTGTGTGTATAGGTGGGGTGATTGTATATTTTACAAATTTTGTCTATATTGATACAATTTTAGCACTTATTTTATCGCTTTTATTGCTTAGATGGGCTATAATTTTACTTAAAGAAAGTGTAAATGTCTTGCTTGAGGCCTCTCCTATTAATACAAAAGAGGTTGAAAAAAAGATTTTAAGCCATAGAGAAGTTAGTGAAATTTTAGATTTACACATTAGTCAAATTACGTATAAAATGCTTATTGCAACTATGTATTTAAGGGTACATCTTAAAAGCCTTGATGAGTTTGAAACTTTGGCAAAAGAACTTTCAAGAGAGCTTTTACACGACTTTGAAATAGGGCATTGCACCATACAACCATTAAGGAGTAAAAATGAAATTTAAGGTAGCAAAGGTAAATTGCCAAAACTGCGTTAATCTTATCAAAAATAGCTTAGAAGATGATTTTGGTAAGATTGATATAAATTTAGAAGATAAAATTTTAAATGTTGAGATTAGCGAAAATGATATAGAAAAATTGTGCAAAGAGATTAAAGAGTTAGGATTTGAACTTTTAGAGCGTTTATAATGAAAGAACTTCGTCTTAAAATTGGCAAAATGACTTGTACTAATTGTAGTAACGGCATTGAAAAGGTATGTAAGAAGATTGATGGTGTTGAAAATGCCAGTGTTTCTTATATAAAT
Organism: Campylobacter sp. LR291e; assembly: GCF_008633915.1. GTDB lineage: Bacteria > Campylobacterota > Campylobacteria > Campylobacterales > Campylobacteraceae > Campylobacter_D. The sequence continues at coordinate 111,393 of NZ_VJNV01000026.1, read as the reverse complement.
TCAAGTGGTGTTTTTTTGCTAAGGGATGAAAATATTATTAATACCATAAAAAATAAAATCATAAGCCTTGGTTATGAAATTTTAGAAGATGAATTTGGACTTAATAAATTCAAGCAAAAAGAACTGAAAAAGCTTAAATTCAAGCTTTTTTTAAGTTTTACTTTAAGCATTTTAATAATGTATTTTGAAATGTTTGTAAGTGGTGAATTTTCTGCTTTGATACAGGGAATTTTAAGTATGTTTGTGATTTTTTATTGTGGAAAAGATTTTTTTAAACACGCTTTTTTAGGTGTTAAAAATAAAAATTTAGATATGAATACTTTGATAGTACTAGGAAGTTTAAGTGCTTTTTTGTATTCTTTAATGGCTTATTTTGGCTTATTTGGTGAAAATTCTCAACTTTATTTTAGTGGCGGGGCTATGATTATTAGCTTTGTTCTTTTAGGTAAGGTTATTGAAGAAAGCATTAAACAAAGGGCAAGTACTTATCAAAATAACTTAAATAAAATAAACGCAAATAAAACTCTAGTGCTTGATAAAAACAATGAATTTAAAGAAAGTTTAAGTTCTTTTGTCAATATAGGGGATGAAATTTTAGTAAAAGAAGGTCAGTGTGTGTGCGTTGACGGCGTTATTTTAAAGGGTCAAGCACAAATTGATATGAGTTTTTTAAATGGGGAATTTTTGCCAGTTTTAAAAAAAGAAAATGATAAAATCGAAGCTGGTAGTATTTTAATAAATGGAAATTTACACATTAGGGCTAGTAAAAAGGCCATGGATAGTACGCTTGAAAGGCTAAAAGACTTAGTTTTTAAGGCTAGTAGTATTAAAACGCCATTAACAAAATTAGTAGATAAAATTTCAGCTTATTTTGTTGGTAGCATTATAATAATCGCCCTTTGTGTCTTTATTTTTTGGCTTATAAAGGTAAATTTAAACTTAGCCTTACTTCATGCATGTGCCACGCTTTTAATATCTTGTCCTTGTGCGTTAGGACTTGCAACGCCTATAGCTTTAAGTTTAGCCTTTAGCAAAGGTGCTCGCAATTTTATACTCATTAAAAATCCAGTAGCCCTAGAACTTTTAAGCAGTATAAAACTCGTTCTTTTTGATAAAACAGGTACCCTAACCACTAATGATTTAAATATTTTTAAGCACAATTTAAGCGATGAAGATTTTAATAAATTAGCACAAATTGAAAGCCAAAGTTTTCACCCTATTGCAAAGGCTATTGTTAAAAAGGCAGGTATTAAGGAAAATAAACTTTTAGGAGAAAGTGAGGTTTTATTAGCAAAGGGTATAAAATATAGTGAAGAAGGCGAAATTTATATAAGTGGGAATGCTGATTTTTTGCAAGAAAATTATATAAATATTGATAAAACAAGAACTTTTTTAAATGAATTTGAAGAAAGGGCACCAACCCAGCTTTATTTTGCAAAAAATAAGCTTTGTCTTGGTGGACTTTGTTTTGAAAATTCCATTAAACAAGGGGCAAAAGAATTAATTTCTTATTTATATAATAAAAAAATTTCAAGCATTATTTTAAGTGGAGATAATGAAAAAAGCGTAAGTAAGATTGCTAAGGAACTTGGCATTAAAGAATTTTACTCAAAATTAAGTCCTGATGATAAGCTAAATTTTTTACAAAAATGCAAAAAAGAAGTTTTATTTATAGGCGATGGTATAAATGATGCGACCTGTTTAAGTAGTGCAAATGCTAGTATGAGTTTTGCAAAAGCAAGTGAGTTAGCTCAAAAATCAGGTGATTTTATATTAATGAAAGATGATTTAAGATTAGTTATATTTGCTTTTAAACTTGCAAATAAAACAAAAACTATCATTAAAGAAAATCTTTTCTGGGCCTTTATTTATAATACTTGTTGTATACCTATAGCAGCAGGGGCTTTGCCTTTTATTACGCTAAGCCCTCATATTGCTGCCCTTGCTATGTGTTGTAGTTCAATAACTGTTGTATTAAATTCGCTTAGATTAAAGGCTTTAAAATTTTAGTTAAGTTCTTTGATATTGATATTATTTTCATTACAATACAACTCAACCCCTCTTACAAGCCTTTTTAAGCCATCTTGTAATCTTTCTTTTTGAGTGGCTATATTTATGCGTATAAAGCTTTTTCCATTTTTACCAAAATCAATACCCTTTGATATAAAAAGACCTGTTTTTTCTCTTAAAAACGTGGCAAAATTCGTAGTATCCTTGCAAATTGCTGAACAATCAACCCATAGTAAATAAGTAGCATTTGAAGGTACTACCTTTAACGGAGTGTGCATTTTTATATAAATTTTAGCATAGTTTTTATTTTTAGCAATCACTTCATTTAAGGCATTTAGCCATTCTTCTTGCTTATAAGCACAAATACTAGCCTCAACGCTAAAAGCACCAATATCAGCGATTTTATCGGCATTAAAGGCAATATATATCTTTCTTTTTAAATGTGGATTTGCAGCAAAGGCACTTGCACTATGTATACTTGCTAGATTAAAGGCCTTGCTAGGCGAGATTAGAGTAATTGAGTTATGATTATCTATACTAGCAAAGGGAGTATAACTATCTTGAGTTATATCACAATGAATTTCATCACTTATCACTAAAACCTTATATTTTTTACAAAGTGTAGCGATTTTTTCTAAATCCTGTCTTTGCCAAATTTTACCTATTGGATTGTGAGGGTTACAAAGTATCATTATTTTAGTTTTTGAGTGTTTTAGTTTTTTTTCAAGATCTTTAAAATCTATCTTGTAAGCATTATTTTTATAAATTAGTGGATTTTCAAGCACCTTTCTATTATTAGCCTTAATACACTTATAAAAGGTCCCATAAACTGGGCTTTGTACTAAAATAAAATCATTTTTCTTACTAAATGCTTTAATAATTGAACAAATAGCAGGAACAACTCCATAAACAAAACAAATATATTCTTTTTTTAATTCTAAATTATGCCTTTTTTTCCACCAATCTATAATGCTTTGATAAAATTCATCATTTACGATTTTATAGCCATAAAGCCCACTTTTTGCACAATCTACTATTGTCTTTACAACTTCTGGTGCACTTTCAAAGTCCATATCTGCAACCCACATAGGAAGTTCGTTATCTAAGACATTGAATTTTAAAGAATTTGTATTAAGCCTATTTGTAAGCTTAGAAAAATCAAAATCACTCATTTTAAACCCTTAATCTTTATGTATTTCTTCATCTATTAATTTTTGAGATGAATCGCCTAATTTATCATTCATGTGATAAACTAAAATTTCACTAGAATGCGTTAAATCATTTGCTATACTTTTTGCTAGTGCCATATCATTCATAATAGAACTTGCTATTGTATCGGTGATTCTATTATATCTAATGTGAGAATCAAGAGAACTTGATGATATAGAATCATATTTTTTAACATTATAATTAAGTTCTTCAATCAACTCCTTAACCCCTTCATTATCTTGTGCTTCAATGAGTGCTTGGGCTAATCTAAGTGTCCTTAATAGATTTTTTCTAATCCCATCATACTCATTTTTTATAACCTCGTTTGTAGAAAAGGCATATTTTATAATATTTATTTGCAAGGTTTGGGCTGATTTTATAGCTGTTGCCATAAATAAATTTGCCCTTCTTAAATCCATAAATTCAGCACTTATTTCAGAATCATCACTTAAAGCACTTGCATCCACTGCAAATTCTAAGATATTAGAATAAATTCCTTTAAATTTGTTTTGATATTCTTCGTCAAAATTCATCTCAATAGGGCGATTCCTACGAGATATTAACTCATCAACATTTTCTTCTGTGTAAATATCACCCGAATTTAAACTAATTGCCCTTGATACTAAATTTGTAGTATTTTTAAACAAATGCTTACTTTCAAGATATAAAACCTCTAAGGCACTATCGCTAAATTCTAAGGCACTTTCAGTAAGATAAACTGGTTGTTCGATATGTGATTTTCTAGGATTTACCTTTATTATTTTATTTAAAAAGGTACACATTTGAGATATAAAAGGATAGAAAATAACCACGCCTATAATGTTAAAAATAGTAGCAAATAATGAAAGTTTTAATACTAAATCATCACTTGCAATGCCTACAAGTTCAGCCCCCACTTCAGTCATCCAAAGATAATATTTAAAGAAAACAATGGCTAAAAGTGCAACAGCTATATTAAAAAATACATGCGTTGCAGTAAGTTTTTTACCCTCAATATTTGAATTTAAGGAACCAATAACGGTCATAATGGTACTTCCCACATTTGCCCCTATTACTATGGCTATTGAGTTTTCATAAGAAATTTCACCAGCATTTAAGGCAACTATTGCTAGGGTTAGGGTAGCGTGAGATGATTGGGTTAGGGTCGTGATAAAAAAGCCTATTAAGACATAAACTATAAGCCCTAAAAAGCCTTGCATTTGAAATTGAGAAATATCAATGCTTTCTTTGAAATTTTCAAAACCTTCTTTCATATAAGAAATGCCTAAAAATAAAAAGCCAAGTGATAATAAAAATAAGCCCAGTCCCTTTACTTTTTTGTGTTTATTTATGAAAAATAAGACCCCAAAGACTATTAAAGGCATTGCATAAAGTGAAATTTGAGATTTAACACCGAAAAAACTCATAATCCAAGCACTAAGAGCTGTGGATAAATTCACCCCATAAATCATTGCCACGCCAGAACTTAGAGTAATCAAACTAGCACTTAAAAAAGAAATGGCAATAACTGAAACAAGACCACTAGATTGCACAAAGGTAGTTAGCACAAAGGCAAAAATGAAAGATTTAAAATTCGTATTTGCTACCTTGTCTAAAAACTGGTCTAAAATTCCACCAGATAATATTTTAAAGCTTTCTTGTAAAAGAGTCATTGCAAATAAAAATATACAAATTCCGGTAAAAAGCGTTAAGAATGAAGTATGTTCTAGTAAAATTGTAAGTAAAAACAAAGATAAAATTGTTGGTACTATAATTCTAAATATGGTCCATGCTCGTTTTTTAGTCATTAATCTACCTTGTGATTTTTAAATAAAGTATAATTATACTTTAACTAAACTTAAAATAAGCATTAAATTTTAAATTTCATTGTAAATTTATTACAAAATTACAGCTTTTAAATATTTTTTTAAGTTTTTTAATACTTTATAAATATATACTAATTTAAATTGAGTTTATAAGACTAAATAAAATTAAGTGAAATTTTTTATAATTATACTTGACAAATTAACACTCAATGTTATATAATGCTGTTAGCACTTTAAGAAAGGAGTGCTAAATTTAAAGGATAAAGCTTAATGAAAAGTAGAAATAAAAGGGATTTGATTTTAGAATCTATAATTCAAACCTATTTGCTTGATAATGTTCCTATAGGTTCAAATGAGTTAAATTCCACCCTTTGCATACCAGCTTCTACAATTCGCGTTTATCTTAAACAATTAAGCGATGAGGGAATTTTAAGTAAGATTCATTTAAGTAGTGGGCGAATTCCTACCATTTTAACTATGCAAAATTACTGGGAAAATAACCTTGATACTATGTTTGAATTAGATATTAAGAATATAGATTTTTTATATGATTTAAGTAAGAAATTTGAAATTTATTGTCTAGTTTATGCAGGCAGGGATATAATCTTTAAGGAATTATTTAGCTTAAATAATAAATTTATAATTTTGGACTTTGAAGAAAGTGAAATAGCCTTAAAATATCAAGATGAAGCCTTTAAATTTTTAAAAACATTAATAGGCTTTGATTTATTTAGCCTTGAAGCCTTAGCATTAAGATTAAAATTTTTTGAATTAGTAGAAAAAATTGATAGCTTAAAGCAAAATTTACTTATGTTTAGAAGTAATGAAGAAAGGGCTTATCAAATATATAAAAATGATGATTTTGTAAGGCTTTTAGATAGTGGAATTAATCGTTATTTTACAAAAAATATAGAATTTGAACCACTTTTTAAAGAAGGCTTTATGGGTCTTAAAATAGATACTAAATTTTTAGGAAAGAATGCAAATATTATATTAGCAGGTAGTGTTTATACAGATTATAAAAAGATATTAAATCAATTAAAGGAGGTAGCGTGAGCGAAGAAGTCAATTCACAAGATACGCAAAAGGATGAAAATTTAGAAGAAGGTGTGCAAGAACTTCAAACGCACAAGGAGGAGATTTTACAAAAAGAACTTAATGATTTGCGTGATAAGTACATGAGGGCAAATGCTGAATTTGAAAACATTAAAAAAAGAATGGAAAAGGAAAAGCAAAACGCTTTAATTTATGCAAATGAAAGCTTTGCTAGGGATTTGCTTGAAGTAATTGACGCATTAGAAGCAGCTATTCGCGTAGAGGCTAATGATGAGATTAGTAAAAAAATCAAAGAAGGAGTTGAGATTACTTTAGAATTATTTTTAAAGAAACTTGAAAAACATGGGATTAAGGCTATAGATGACTCAAAGGAATTTAACCCTGATTTACACGAGGCTATGTATCATATTGCGAGTGAAAATCATAAAAGTGGTGAGATAATTGAGTCCTTACAAAAGGGTTATACAATTGCACAGCGTGTGATTAGACCTACAAAAGTTAGTGTTGCAAAATAAATTCAATAAAAAGGATAAAAAATGAGTAAAGTTATAGGCATAGACTTAGGAACAACAAATTCTTGTGTTTCTGTTTATGAAAGGGGTGAAAGCAAGGTTATACCAAATAAAGAAGGTAAAAATACAACACCTTCTGTAGTTGCTTTTACTGATAAGGGTGAAATTTTAGTAGGCGATAGTGCCAAAAGACAAGCTGTTACAAATCCTGAAAAGACTATTTATTCTATTAAAAGAATTATGGGCTTGATGATTAATGAAGAAGCAGCTAAGGAGGCAAAGGATAGATTGCCTTATCATATTACTGATAGAAATGGTGCTTGTGCTATTGAGATTGCAGGTAAAATTTATACTCCTCAAGAAATTTCAGCTAAGGTTTTAATGAAACTTAAAGAAGATGCTGAAGCCTTTTTAGGAGATAAGGTAATAGATGCAGTTATAACCGTTCCTGCGTATTTTAATGATGCTCAAAGAAAGGCTACAAAAGAAGCAGGGCAAATTGCAGGGCTTAATGTTTTGCGTATTATAAACGAACCAACAGCAGCAGCCCTTGCTTATGGGCTTGATAAAAAAGAAAGTGAAAAAATCGTAGTTTATGATTTAGGAGGTGGTACCTTTGATGTTACCGTGCTTGAAACAGGGGATAATGTAGTAGAGGTACTTGCAACTGGAGGTAATGCGTTTTTAGGAGGCGATGACTTTGATAATAAATTAATAGACTTTTTAGCATCTGAGTTTAAAAACGATACTGGCATGGATATAAAGGGCGATTTTATGGCTATGCAAAGGCTTAAAGAAGCAGCAGAAAATGCTAAAAAAGAGTTAAGCTCAGCTCAAGAAACAGACATAAATCTACCTTATATAACAGCCGATGCAAGTGGTCCTAAACACCTTGTTAAAAAGCTTACAAGGGCTAAATTTGAATCAATGATTGAAAATTTGGTTAAAGAAACAATTACAAAGATTAATGAGGTTGTAAAAGATGCCGGGCTTAATAAGGGCGATATTAAAGAAATCGTTATGGTAGGGGGTTCTACACGCGTTCCTCTAGTACAAGAAGAGGTTAAAAAAACTTTTGGAAAAGACCTTAATAAATCAGTTAATCCTGACGAAGTAGTAGCCATTGGTGCTGCTATTCAAGGTGCGGTAATTAAGGGCGATGTTAAGGATGTGCTTTTACTTGATGTTACGCCACTTTCGCTTGGTATTGAAACATTAGGTGGGGTTATGACTAAGATTATTGAAAAGGGTACTACTATTCCTACTAAAAAAGAACAAACTTTTTCAACCGCTGAGGATAATCAAAGTGCAGTTACTATCAATGTTTTACAAGGTGAAAGAGAATTTAGTAGGGATAATAAATCCTTAGGAAATTTCAATTTAGATGGCATTCCACCAGCTCCAAGAGGTGCGCCACAAATTAATGTTACCTTTGATATTGATGCAAATGGAATTTTAACAGTGTCAGCAAAGGATAATGCTACAGGTAAGGCACAAGAGATTAAAATCACAGGTTCAAGTGGATTAAGCGATGAAGAGATTAATAGAATGGTAAAGGATGCTGAAATTCACAAAGAAGAGGATAAAAAACGCAAGGAAACAGTTGATGCTAGAAACCAAGCTGATAGTTTAGCACATCAAGTAGAAAAATCTTTAAGTGAGCTTGGTGAAAAGGTGCCTAGTGAAGATAAGCAAAATATCCAAAAGGCATTAGATGAGCTTAAAGAAACACTTAAAAATGAAAATGCTACAAAAGAAGAGATTGAAAGCAAAATGAAAACTTTAAGCGATTATTCTCATAAGTTAGCTGAATCTATGTATAAAAAAGATGACAATAATCAAGCAGACACATCTAAACAAAATAAAAAAGATGATGATGTAATCGACGCTGAAGTCGAGTAATCTTTACTCTAACCTTTAAGGTTAGAGTTTAAGTTTTTATATCAATTTTAAAATTTTTTACATTATGCAATTTTTCTAAAAGTTTTATTATGCTTGTTCCCTTATTTTTTCAACTTCTAAGAAATTTAAGAAAAAATTTTTAGCTATATTATCTTTTGTGTAAGTTTGAGTGTTTTTACTTTTGCTTTGTATGGGCGTGAAAGTTATTATTTTTAGACTCATTTTCATTATTTTCATTACTAAGTATATCGTTATTAATTTGAGTATTTTGCTTTTCTTGTAAGGTTTTATTATTTAATTCTTCTAATTTTAACCATTCTTTCTTAAATTCTTCAATATCATTCATTGTCATAGACATAAGCAAAACTTGTCTTAAAATTTCACTATTGCCAACTTCTGTTATAGAATGTTCGTCTAAAAATTGGCCTAAGGCTTTTATTTCATCAAGTCCGTTTATTTACCTATTATAATAGTATCTCCTTGGGTTATATGATAACTTGCATTAATTTCTTTATCCAAATTTTTAATAAAAAGCACTAACGCATCGCCCTTACTTATGCTTTGATTATTTTCAATATCAAAATTTATTGAAGCTTCAATTTTAAAATTGCATCTATCTTCTTTTGATTTTGTAACATTCATAAGTTCATTTTTATTTTCATATATTTTTATTATATTAAAATTTTGAGTATCATATTGAAAGTATTTAGGAATATTTTCAAGTACTTCTTTGTTTAATTTTGTATTTTCATCATCAGAAATAAGCTGTAAAAACAGCTTATATGCGTTAGATAAGGTTTTGTTTATATCAATACTTGTAAAAAAAGCATTATTAATAGAACTCTTTTGGCTAATAATGTTTGCATATTCTTGTATATCCTTAGCATAAATTTTTATAATCACTTGGGATTCCTGTACTTTCATTAAAATCACTTGTAAAATATCCTTGACTATCTACTCCAAAGCCTAAATTTCACTTACAGCTTGTGATTTATTGTTTACTAAATTTGAAGATTGATTTAAGGTATCAGTGTTTAAATTTTCTTCTTTTGTATATTGCATGTTAGTTTGATAATTTAAATTTGTATGATTTATGTTATTTATCATCTTAATCCCTTTTTTAATAAATTAATTTTTATGTCAAATCGGTATAAACATGTTTATTTTAAACCACCAAAATATTTATCAAATTGATTTTTATACTGAATGCTTAGCTGTCTAATTATTAAATTATTATTTAAAACTTGTTTTTATTGTTTATGTATGCGTCCAGTTTTTAAATCATAAATTATTACATCATAAGTAAAATAATTGTATTTGTGCCCTGACTTTGATATTGTCCAATTATTTTTAGCCATAAATCCAACAAATAAATATAAATCTCCATTGGTTAAAGCGTTCCATTCTATATTCTCTCTATATGACATAGTATTAAATGATTTTGTGCGATTTGCAAGAGCGTAACATGAAGTTGTACCACATTAGTATAATGTTCCATAATACCCACCCTTAATCTCTTTCATCTCTTCATAACTAAGCTTTTTAATACCTGGCGAGTTATTACTTACTGTCCCATTTGTAATCTTTGCTAAAAAATCATCTGCTAAAGCAGATACTAAAACCAAGCTACTTAAAATAGTCGCACTAAGAAATTTTTTTTATTTTTTTATCCTTAAAATAATTTTTAAACTAATTAAATTATAACATAAAAAATTTTTATTTTTTGTAATTTATTTGTAATTTGTTTTAAAAGTAGTTTCCAAATTTATACATTTAAAAAATATACAAAGTTATAAAACATTGACTTCTTTTTAAATTTTTATAAACTTGATTTTTTTCTAAAAATCAAACTTTTATGTAGTAATAATGAGAAATTTTAAAATATTTTTAAGTTCTATTTTTGCATTTAATCTACTTTTTGCAAGTGATGAATTAAGCATTGTTTCTCTTTTTAAAAAGCAAATAGGCTTAAGAAGTATAACAAATTTATTACTTCTTAGTACAGGAAATGCAAATTCTTATTATTTTTATCTAAATATTACAGTAAGTGGAGATCCTACTATTTGGAATGATACTAAGCAATTAAGCTTAAATCAAAGTTTTGTTTCTATCTTGCATTCTAAATTTGATATATTAATATCAGGTGGTGGAAGTTATATAAGGCAAGAATATACGTATTTTTATACAAATGATTATTCAAGTGAAAATTCCTTTAAATTTGATTCATTATGGCTAGGTTTTATATACACCTTTGATAGTGTTGCAGACTTCATTCCACGGCTTACCTTTTAATCAGCCTTAATGCAAAGAGAAAAGGCAGTAGATGAAACAAAGAATTTTTATTTAAAATCTCAAAGCATACAAAGGACTTTAAGAGAATACAGCGACCCAGTTGTTTATAGCGTTTATACTGGTTTTGGATACAATGCAAAAAGAAAGTTTGATTTTGCTAGCGTTGAATACGGAAATAGTTTTTATATAGGTGGAGATTTATTCATAGTTTTAAGCCCAAAAATTACCTTAGATTTAGGAGCTGAACAAAGATTTCAAAATAAACAAAAGATTAATGGGGTACAAAACTCAGAATTAAGGTCAATTCCTACCTTTTCTATATTCAACCTATAGCTTAAATTCTAATACTGCTATGTCTGTAAATGCTAGCATAGGTGGAAGTTCTGCAACCTTGATTCTATATTTGCCTTAAGCTTATGGAAAAAATTTTAAAAATATAACAAATTTATACAAGATATAAGCATATTTAATAAAAAGATTAAATTTTTTAAAATAAGTACGATTATTGTGTTAGGATTTAATAAATTTTAGTTTAAAGTGGAAAAGATGAAAAAATTTATTAGTGTGGCTATTTTAAGTAGTTTGGTTTCAATGTTTGCTTTAGCAGATGATTTTTTAGCAAAGATTACAAACGGGACAGTAAGTGATAACTCACTAGGGGTAAAAAACTTAGTTATGAAAAGATGAAAGAGATTAAGGGTGGTTATAATATTTCAAATCCTGTACTTTTTCAAAATGCAAATTCAGGTTTTGGTGGTTTTATAGCACAAATCGGTGTAGTAATTCTTCCTGATATAGATAACGAAGTTAGTAATGGTGTAATGTGTGGATATGGTTATTCGACTTGTTCTTCTTATACAAATAAACAAGGATTTAATGAATTTGTTGATATAGCAGACCCAAGACAACATCAGTATTTAGCTATTACTGCTACAAAAACTATATCTGTTGGTGCTTTTGGGATACCACAATATACTTTTTCAAATAGTGGGATAGTTGTTGATTTAAATTCTAATGGAAGTGTTTATAAAATAAGAAATGCTGCTATTAAGGGCTATGTTGCTAATGATGTTTCTATTAAGAGTTAAAAATGATTTAAATAGAATTTTAACAACTTAGTACTAGTGTATTATATAAATTTTCTTTTAAGAAATATATGAGTTTTAATTTAATAAATAGAGCTGTAATATGTTAACTTCGAACTATCAAAATTATAATACTAGTTTAAATATTAATTTAAATACGCAAAGCAAAGGTTTAAAAGATTCAAGCCAAAGCGTAGCCTTAAATTCATAAAATACTAAAATTCAAATTTAGTAACTGATAAATCACAATCAGTAAGTGAAAGTTTAGGTTATGGAAGTGGATAAGGATGGATATTTTACAAGTGATTTTAACGAGGTTGCAAATATCTCAAGTGATATAAAATTTCATTCTTCAACCATGGAAAGCATAGTAAGGGCAAAGACTCAAACAAAAGCACCTTTTTATAGATTCTATAAAAGTAGATATAGCTAAAACAATAGGTAATGCTTATAATATGCTTATAGTATTGTAGGCGAGGATGTATTAAATTCAAAGGATAGTTTTACACTTAATGATATTTCTAATTTTCCACAAGGTTATGAGTATAACACAAAAACTCTTGAAGTTACACAAATTTATAGCAATAAAGAATTTACAAGTGCAGACCTTTTATATAATTACAACAATAAGGAAAATAAACTTATAAATTCTTTATTTTTCAATACTTCAAGCCTAAGTCAAATATTAAATAATAATAGTGGTGGTAAAGAATATTTAAATGTCGGCTTTTTGATTTCACTGCCACAAAATATATAAATGGTGATACATAAGCAAAGGTGGGCTTTTAATAGTGTTAATAGGGCAAATTACAGCGTTATAGAAAGTGAAATAACAATCACAGGAAAGCTTACAGGACATGACAAAAGTATAGATGAGACAAATTTAAAGTCTTGGGTACAAGCCCAAGGAATTTTTATAATTGATATTAATGATACAAGCTCAAATTAAATTAAATGATATTATGTCAAATACTGATATTTCTAAATTTAAGCAAGAATTTAGCGCCTTTGTTAAAGAACAACAAGATAAATATAAAAAAGATGAAACCAGCATTTACAAGGACCCTTTAAGTTTAATCTTTGAAGAAATAGATAGGGCAAGGAAGGAGATGTTACAAAAATTAAAAGAAATTCAACAAAGCATAGATATCAAGGATTAAAAGGTGTAGGTTGAAAGTATATTTTATTATATTTTTTTATAAGTATTAATCTTTTAAAAGCTGATTTTATCGTTAAATCTTATCAAGAAATTAAAAATGAAAGGGTGATAAGGTAAAATTATGAAGAAAGTTGCGGTGCTACGTCATTAACTACTATTTTTAATTTAATTGATAATAGCACTTTTAGCGAACTTGATATTTTACAAATGATAAATTCAAAAGATTTATACACAGATAAGCTAAGTTTTGCAGAATTAAAAGATATATCTAAAAAATTAGGTTTTAAAAGTAATTCTTATAAAACCAATAAAGAAATTTTAAATCAGCTTTTAAATATTCTTATTTTATTAAAAATATAAGATGACCCACGTTATCCAGATTTTATAGTAATTATAAATCACAAGGGTAATTATTTACAAGCACTTGACCTAAGTCATGGCGAATATTTTAGTTCTAAAAATCAGTTTTTTAGCATATGGGACAGGTATAATAATGGTTGTTATACCCCAATCATAGCCCCAAAGAAAAAATCAAAATTTTTACTTGACATTTCTAAATCTTTGAATTTTGATTTTAAGTCTTTTAGCTTATTAATCTTTATACTTTAAAATTTATCATTTGCGATAAAATTTTAAAAAGGAAAAATCAAATGAAAAATAACTTATTTGCACTTGCATTAAAAAAACATTCTATAAGAAGCTATAAAAATACGCGAATTGATAATTATATTATAAATGATATTATATAAATAGCACTTAGCGTGCCAACTTCTTTTGGGTATAAGGGCGTGGAATTTGTAGTTGTTAGAAATAAAGATATTATTTATAAAATAGGTGAGTGTAAAACATTTGGTGGTTCTCAAATCAATGGGGCTGATAGCGTAATAGTAGTAATGGTAAAAACGGCTGATAAAAGGCAAAGTGATTTTGGATAGAAGATGGGGCTATCGTATCAACATATATACTTTTAGCTACCGAATAATATAATCTTGGTACTTGTTGGGTATAAATTCGAAATAGAATAGGGTGATATGAGATCTCTGATGAAGAAATTTGCAACTTACTTAAAAAACCAAATGGCTATACCATTTTTAATCTTATCGCAATAGGTGAAAAAAACGAAATGAAAGCAGCCTATAAAGAAAGTGATTTAAATATGAACCTTGTACATAATGAAGCGTTTTGAAATCTTTGCAAAGTGCTTTGATTGTAATTTAAAATTTATTTTTATTTATAAACCTAAGTTTTTATATCAATCTTAAAATCATCTATATTATGCAAATTTTCTAAAAGTTCTATTATACTTGTTTCTTTGCTTTTTTCATTTTCTAAGAAATTTAAGAAAAAATCTTTTATTAAATTATCTCTTGTGTAAGTTTGAGTACTTTTAGCTTGTATAGGCACGAAATTTTTAGTATCTTTAACAACTAAATTATCTCCCATTGCCACTTCAAACTCTTGCACAAATTCATCATGCCTTTGTTTAAAATCAAGATATTTTTCTTTAAATTCATCAAGGCTTAAATCTTCTTTTATAAGTTCATTAAATTCATTTATAAAATCATTTGCTTTTTGTGTTATACTAGAATCAAGTTTAAAACTAATAGCATAGAAACATAAGCTTGTAATTTAGTTTTTTCTCTATCTAAACCTATAAAATCATTGCTAAGAATATTTTTAAAGGATGATTTTTCTATTTTATTAGGGTCTTTTAACTCATTTTCTTTCATAAAAAAATATTAAAAGATTGCATTTGTTTTTCATCTATATTCTTATAAGGTCCTAAAATTCTAATATTTATATCTAATTTTTTACCACGATAATCAGGTTCTTTAATATTTGATTGATTTTGTACTTCTAAATTATTTTCTTGTTTAATTTGAGTGTTTGAGATAATAGGACTATAATCTAAACTAGAATTTATATTTATTATTTTATATCCTTTATAAATTTTTATTTATAGGCTGATTTTTTAAATTTTAATACTTTTATATTATTTTAAAGTCAAATTTAAATCATAACACAAGTATCATTTTTATTTTAAAAAATTTAATTTTATATTTAAATATATTGCTATATTATATAAATTTATTACATTTTTAAGTTAGTGATTAAAAAGCACTTTGCCCAAAGGGGCAAAGTTTATTTTCTAGGAAAGTGTTTTAAGAAATGATTAGCCATAGTATCAAGTGTTACCCATTTAACGCCACTATGTTTATTTATATGTTTAATGATTCTTTCATGCATTAATAAAACCTGAGGTCTGCCACTTACATCAGGGTGAATTGTCATAGGAAATACTGCATAATCCATATTTTCATATACCCAATCAAACTGGTCAATCCACATTTTGCCAATATCTCTTGGAGAAATGAAACCAAAGCTGTTTGGAGATTTTTTAATAAACATCATAGGAGGCAAATCATCTAAATACCAATTAGCAGGAATTTCTACTAAATCAGTTTCTTCCCCTCTAATCAAAGGTTTCATCCAATCCTTAGCCTCGCCACTATAATCAATCTTAGTCCATTTATCCCCAACCCTTACATAATAAGGAGTAAAATCATTATGCATAAGACTATGGTCGTATTTTATACCATGTTTTAATAAAAGCTCATTTGTAATATTTGAAAATTCCCACCAAGGTGCTACATAACCAGTTGGCTTTTTGCCTGTTAATTTTTCTATCAATTCTATATTTTTAAGCAACACATCTTCTTCTTGCTTAGCACTCATAGCTATAGGATTTTCATGAGAATATCCGTGTGCCCCTATTTCATGCCCTGAATCAACTATCATTTGCATTTGTTCAGGGAAAGTTTCAATAGAATGCCCTGGAGAAAACCAAGTAGCTTTAATTTTGTATTTTTTAAAGAGTTTTAAAAGCCTAGGAATTCCAATCTCACCAGCAAAAAGACCTCTTGAAATATCATCGGGAGAATCCTCGCCCCCGTAACTTCCAAGCCAACCTGCAACAGCATCAATATCTACACCATAACCAACTAAAATTTCTTTTTTAGCCATTTTTTCTCCTTGATAATTTTTTTTAAGATTTTGCTATTAAGTTTTAAATCTATATCTTTAAGATAAGGCAAATTCTCCCTTTGAATAGCAACTTCTTCTAAGTCTATTTCCCTTATTAACACACCTTCTTTTTGAGTAATTTTTCCTAAAATTTCTCCTTTTGGATTAATTATCCTTGAATTTCCTGCAAATAAAAGTTCTTCTTGACTTAATTTTGAAATCTCGCTTCCACTTCTATTGCAAGCTAGAATAAATTGCCCATTTTCAAGAGCTCTTGCCTTACTAGCAAGGTCCCAAACATAGTTTCTAGCTTTTCCAAAGGCAGCCATATAACAAAGAATTTCAGCCCCCTTTAATGCTAAAAATCTAGCCCCCTCGCCAAAGCCTATCTCATAGCAAATTTGCAAACCTACCTTAACACTAAATTCATCAAAATTAAGCTTAAAAACAGGATATTCATTTCCACTTTTAAATCTTTTTATCTCATCGCCCCAAAGATAAATTTTTCTATATTTGCCTAAAATGCCTTTTTTGCCAATTACATAGGCAGTATCATAAAGCTTTGATTTTACCTTTTCTATGCTACAAGCTATCATATAAGCCTTATATGTTTTAGCAAGTTCTAAAAGCTTAGAAAAAATTTCATTTTTGCTAAAATCAAGCCCGAATTCTTTATCCCTATCCTCAATACAATAACCACTATCAAAAAGCTCAGGAAAAAGAACGATTTTTGCCCCGTCTTCAAGTGCGTTTTTTGCTAAATTTAAGGATTTTTTAAGATTGGCTTTTCTGTCGTAAGATATCGGTGAAAATTGAATTAGAGCTACCTTTAAAATTTTACTCATTTACCATCCGTTTTTTTATTTTAATTTTGTAATAAAGATTATACTTTTATATTATTAAATAAAACTTAGATGAAAATTTATATTAAATAATTTATGTTAAAATTTTTAAAATTAGTGTAAAAATGGAAAGTTATGGCTAAAAAGGTTATTTTTGAATGCGAAGCCTGTGGCAATCAGCAAAGCAAATGGCTAGGAAAGTGCCCTGATTGTGGTGCTTGGGATAGTTTTGTAGAATTAAATCAAGCCCAAATTCAAGTTTTAAAAGAAATCGCAAATGCAAGCTTAAAGCCTAGTGTGGCAGTTTGCATAAAAGATATAGAATTAGAAAATTTTAGTAGAATAAGCACAGAAGATGACGAGCTTAACATAGTTTTAGGTGGTGGCTTAGTAGAAGGTTCTTTAGTTTTAATAGGTGGTAGCCCCGGTGTTGGTAAATCCACGCTTTTGCTTAAAATAGCATCAAATTTAGCTAAAAATGGAAAAAAAGTACTTTATGTAAGTGGGGAAGAAAGTAAATCTCAAATTAAACTCCGTGCTGATAGACTTGATGCAAATACTGAAAATTTGTATCTTTTAACTGAACTTTGCTTAGAAAATATCCTAGAAGAACTTCATAAAAATAAGTATGAAATTTTAATAGTTGATTCAATTCAAACAATTTATTCTAACAAGATAAGTTCAGTTGCTGGTAGCATAAGTCAGGTTAGAGAGATAACCTTTGAATTAATGCGTTTAAGCAAGGCAGAAAATATTTCTACTTTTATAATAGGACATATCACAAAGGATGGTAGCATTGCAGGACCAAGAGTTTTAGAACATATGGTTGATGTGGTACTTTACTTTGAAGGCGATGCAAACCGAGAAATTCGCTTACTTCGTGGCTTTAAAAATCGCTTTGGAGGAACTAGCGAGGTAGGAATTTTTGAAATGAGTTCAAAGGGCTTAATATCTGCAAAAAACATAGCAAAACGTTTTTTTACAAGAGGAAAGGCAGTTTCAGGTAGTGCCTTAGGCGTTGTTATGGAAGGAAGTAGGGCGTTAATCTTAGAAATTCAAGCCCTTGTTTGTGAAAGTTCTTATCCTAAACGAAGTAGCACGGGCTATGAAAAAAATAGGCTAGATATGCTTATAGCCTTACTTGAAAGAAAGCTTAATATCCCCTTGGGTCATTATGATGTTTTTATAAATGTAAGTGGAGGCGTGAAAATTACAGAAACCGCCGCTGACTTAGCCGTGGTGGCTGCGATAATTTCAAGCTTTAAAAATAGACCACTAAGCAAGGATAGCGTTTTTATAGGAGAACTTAGCTTAAATGGTGAAATTAGAGATGTTTTTAGCCTTGATATTCGCTTAAAAGAAGCCAGTATGCAAAAATTTAAAAATGCTATAATTCCAGTAAAACCTTTACAAGACATGGGCTTAAAATGTTTTGTAACAAGTGAATTAAGTCAAGTTATAGAATGGATGTAAGATGCTTATTTTTGGACATAAACTTATAAAAAGTGATGAATTTATTTTTTTTCAAAAGGATTTTGATAAGGAAAAAATCAATTGTTTTAGCTTTGATGAAAAAAAACTTTTACTAGCAAAGACTCTTAATATTAAATGTGCAATCTATGTTAAAAATATTAATGAGGCTATTCTTTGCAATGCTTTAAATATTGAATTTATAATAAGTGATGATAAAAAATTAAGTAAAAAACTTAGTAAAATAGCCCAGTTTTACCTCTTTGATACAAAAACTTTATTTTTAGCAAATGATTTAAACGCCATTAAAACAGCTATTAAATGTAAAAGCGACGGATTATTGCTTAAAAATTTTATTATTGATTTTAAGGAATTTGAGTAGTCTTATAAGCAATTTAATTTTGTGATATTGCTTTGATTTGTTCTTCAAAATCAAGCTTATTTAAATCTTCTTTAAATTGTTTTTCATTATAAAAGACCTTACTATAAATTTTTTTACTATCTACTCTACATAACATAATTACAAGTTTTTTCTCAAATAATGTTTCTTTAGTGTTTTTAAAATAATCATCATACGCACTTTCTAAAAGTTTAGTTTTATTAGAATCTATATCTTTTTCATTGCTTTTGACTTCGATATATAAATAAACTCCATTTTCAAATAGCACAATAAAGTCAAAATAACTTCTTTTTATGCTATTTTCATCATCTAAATATTCTCCATAAATATTTGAGGTAGTTAGATTCTTAGCCCAAATTTTTATTGCTTCACTATCAAATAACTTATCATAGATTATTCTTTCTGGCTTAGAATCTAGTATTTGTCTATTTCCATTTTTTGATTTTATATCAAATAAATACTCCTTATTTATTTTTTCTCCTTCTTCTTTGCTATAAATTTCTCTATATTCTAGTGGATTATAACTTTCCTCTTTTATCTCATATTTTGGGCTTATTTTTCTAGTTTGTTTTAACAAGCTATTTAAATCAGTTCTAAGCTCATCAAGCAAAATTGTCATCACAAATTCACTTTGCTTCTTATTTTTTTTAGCAAACTCCTTAACACTATCAGCGATATTGTCATACAAAAATTTATTCGTATTAATAAGTTTTTTATATTCTTTTAAAAATACAAAAGCATTTGTGATATTGCTATAAATCACATTTGCACCTACATTCATTGCGATTTTCTTATACACGCCATTTACAAATCTAGCATTAATTCTTTGCATTATTTTATTGCTTTCACAGCTTAGATATTCTTGCACTTTTTCTTTAAAAGCCCTGATATTTTCACTCGCTTTTAAATCCTCTGCATTGCTTACCTCGATACGCAAAAACTTCTCATCTTTGAATCTATCCCTTACTTTATATTGATATTGCACCACTTCATTATCACTAAAATTTGAAAATAAATAATATTTATCTGTTACTTCATTTTTCTCCAAATTTGGATAAGGATTGCGTTTAATTCTACCTATTGTCTGAGTGTTTAGTTTTGTGGAGCTTACATTGCGAAGTTGCACGAGCATACACGCCCTTGGTATATCCCAGCCAGTCGCAGGTCCGATTTTAAAGATAATCACATCTATATCATTATTATTTTTAGTAATATTTTCGAGGTTAAAATTATCCTTATATACTCGATTTGAATCTTTATCATCACCAAAATATTGAATCCATGATAAATTTGCCACATTTAAAGCTTTTTTGATATTTTCTAACTCTTTCCTATATGCCTCCTTTTTCTCCATATCACTTGGCTCATTATCAACTTGTATTAGCATTGCAGGATTAATGCTTATTTTTGCATTTTTATATTCTTGTTGAATATCCTTAAATTTTTTTATTGAAGTTTCTAGCACTTCATTATCATTCACATCATTATCTAATATGGATTCAAAACTCGTCTTAAGCAAAAATTTTCCATCATTTAAAGTTTCATTATTTAAATCTTTTTCACTCATTGTCACTTGATGAGTCCCATTTTCAAAACTAGGTGTTGCTGTCATTTTGAGGATAAAATGTGCGCTAGTGTTTAATAATTTTTCAAAATTATTGTCGCTTTTAGAATCCACTTTATCTGTCCCTATATGCGCCTCATCTCTTATATAAATTATTTTATATCCACTTTGTTTGCTTGATTTTATAAAATCATCAATGATTCCATATTCGCTTAGGATTCTATTTTTGCCAAAGCTTGCCTTACCAAAAATATAGACCTTATTTCGCTCTGGTTTTATCATAGGGATAGATTCACTTTTATCATTTTTGCTTGATGAGGGCGACTTGATATATTCTACTTCAAAGTGCGCATTAAAGTCTATTTTATAGCGATTGAGTTTGGATTCAAATGCTTTTGGCAAATCCGCCGAGCTTGGCGTGGCAATGATAAAGATAAATCTATCGCCACTCTCAATTAATCTGGCTATCAAGCTACTTGCCATTAGTGTTTTGCCGCTACCTGTTGGGGATTTAAATTCAACGATAGATTTATTTTGTGGATTGTAATATCCAAAAATATTATCTACCATTTGTTCTTGTAAGTTTGTCAGTTGCATTACTTATCCTTTTGTGGATTAAGCGAGGCAAGCTCACTATATATTTTTAGCTCATCGTTTATGTCATATTCAGGATTTAATTTTTGTAATTCGCCTTTAGCAATGTTTGTTAAATCTTGAGCCTTTTCTAAATCCTTTAAACTTAATTCGTGTGTTTCTATTTCAAAAACTCTAACAGAATTTCCTTCAAGGCATTTTTTATCCTTAGAATATTGCCATTTTATAGATTCGCCATTAATCCCCTCGCCATTAATCACACGATAAAGTCTCTCGCGTGTAACATTAATGGCGATGTTATTTTCATTATTCGTAACCAAAATACACTCTCTTCTACCTCCATCCTCGGCGTTTAATTCCATAACCGCTTGCGCGGTAGTGCCACTGCCTGCAAAGAAGTCTAGAATAATAGGGCGCGAGGATTGACTAATTGATTGTGGTAGAACAAAATTTACAAGGTATTTAATAAGTTCAACAGGCTTGGGAGTGCTAAAAACACTATCATTAAAAATTTTTCGTATCGTTTCTGTCCCGTTTTCATTATTAAACATTTTATCAGCTAAAATAGTTTTTGTTTTTGTTAAACTGCTATTTTCGTTTAAATAATCTTTACGATAAATCCCCCATTTGCCATTTGACTTTTTTCTGGCTACTATTAAATCATTCTCTCTTTCTATTTTGTTTTTACTCCAAGTCCAACACTGCTCCACATTAAATGAATTTATAGGAAAAACTTCATCAGTATATTTTTCATTTCGTTGAGTGGAAACTAAACAATTTTGCGGATTTACATAAAGCGGGAAATATAGATTTGGGCGCTCTTGCCTTGTAAAATTCCTGTTGCCATTCATAAGACGCATTTCACGATACAAGCCTTTTTCATCTTGCCTATTATATTCTGCAATACTTTTATCAGTTTTATTTAACAAAAATGGCTTTAAATTCTTATAATCCCTACAATAAGAAATGCAATATTCGTGTGTTTGTGCTAGAATTTTACTTAAACTTCTCCCGCGCGGGTTGTGTTGCACTATAAAATTCGCTACAAAATTTTCCTCCCCAAAAATCTCATCACAAAGCACTTTGAGATAAGCTTGCTCTCTATCATCAATCGAGATAAATATCACTCCGCTATCTTTTAGTAGTTTCCTAGCAAGTTTAAGCCTCTCATTCATCATATTTAGCCAACCATTGCGCGTGAATTTATCGCGATAAATAAATTTATTTGCGCTAATTTCATCTTTATAGTCATTGCCATCACCTTTCATCGCCTCTGTGTTATAAGGAGGGTCGATATAAATTACATCAATTTTTTCATAATGAGTTACTAATAAATTTTTAAGCGCATCATAATTTTCGCCAATAATGAGTTTATGCTCTATATTTCCAGCCAAATTTTCTAAATTCGTGATATTGATATTAAGATTCTCATTTTCCCTTACAAAAGAAACCGCATCGTGATTAACCTCGGGCGCTTCATCAAAAACAAAGCCTAGCTTTACTCTTTGCGTAATAAAATTAAAAACTTCGTGCAAATCCGAATCTGGCGTATTTTCTATGATTTTCTTAGCGATTGCCTTTTGCTCTTGATTAAAAGAAACACTAGCTATATCATCAATTTCTCTTATTTTTTCTTTTTGTAATTCGCTAAGTTTTGTACCCATTGCATACTCCTAAAAATATTTTTGATATTCTAGCTTTTTTCTTTAAATATGTGCGTAATTAATTATTATTAATAAGAATTTCAAAATTAATAAGAATTTCAAACAAATTTTTAAAAAAATTTCCTTTTAAAATCTTAGCTTAATTAAAATTAGATACAATTTTACAAAATTTTATTTCTAAGGAAAAAATATGAAAAATAGCGTTAAAAAGGTTGTTTTAGCATATTCTGGTGGGCTTGATACAAGTATTATTTTAAAATGGTTACAAGATGAGTACAAATGTGAAGTGCTTACTTTTACAGCTGATATAGGACAGGGCGAGGAACTTGAACCTGCTAGAAAAAAGGCTTTAAGCTTAGGAATTAAAGAAGAAAATATTTTTATAAAAGATTTAAAAGATGAATTTGTTAGCGAGTATGTTTTTCCTATGTTTAGGGCTAATGCTATTTATGAAGGCGAATACTTACTAGGTACTAGCATTGCAAGGCCTTTGATTGCAAAGACTCAAGCAAATATAGCAAATATGACAAATGCCGATGCAGTAAGCCATGGGGCCACTGGTAAGGGAAATGACCAGGTTCGTTTTGAGTTAGGGTACTTAGCCTTTAATCCAAATTTAAAGATTATTGCACCTTGGAGAGAATGGGATTTAAATAGTAGGGAAAAATTACTAGCTTACGCACAAAAACATGGCATTGATATTTCTAAAAAAAAGGGAAAATCGCCTTATTCTATGGATGCAAATTTACTTCATATATCTTATGAGGGCTTGATTTTAGAAGACCCAAATGCAGCACCTGAAGAAGATATGTGGCGTTGGACAAAGAGTTTAAAAGATGCAAGTAATGAAAGTGAAATTATAGAACTTGAATTTAAAAAGGGTGATTTAGTAGCTATAAATGGTGAAAAAATGAGCCCGGCAGGGCTTTTAGCAAAATTAAACGAACTAGGAAGCAAGCATGGAATTGGTCGTTTAGATATAGTTGAAAATCGTTTTGTAGGTATGAAAAGTAGAGGTTGTTATGAAACTCCAGGGGGCACAATCTTACTTAAAGCTCATAGGGCACTTGAAAGTATAACCCTTGATAAAGAAGCAGCTCATTTAAAAGATGAATTAATGCCAAGATACGCTCATTTAATTTATAATGGCTTTTGGTTTAGCCCTGAAAGGATAATGCTACAAGCTTTGATTGATGAGAGTCAACGCTATGCAAATGGGGTTGTTAAACTTGAATTATATAAGGGAAATGTGATTGTAAGGGGTAGATTTAGTGCAAATGATAGTTTATTTAATACTGCATATTGTACCTTTGAAGAGGATGAAGTTTATAATCAAAAGGATGCGGGTGGCTTTATAAAATTAAATGCTTTGCGTTTGATAATAGCAGGTAAAAATGGACGTAAATTTTAATTAAGGAAAAATAATGAAGGTATTATTAATAAAAGATGTAAAAGCACTTGGAAAGGCAGGTGAAGTTAAAGAGGTAAAGGATGGCTATGGTCAAAATTTCTTAATAGCTAAGGGCTTTGCTAAACTTGCTACAAATGAGGTTTTGAAAAAATTTGAAAGTGATAAGAAAAAAGAGGCTGAAAATTTGCGTTTTGAACTTGCAAATTTAGAAAAATTAAAAGAAGAATTAGAAAAAATTACCATTGAAATTTTTAAACCCGTTGGGGCAAATGGTAGCTTGTTTGGTGGGGTTACGAAGGATGAAATTATACATGCTTTAAAAGAACAAAAAAAATTAGAACTTGATAAAAAAAGTTTGGAATGCGATACCCTAAAAAGCATAGGTTTACACGAAGTTTCTGTAAAGCTTGGTCATGCCATTCATGCTAAATTTAAAGTAGATTTAAAGGCTGAGTAATGTTTCATGCAACTACTATTTTAGCATATAGGGGCGAAAACAAATCAGTAATTGGAGGAGATGGTCAAGTAAGCCTTGGAAATACTATTTTTAAAAACACGGCTGTTAAAATAAGAAAATTGCAAAATGGCAAGGTTTTAGCTGGTTTTGCAGGAAGTACGGCCGATGCCTTTAATTTATTTGACATGTTTGAAAATTTACTTCAAAGTTCAAAGGGAGATTTAGAAAAGGCTGTTATTGATTTTTCAAAATCTTGGCGTAAGGATAAGTATTTAAGACGTTTAGAGGCTATGATGCTTGTTTTAGATAGAGAAAATATCTTTGTGCTTTCTGGTACAGGTGATGTTATAAAACCAGATGATGGCGCCATTGCAGCCATTGGAAGTGGTGGAAATTACGCACTTTCAGCAGCTCGTGCCTTGCATAAATACGCAAAATTAGACGAAGAAGTACTAGTAAAACAAAGCCTTGAAATAGCAGGTGAAATTTGCATTTATACCAATACAAATATACAAACTTATGTAATCGAGGATGAAAAATGAATTTAACACCAAGGCAGATAGTTCAATTTTTAGATGATTATGTAATGGGGCAAGAACAAGCAAAAAAGATAATAGCGATAGCCCTTAGAAATCGTTATCGTAGAATGAAATTAAGCAAAGAATTACAAGATGATATTATCCCTAAAAATATCTTAATGATAGGTTCAACCGGTGTTGGTAAAACAGAGATTGCAAGAAGATTATCAAAAATGCTTGGTTTTCCCTTTGTAAAAGTAGAGGCTAGTAAATATACAGAGGTGGGCTTTGTTGGTAGGGATGTAGAAAGCATGATAAGGGATTTAGCTAATGCAGCCTTAAATTTGGTAAAACAAGAAGAAAGGGAAAAGAAAAAAGATAAGATTGAAGAATATATAGAAAATAAAATTTTAGAAAAGCTTTTACCTCCACTTCCAAAAGGGGTTAGCAAGGAAAAGCAAGATGAGTATCAAAATAGCCTTGAAAAATTGCGTTTAAAGCTTAGAAATAATAGCTTAGATGATAATATCATAGAAGTAGAACTTACTCAAAGCACTCTTGAATCAGAGTCAAATTTACCACCAGAACTTGGGGCTATGCAAGATATGATAAGGGTTATTGGCGTGGGTTCAAAACGCGTTAAAAAAGAGATGAAAATAAAAGAGGCTAAGCAAGTTTTAAAAAACGAGGCTAGTGAAAAAATTTTAGATATAGAAAGCATTAAAATTGAAGCTTTAAAAAGGGCTGAAAATGAAGGGATTATCTTTATAGATGAGATTGATAAAATAGCCGTTTCAAGCACAAACTCAAGCAGACAAGACCCTAGTAAAGAAGGCGTTCAAAGGGATTTGTTGCCTATAGTTGAAGGAAGTAGCGTTCAAACTAAGCTTGGAAGTTTAACGACAGACCATATCTTATTTATAGCAGCAGGAGCCTTTCACCTTAGTAAGCCAAGCGATTTAATACCAGAATTACAGGGCCGTTTTCCTCTAAGGGTAGAACTTAATAGCCTTGATGATAAGGCACTTTATGCTATCTTAACTAGACCTAAGAATTCGCTTTTAAAGCAGTATGAAGAACTTTTAAAAACCGAAAATGTCACGCTTAAATTTGAAGAAGAGGCCATTATGGAGATTGCTAGGATAGCAAGTGTTGCAAATGATGAAATGCAAGACATTGGGGCTAGACGTTTGCACACTGTTATAGAAAAATTGCTTGAGGATTTAAGTTTTGAGGCCGATTCTTATGTTGGAGAAAGCTTTGTTGTAGATAAAAAAATGGTAGAAGAAAAACTTGGAGATATTATAGAAAATAAAGACCTTGCAAGGTATATTTTGTGAAAAGTGGCTTTGTGAGTGTTGTTGGTAGGACAAATTCAGGCAAAAGTTCTTTAATAAATTTTTTACTTGATGAAAAGATAGCCTTTACCTCTCACAAGCAAAATGCCACAAGACGCAAAATTCAAGCCATTATAATGCATGAAAATAATCAACTTATTTTTATAGATACACCAGGACTTCATAAAAGTAAAAATTTGCTTAATCAAATGATGATTGAAAGTGCTATTAAGTCTATACAAGATTGTGATGTGATTTTATTTGTAGCTAGTATTTTTGATAAAATTGATGAGTATGAAAATTTCTTAAATTTAAAGCCTAAATTTCCACATATCATTCTTTTAAACAAGGTTGATTTAGCAAAAAATGAAGAGGTTTTAAATAAGCTTGATGAATATGCTAAATTTAGCGAGTATTTTAAGGCGATTTTGCCCTTTTCTTGCAAACAAAAAACTTATAAAAAAGCCCTTTTAGATGAACTTTGCAAGTATATCCCAGAACATCCTCATTTTTTTAATAGTGAGTTTTTAAGCACAAATTCGCAAAAAGAATTATTTAAGGATTTTATTTTAGAGGCTATCTTTGAAAATGTTAGCGAGGAATTGCCATATTCTAGCGAGGTTTTAATATCAAACATAGAAGAAAAAAAAGAACTTTTAATAATAAATGCAAATATTATCACAGATACAAATTCTCACAAAGCCATGCTTATAGGAAAAGATGGCCTTACTCTTAAAAGAATAGGCAAAAGTGCAAGATTTAAAATAGAAAAATTAGCACAATGTAAGGTTTTATTAAAATTATTTGTGCAAGTTAAAAAGCACTGGCAAAAAGATGAAAGCTTTTTAAAAGAACTTTTAAATTTAGAAAAATGAAAAAGATAGAAGCTGAGATTATAACTTGCGATAAGCTTTATTATACCTTTTTAAAGGGTGAATTTGATGAGGAAAATTTATTTTTAAGGGCAAGTGAGAATTTAAAATTAAATCTTGCTTATCAACATAAAATGGCTTTTGTAAAAAATGATGATATTTATCATATTTTTTTTACTCATTTTTCAAATTTAAAGGCAAAAAATGCCTATCCTTTGCCCTTTATTTTTAAGCTTTTAACGAGTTTAAATTTAATCAAAGAAAAAAATTTTTGCATACTTTGTTTTGAAAAAAATTATTCTTTTATTTGTTTTTATGAAAATGATAATTTTACAAATTTTAAAACCCTGCCGCAATTAGAAAATAAAGATATTACTGGTTTTAAAAGTTTATGCGAGAATGCTAGGATTTTAAAATTGTTAAATCATTATAAAAGTGAGCTTTTAATAAGTTTAAATGATGAGCTTAATTTAGCTAAGTTTTTTGATGAAAAAATTAAAATTTTAAAGCTAGAAAGCCTTTATAAAAAGCCATTAAATGAGCTTTTAAAGCAAAGTTCTTTGCTTAGTAAGAATGAAAATTTCATAAAAGAAAAAGAAATTGATAAAAAGCCCTTTATTAAATTAGCCTTTGACTTTGTTGGCGTTTACATTCTTTTTTTATTAATCTTTTTGCTTAGTTCTTATCCTAAGTATAAGGAGTATAAAAATACAAAATTATATAATCAAAATATGCAAGATACGCTTTTAAAACTTGATGAAAATATAAGCTTTTTAAGTTTAAATTTAAAAGATAGCAAGCAAAAATTAGAAAATATTAAATTTTTAAATGATGAAAAAATGGGTCGTATTGAAACTTTTAAAAATACCTTAACAAATGATAAACTTTTAATACTTTCAAAGCTGATTTTATTTTTAAATGAAAATGGCTTAAAAATTTCTGCCTTAAATATTGATGAAAATATAAAACTTAGCTTTAATAATAAAGATGCCTTTAAAAAGGCTAGTATGCTTTTTAAAGAAAATGCAAATTTTAAGCTTTTAAGAAGTAGCGAAAAAGAACTTTTCTTAGGTTTTAAAAATGAATAAAATAATGGCTTTTTTAGATAAAAGAAGCAAAAGAGAAAAGGTACTTTTAATTATTTTAAGCATTGTGGTGGCTATTTTTCTTGCATTTAAAAGCTATGAGTTTATATTTTTAAAATTTGTTGATGAAGTGATTTTTTTTGAAGAAAATGCCTTAATAGATGATAAAAAAGAAGAAATTTTAGCCTTAAACAAGCAGTTAAAAGAAGTAAATTTAAAATTAAATGAAGAATTAGAAAAAAATAAAAACTATAATGAATTTTTAAGCACCTTTATAAAAAAATATGAAAATTATATAGATGAGCTTACAAATATCGCAAAAAGTGAAAATATAAGCTTAAAAATTAATGATGAAAATGAGCTTAGCCTAGAAAATTCTCGTTTAATTAAGCTTGATTTAATGATAAATGGGGAGTTTAATTCTATATTAAAAGCACTTGAAAGATTGTCAAATTCAAGGCTTATTTTTATCTTTGAAAAGATTGAGTTTTTAAATATGAAAAGCATAAATTTAGAATTAAATTTAATACTAAAATTTATTATTTTGGAGTGAAAAATGAGTATTTACAAGCAAAGAATTAAGCATTTACAAGGCATTATGCAAGATGAAAAAATAGATATATGTGTATTTTTTAATACAGATTGCCATTTAAGCGAATATATAAGTTCGTTTTGGCAAAATATAGCCTTTTTAAGTGGCTTTACTGGGTCAAATGCTACCTTGATTGTAACTCAAAAAAAGGCCTTTTTATTTACTGATGGTCGTTATTTTTTACAGGCTAAAAACGAGCTTAATCAAAGTGAAATTATTTTAGAAAAACTAAGCCCTGAAAATAGCATTTTTACTTGGTTTAAACAAAATTCTAAGAAAAAAATGCGTTGTGGTATAAATTTTTATACCCTTTCTTATAAGCTTAAAAAGGACTTAGAAAACTTTTGCAAACTCACTCATAAGGATTTTATGCCTTTTTTTAAAGAAAAAAAAGATATTTTAAAATTTAATGAAATTTACGAACACAAAGAGGAATTTATCGATAAAAGCAGGATGGAAAAATTAGAACAAATTAAA
Source organism: Campylobacter sp. LR291e (assembly GCF_008633915.1). Lineage (GTDB taxonomy): Bacteria > Campylobacterota > Campylobacteria > Campylobacterales > Campylobacteraceae > Campylobacter_D. Next base: position 82,056 of record NZ_VJNV01000026.1, on the reverse strand, counting down.
GAAATTTTGTGTCAAAAAAATCTTAAAAATCACTTGATTTCTAGTCTTGATGATATAGCTTATTTGCTAAATTTAAGGGGCAGTGATATTGAGTATAATCCTGTCTTTTTTTCTTATTTGCTTTTTATGAATGAAAAAATCATACTTTTTATAAATAAAAAAAGTCTAAATTTAAGCTTACAAAATGAGTTAAAAAAGGATAATATCAAAATTTTATCCTATGAAAAAATCACTTCTTATATGAGAAAAATCAAAGAATCGATTTTAATTGATAGTGAAAAAACTACGGCTTTTTTGATTAAAGAATTAAAACAAGGTGTAAAAATAATAAATGATGATAATCCAAGTTCTATTTTAAAGCTTTCCAAAAATGCTAAGCAAATTAGCCATATTAAACAAGCTATGATAAGTGATGGGGTTGCTATGTGCGAATTTATGGCGTATTTTGAAGAAAGCCTTAAAGAAAATGTTATTTTTAGCGAATTTGATATAGAAAAAAAATTGCAATCTTTTAGAAAAAAAGCTAAATTTTATATAAGCGATAGTTTTGCTAGTATAGTTGGTTTTAATGAAAATGGGGCGATTGTTCATTATAGGGCAAATGAAAAAAGTGCTAAATTAATCGATAAAAATGGACTTTTATTAATTGATTCAGGGGCACAGTATCAAAATGGCACCACTGATATAACTAGGGTTTTAAGGGTAAAAAAGGCAAGTATAAGGCAAAAAAGGGCATATACTCTTGTTTTAAAAGCACACATTAAAATGACAAGTGCGATTTTTCCAAAAGGAGTTAGTTTAGCTTTAATTGATAGCGTAGGCAGGAGTGTGCTATGGAACGAACATTTAGATTATAAACATGGCACAGGCCATGGGGTAGGGTATTTTTTAAATGTACATGAAGGAAATTTAAGCCTTTCTTATACTAGCAAAAATTTACAGGCCTTTAAGCCCTTTATGCTACTTTCTATAGAACCTGGCCTGTATTTTGAAAATGAATTTGGCATAAGGCTTGAAAATCTTGTTTTAATAGTACCAAGTCATAAGTATAATTTAGCTTTTAATGAATTTGATGAAAAGTTAATGAACGAAGAAGAGAGCGAATTTGGGGCTTTTTATCGTTTTGAAAGTCTAACTCTTTGTCCATTTGAAAGGGCTTTGATACTTGAAAATTTATTAGATGATTTTGAAAAAAACTGGCTTAATACTTATCATAAAAAGGTCTATGATGGTTTAAGCCCGTTTTTAGATGAAAAAACAAAAAAATGGCTTAGTGTAAAAACTGCTAAAATTTAATTTTTTGTTTAATATGTTAAAATCTTGTTTTTAAATTTAGGTTGGTGTATGAAAGTTTTAATTTTAGCCGGTGGGTTTGGTACACGTTTATCAGAAGAAACATGTTTTATGGTTGAGATAGGCAACAAGCCTATTTTATGGCATATAATGAAAATTTATAGCTTTTATGGCTTTAATAAATTTGTTGTTTTAACTGGCTATAAGGGTCATGTCATATAAGTAAATGAAAAATTAGTTAAAATTATACAAGAATAATTAAATTTAAAATAAGGATTTTAATGGAAAATATGCTTTATTCAGATAAAGAATTTAATAGAATTTTTGAAAAAATTTATAATAAAGAAAATTTTAGTTTTTTGCGTTATGGCGATGGAGAAAAACGATTTTTAAATGAAGAACATCATATTTTTGAAAAAAATCCTATAAACGATTCAAATTTTAGAAAAGAATTATTTGAAAGCTTAAAATTAGAAGATGAAAAAATTCTTTATGGAATACCTAGCACCCTTACACCCTTTACTAGTGTCTTAAATTTTTATTTTAACATGCACATAAAATCAAAAAATATTACTTTTGCAGAACTTTTTGTAAATAAAAATTATCAATATTTTAAAAAATATTTTGAAAAAATAGAAGAAGATGTAGTGTTAATAGCAAATTATAGAGCAAAGGGCAAAAAAATAGGAAATTTAAATATATTAAAACATTATGAAATAAGCGATGATTTAGATGATTTTTATAAAAATGAATTTGACAAAATGATAGAAAATATAAAAAATGATTTTGGAAATAAAGAAAATTTACTTTTTGTTATATCAGCAGGACCTTTAGCTGAATTGATAATTTATAGACTTTTTTTATCAAATCCTAATAATAGATATATAGATTTTGGCTCAGCCCTTTCAAGTGCATATTATGAAAAAACAAATAGAACATATTTAAAAAGAAAAGTTATTAAAAAATTACCCAAGGTTGTTTCTATGCCTTGTAAGCAAGAATGTGAAAATACCGATATATCCGTTGTTTTAAATCTTTATAAAAGACCACATGCCCTAACAAATCAATTAAAAGCCATACAAGCACAAAGCTTAAAGCCAAGAGAGATTATCTTATATCAAGATGGCGTATTTGAAGGTATTGAAATTCCAAAAAATATAAAAAATGAATTTGATTTAATAGAAATTTCAAAGGAAAATAAAGGTGTTTGGGCTAGATTTGATTTTGCTAAAAGAAAAGCAAACTCAAAATTTGTTTGCGTTTTTGATGACGATATTATACCAGGGTGTGATTTTTTAGCAAATTGTTTTGTTCAAATGCAAAAAAAAGAGGGTTGTTATGGTGCCTGTGGGACTATTTTAAATGTGCCTGAGGACCACCATGTGCACAATGGCATGTTTAGAATAGGCTGTGCTACTCCAAATGAAGAAAGCGTGGAGGTTGATTATGTGGGTCATTCTTGGTTTTTTAAAAAAGAATGGCTTGATGATTTTTTTACAGATACTATAAGTTTGCAAAAATATAAACTTGCAGGTGAAAATATGGGCTGGTCGCTTTCCTTACAAAAAAAAGGTATAAAAATTTTTGTTCCACCACACCCAAAAAACGAAAAAGCTATGTGGGGTACAGATAGAAAACTAGGTCAAATTTATGGAAAAAAAGGTATTTCATCGCTTAAAAGCAATGTAGATAGATTTGATGAAGTTATGAGAGAGGTATTAAAGCTAGGTTTTAAACCTATGATTGAAACTGATAAAGTCTTACATGCTAAACTTCGTAAAAAATATGGCAAAACAAAGCCTTTATGGGTAAAGAATTTTATGTATCCATTTAGACAACCTAGAAAGGCTTTTAAAAGAATGTTAGGCTTAAACAAATGATGAATATATTTTTTAACGCAGATGAAAATTACATAAAATACCTAGCTGTTTTAATAACTAGCATAGTTAAAAATACAGATAGTAAAAAAAGCTTTAAAGAATTTTGCGAAAAAGCAGCTTTTAAAGCTAACAAGGATAGTTTTTTAAGTTCTTATGAAAATGTAAATTTTGAAATTTTAAGCGATGAAGACAAAAAAGAAGGTTATATTTTTCACATTTTAACAAATTTTATAAGCGATGAAACCAGGGATAAATTGCTTTTAACCTGTCAAAATTTAAACACTCTTTATCCTTGTGAAGTTCGCATTCACCTAATAGACGATAATGAATTTAAAGGCTTTAAAAAGACAGGGGCGGCTAGGGAGAATTATTTGCCTTATTATAGGTTAAAGGCTATGTCCTTTGTGGATAAAAATGTAAGTAAGGTTCTTTACCTAGATGTTGATATGCTTGTTTTTTGTGATTTAAGAGAGTTATTTGCTATTGATTTAAAAGATTATATAGTAGCTGCTGTTAATGATTGTGGTTCTAAAAAAAGAACTATGTGCTTTATGGAAAATGGCAAGGTAAATAATTATATCTTTGATAAAAATTATTTTAATTCTGGCTTTTTATTTATAAATGTAGACGAGTATAAAAAATTTAATATTGAAGAAAAATGTATTCAAATAGCTAAAAATATGATAAGTTCAAAGACGGCTGATCAAAATTTGTTAAATGCAGCAATTGCTAGTGATAAAATCTTAAATTTAAGTTTTTCTTGGGATTTTATGGTTATAGCCCTTGCTTTTACAATATGCAAGGATGAAAGCCAAAATCGTTTGCAATATACAAGGGCTGAATTTATGCAAAGCATAAAAGATATTAAAATTTTTCATTATGGGGAAAAACCTTGGAAATTTTTAAAATCTTTTATAGATATAAAGGGTAATAATATCAATGATTATTGGTGGCAAATGGTAGAACAAACTCCAGCTTTTAAAAATGAGCTTTTAAAAGAAAAAGAAAGCATTAAGTATTATTTAATACTAGCTTCTCTTGGCTTTGAAAGCTTAAATTTGATTAAAAAATTTAGGATTTTTTCTATTAATAAATTAATAAAAGATGAAAGTAAGGATTTAGAAAGGATAGAAAGATTAAAGCGGATAAAGGATGATGATTTTAGCATTTATATAATACTTGGCGAAATGATAAATCATGCAAGAAAGTCTAAAAAAGATGGTTTTAGTGTGTTTTTAAAAGGCATTAAGGCACTTTATCTTTTCAATAAATATTCCACTCAAAAATTCATTAAAAAGCTAAAATAAAATTTTTTTCAAAGTTTGATACAAAATTAAAGTATAATATGTAAATTTTTATCAAAATTTTGATAAAAATTTAAAATTTTGAATTTTTCACAAGATTTGACACAAATTTAAAAAAGAGTATGCAAATTTGTTTCAACATTTGATACAAATTTGAAAATGCCCTCGCGAATTTGTATCATTTTTTGATAAAAAATTTAATAAATCATAAATTAAGCTATTAAAATACATTAAAATAACTAATAAAGTGTTTTATCAAAATTTGAGAAATTAATTAAAAACCCCAAAATAAAAAATCAAGGCTATAACAAAGGGTAGTATAAATTTAACATAATAAAACCATATATTTAACCAGATTGTTTTTATTTTGCCATTGTTTGAAAGCTCTTTTAAGCTTTGTTCTTTACCCATTACAAAGCCAAGATAAATGCAACATAAAAAGGCAGTTAAGACAAATAAGATATTGCCGCTCACAAAATCAAAGCTATCAAAGATATTTTTATCTTTGATTATAGTTATATCACGCCAAGGTCCATAGCAAAGTATGCAAGGTAAGTTTCCTAAGATGAAAATTAAGCCCAAAGTTAGATTAATGGCTGTTTTTTTGCTAAGCTTAAATTTTTCTTCTAAAACGCTAATTATTACTTGATAAATAGGCAAACTAGTAGTAAGGGCTGCTATTAATAAAAGTGTGAAAAATATAGCACAAACTATACTTCCAAAAGGCACATAAGAAAAGGCTATCGGCAAGGTTTCAAAGACTAGAGATGGACCCTTATCGGGCGTTAAATTTGCACTAAATAAAACAGGGAAAATCATAAAACCTGCCAAAACTGCTATTAAGGTATTTAAAATCCCTGTATAAATTGCCGTTTTAATCATATTTTCATTTTTTTTAAGGTGAGATGAAAGGGTTATCATAACGCCAAAGCCAAGAGAAAGAGCAAAAAATACTTGCCCTAAGACATCTATAAAAAGCTTAGTATTAAACATATCGCTTATTGAACTTGCATTAAAATTTATAATCTTTGATAAATCAGGTTTTAAATAAAATTCAATCCCCTTAAAAGCCCCGTCCAAGCTTAAATTTCTAAAAATTACAATTAAAAGGCAGATAAAAAGCCCAGGCATTAAAAATTTAACCGATTTTTCAATGCCATCAATTATGCCCTTTCTTAAAATTATATAATTAATTAAAACAAAAATGCTAGTAAAAATTCCAACTCCAAGGGGATTAAAGGCGATATTTTGCGTATAAAATTCTTGAGTAAAGGCTTCATTTATAGGGCTATTTAGATTAAATTTGCCTATTAATAAAGAAAAAATATAAACTAAGACAAAACCACCTAAGACCATATAATAAGCCATTATCCCAAAGCTACCAAGCAAACCCATATAGCCTATGCCTTGCCATTTTGGCTTAAAGCTATCAACGCTATTTTTTAATGAACTTCGCCCTATAACATTTTCAACTAAGATAACAGGAATTCCTATTATTATCATGGCTATACAAAAGACAAGTACATATGCCCCACCTCCATTTTCACCCACCAAATAAGGAAAACGCCAAGTAGCTCCAAAGCCAATAGTAGCACCAGCCACGGTTAAGATATATGTTAGGGTATTGCTCCAAGTTTGTCTAGCCATTATTTTTCCTTATCTAAAATATTTAAAAGTTCATTTGCACTTATAAAGCCTGTGATTCTTGTGTTTTCAACGCCCTTATTAAAAAAGAGTATAACAGGGGGTGCAAAGACATTAAATTCTTTCATTAATCTTAAATTTTTTTCGCTACTTTGTGTAATATCAATCTTTACAAGCTTATAAGAATTTAAAATATTTTTTACTCTTTCATCCTTAAAAGTAAACTCATCCAAAAGCTTACAATTTTCACACCACTTAGCCGTAAAATCAAGCATTAAAAGCTCTTCTTTTGCAATTAATTCCTTTATATCATTTAAATTTGAAAGATAATTAAAATTTAAGCTTGAATTTTGAGTATTATTAAATTCAAATGGTCTTAAAAAGCTTTTTGCCCCAAAAATTCCTGCTAAAAATATACTTAAAGAATAGCTTAAAATAAGTATTAAAACGCTTTTTTTGATCTTTTCAAAAGCACTTTCATTTTTCTCAAATAACCCCATAAATACCACAAAAAACACGCCCAAAATTCCAAACATTATTAAAATAAATCTTGTATCAATAATGCGTGAAAGTATCCAAATACTAAGCCCTAGCATAATAAAACCAAAGAAAATTTTAATCTTTATCATCCAAGGACCTGGTCTTAAAAAGCCTATGCCAAAGCCTATAAATAAAAGTGGGGTTCCCATGCCAAAACTCATTATAAATAAGCTAAGACCACCTATTAAAATATCATTTGAATTTGCTATGTAAAGTAGGGCACCTGCAAGAGGTGGGGCTATGCAAGGACCTACTATAAGGGCTGATAAAAAGCCCATTAAGGCTATACCAAAAATGCCTTTTTTCTTATTGCTTGTGTTATAAATAAAGCTTTGAAATCTTAAAGGAAGTTCAAATTTAACTATATCAAACATAGCAAAGGCAAAAAATACAAAGAGCAGGGCAAAGATTATCAAAACGTTTGGCTTTTGCAAAAAGACTTGTACGCTTGTGCCTAAAAAACTTGCTAAAATTCCAGCCAGTGCATAGGCTAAGGACATAAAAAACACATAAATAAAGGCTAAGAAAAAGCTATATTTTTTTGAAAGTCCACTTTGTGCTATGATAAATGATGATAAAATAGGAATCATAGGTAAAACACAAGGAGTTAGGGACAAAAGCAAACCATAGCCATAAAAGCTTAATAAAATCACAAAAATATTAGAATTTGCTAAAAAAGAAGCTATTGAATTTTCGCTATTTTGATTATTTTCTTTTTTAATAGGTGCTTGTAAGCTAGAAAGTTCGTAAAATTCATTGTTTTTAACTATATTAAAAAGCCTAGTTTGAGGCTGATAACAAAGCCCGGCTGTTGAACAACCTTGAAAGCTAAATTTTAAAATATTTTCTTTTTCCGTGTAATTTTGTAACAATTCATTAGAAAGAGTTACATTTAAGTCATTATAATGAACATATTCTTCGCCTTTTTTAACGGGTTTTTTTAAATTTAAAAGAGAAGTTATATCTTTATCGTTTAATAAAATTTTGATTTTATCATCATAAAGATAGATATTTTCTCCAAGTATTAAATTTATTTTAATACCTTCTTTGGTGGTGTTATTTTCGATTTTAAAGGCTTGTTCTAAAGTTAAAATATTATTAGAAAAGGCTAAGCAAATAAAAGAAAACAAGATAAAAATAAAACGCATTGTAAATCCTAAATAAATATTAATGAAATTTTATAAATTTTTCAGCTTTAATTATAGTTAATTATGGTAAATTTTAAACCGTTATTTAAAATTTTAAGGAGTTGGCGATGAGCGAAGAGCTTTTAGAAAGAGAAGAAGAACAATTTAAAGAACTTAAAGATGATTTAAAGGATGAAAAAGAAGAGAATGAAAAAAAAGAAAAGGAAAAAGACAATAAAAAATATATCACTATAAAAAAGAAAAAAAGCACTATTAAGTATGAGAATAATTTAAGATTGCTTCAAATTGAACTTTTAAAATTTCAAAACTATGTAAAAGCACAAGGCTTAAAAGTGCTTTTAATAATGGAAGGTCGCGACGCTGCAGGAAAGGGTGGGACGATTAAAAGAATAATTGAACATTTAAATCCTAGGGGTTGTCGCACAGTAGCCCTTGAAAAACCAAGTGATGTGGAAAAAACTCAATGGTATTTTCAAAGATATATAGCACATTTGCCATCAGCTGGTGAAATAGTTATCTTCGATAGGTCTTGGTATAATAGAGGTGGAGTTGAACCTGTAATGGGCTTTTGTACTCCTCAACAACACAAGGATTTTTTAAGAGAGGTGCCACTTTTTGAAAACATGCTAGTTAATAGTGGAATTATCGTTTTTAAATTCTATTTTTCAGTTTCACAGGCCGAACAAAAAAAGAGATTTGATAAACGTCGCAAAGACCCACTTAAACAATACAAACTTTCACCAGTTGACCAAAAATCTCAAGAATTATGGGATAAATACACACTAGCAAAATATTCTATGCTACTTGCTTCAAATACAGAAGAATGCCCTTGGACTATAATTCGTTCTGATAATAAGAAAAAAGCTAGATTAAATACCATTAGACACATGCTTTCTAGGGTTAATTATGAAGATAAGCAAGAAGGCGATTTTTCTGTGATGAATGAGGACTTAGTTTTAAGTGGCGAACAAGAAATTCATAAAATGGAAGCAAATTTAGGCAATGCTAGTATAAATTTAAAAAATGGCAAAAAGAAGAAAGATAAATATACTAGCGAAAAAATTCAAAACATGGATTAAAATTGCAAGAAAAATTGGCAAAATTAGCCCAGAAGTATTATGATGAAGTTGTAGAACTTAGGCATAAGATTCACGAAGAACCTGAGCTTGAATTTGAAGAATTTAATACTGCTAGGCTAATTTGCAAAATTTTAGATAAATACAAAATTCCTTACAAAAAAAACATTGCAAAAACGGGTATTTTAGCGTATATTAATGGAAAGAACCCTGGAAAATGCGTTTTATTTCGTGCTGATATGGATGCATTGCCTGTGCAAGAAGAAACAAATTTGCCTTTTTCTTCAAAGATTAAGGGTAAAATGCATGCTTGTGGGCATGATGGACATTGCGCAGGACTTGTTGGGGCTATGCTTGTTTTAAATGAGTTAAAAAATGAATTTAGTGGTACTATTAAATTTATGTTTCAACCTGCCGAAGAGGGAAGTGGTGGGGCATTGCCTATGATTAAGGAAGGAATTTTAGAAAATCCTTATGTAGATGCAGTTTTTGGTTGTCACTTGTGGGGTAGTGTGCTAGAAAATCAAGTTCAAATTGTAAGTGGAGAAATGATGGCAGGGGTGGATATTTTTACCCTTGAATTTATAGGACAAGGAGGACATGGGGCACACCCTCATACTACAAAGGACCCCATAATAATGGCTGCTAAATTTATCAACGATATACAATGTGTTATTTCAAGACGTTTAAGGCCTGTTGATGCAGGAGTTATAACAATAGGTAGCGTTAGGGCTGGGACTACTTTTAATGTTATACCACAAAATGCCATTTTAAAAGGCACGGTTCGTTTTTTAAATGAAGAAAATCATAAGCTTTTAAAAAGCAATATTGAAAGGATAGCAAAGGCAGTTGCCTTGGAATTTGAAGCTGAATTTAAGCTTGATTATGTAAGGGAGTATCCTCCCTTAATCAATGATGATAAAATGGCAAAACTTGCAAGAAAGGCACTTTCAAAGATAATAAAAGATGAAAATATCATAAAAGAAGCTAAAGCTGATATGGGGGCTGAGGATTTTGCTTTTTTAACGAAAGAAAGACCAGGGACTTATATCTTTGTAGGCATTGCTAAGGATATTAATAATCCTATCTTACACCATAGTTCAAATTTTTGCTGGGACGATGAAAATTTAAAACTTTTAATGAAAACTCACTGCGTTATAGCACTGGATTTTTTAGCTAGTAAAGATTAAAATTTAAGTTCTTAAAAATTTATCTTTCATATAGTTTTATAAATTTTTGCAATCAAATTTTAAATATTATACAAAAATATTTTAAGTTATTTAAAAAAAATCAACCACCCTTGAACAAATCAATAGTATCTTTAACTATACTTATAGCACCTGCTAGGGTTATAATAAAGGCGATTAAATTTATTCTATTGTCCCTTTTTCTCTGTTTATTATCATCATATTCTTTTTGTTCAATTTCAATAATATCTATAATATCTTCTGCTTGTGCCTTTACCTCTGCGTATTTATCGCCTATTTTATAATACTCTTCTATTATATTCCAAAGTACATGAAGTTGTTGTCTGCTGTGTTTTACTGGATTTGAAAAAAAGTGCTTTAAGCCAAAGATATAAATTTGCTTTCTAATATCACTTGCATTTTTATGTTTTTTGTCAAAATAAAGAGTAGAGGTATTTTGTAAAAACTCATCAATTTTTTCCATATAAGCTATATAAAGGGCATAAAGAATCAAGGTATTTTCAAATTTTTCATTTTGTTCGTTTTTAGAATCTGCATCAATATTTACAAAATTGTTTAAAAATAAAAATCCACTTTCTCCAAAAACTACCTTAATATCAGGGTTATCATAACAATTTTCATCATTAATTGTAAGTGTAAATGAATTTCTTAAATGTTGAGAAATTCTTGCATTTTCTATATTTTTATAGTTTGAAATTTCGCTTTGGTCCATATTTTTACAATCCATTTTCCTACTAAAATAATAAACCTTGCCCTTATTATCACTTCCTTTAAAAAGAGAGGCTTGAATTCTTATATTAAAAAATTCAAAGACATATTCTTTATATATGTTTATATAGCATTTAAAATCATCTTTTAAAAGTCCATGTAAGAAATTAGCCTTTTTATCTTGGTTAAGTTCGTATCCCTTTGGTATATTATTTACAACATTTATAAAAAATTCTTTTTCAGGTATAAAAAATTCGTCTTTTTTTTCCTGTTCTTCATTCATGCTAATCCTTTGTAAGAAAAATTTGGATTAAGCTAAGCCCTAGAATAGGGCTTATTTATCTCTAAGATTTAATTCATTAATAAGTTTGCTATAGCTTGTATAATTCTTTCTTTTAAGATATGCTAAAAGTCTTTTTCTACGACCTACAAGCTTTAAAAGCCCAAGTCTTGATGAAAAATCTTTTTTGTAAATTTTTAAATGTTCAGTAAGTTCTGAAATTCTAGTACTTAATAGTGCTACTTGAACCTCAGTTGAACCTGTATCTCCAGGTTTTCTAGCGAATTTCGCAACAATTTCTGCTTTTTTAGCCGAATCCAAAGCCATTTTAGACCTCCTGATTGGTGAATTTAAAACTGCGATTATAACCCAGAAAAACAAAAAAAAAGCTGAAATTACACAATTTTAAATGATTTTATAAGATTAATTTATTATAATTAGCCATACTTTATTTATTTTTTTAAGGAGTTTTTCGTGCTTTTTACCAAGGCTAGCGAATATGCTTTACTTTCTTTGATTTATATTGCACAAAAAGAAACACCACAAGATGTCGATACAATGGCTATTGAACTTGATATTCCTAAGAGTTTTTTAGCTAAGATTTTGCAAAATTTGGCAAAAAATGGTTTATTAAAATCTTTCAAGGGTGCAAAGGGTGGTTTTATACTCATTAAGGACCCAAAAGAATATACTTTAAAGGAAATTATAAATGTAGCTGAAAAAAAGGAGGTAAATGTGTTTGAATGTAGCAGTGGAATTTGCCCTAATCAAAAAGGTGATTGTGGCTTATTGTCTATGTTAGTGAATTTACAACACAAGATTGATGAATTTTTACTTTCTATTTCTTTAGCAGATATTATAAATAATGGCAAAAAATAAAATAGTTGATTTAGTTTTCCCATTTTTAGGACCTTTAATAGCCCCTATTGTAAAGGCAAAAAGCCTTACTATAGTAGGTTTTTTAGTTTGTATTTTAGCTATTATAATAGTCCCTTTACCTAGTGCCTTACTTGATTTTTTCTTAGCACTTTCTATTTCTTTGTCTGTGTTGATTATTTTAATTTCAATTTATATACCAAAGCCAACCGACCTTACTACCTTTCCAACGCTTATTTTGATTATAACCTTATTTAGATTATCATTAAATATCGCAACTACTCGTATGATTTTGAGCGAAGGTCAGAATGGACCAGAAGCAGTTAGTGAGATTATAGCGGCCTTTGGGAATTTCGTAGTTGGTGGAAGTTATGTTATAGGTATTATCATTTTTTCTATCTTAGTTTTAATAAATTTTATGGTAGTTACAAAGGGTTCAACTCGTGTAAGTGAAGTGCAAGCAAGATTTACGCTTGATGCTATGCCAGGTAAGCAAATGGCGATTGATGCTGATTTAAACGCAGGTTTGATTGATGAAAATACTGCCCGTGCTAGAAGACAAGAAATAATAGCTGAGGCAAATTTTTACGGGGCAATGGATGGTTCTAGTAAATTTATAAAGGGTGATGCAGTTGCTGGGATTATCATAACAATCATAAATTTAATAGGTGGCTTTTTAATAGGATCTTTTCAACACGATATGAGTTTAAGCGATGCAGCAGAGGTCTTTACAAAATTAACCATAGGTGATGGGCTAGTTTCTCAAATTCCTGGACTCGTAACTTCAACTGCTACTGCTATTATAATTACCCGTGCTAGTAAGGATGAGGATAACTTTGCAGAAGGTTCATTAAAACAGCTTTTAAATGAGTATAGAACCCTTTTAATAGTAGGCTTTATTTTATTTATCTTTGCCCTTGTACCTGGACTTCCTCATTATTCTTTAGGCTTTATGGCATTGGTATTTTTAAGCCTTGGCTATCTTACAAAACAAGTTCAAGAAGGAAATATTGACATATCAATTACTAAAAAGGCAAAACCTGCAGCTCAAAAGGGTAGCGAGGCTACTGCAGGACAAACCTTACAAGCCCATAAGAAAAGTGAAGAAGAAATCATAAAAGAAGAAGAACATAAAATCAATGATATCTTAAAGGTTGAAATTTTAGAACTTGAATTAGGTTATGGCTTGATTAAACTAGCAGAAAGCGAACTTACTGAAAGAATTCGTTCTATGCGTAGAAATATAGCCGAAAGCCTTGGTTTTTTAATGCCTAAGATTAGAATTAGAGATAATTTAAATTTAAAGCCAAATGAGTACAACTTTAAATTCAAGGGAAATTCTCTAGCCCTTGTTGAAATTTACCCTGATAAATATTTGGCTATGGATAGTGGTTTTATTACAGAAGAAATTGAAGGCATTGCTACAAAAGAACCTGCTTTTGGTACGGATGCACTTTGGATTGATGCAAATTTAAGAGACGAGGCTACCTTAAATGGTTATATAGTTATAGAACCAGCCAGTGTAATAGCTACTCATATGAGTGAGCTTATAAAGGCCCATGCTTATGAGCTTTTAACTAGACAAGAGGTGCAGAATTTACTCGAAAAGGTTAAGGCTGATTATCCTATCATAGTTGATGGGGCAGTGGGGGCTACTTCTCTTGGAATGATACAAAAGGTGCTCAAAGACTTGTTAAAACATAAAATTCCTATTAAGGATATGCTAACTATCTTAGAATCAGTGCAAGACGTTGCAGAAGTAAGTAAAAGCTTTGATACCATTATAGAACATGTAAGGGCATCGTTAGCAAGGACTATTACAAATATGTATTTAAATGATAAGGGAATTTTAGATATCTTTATGCTTGATTCTGGAATTTCTAGCGTTTTAATGCAAAATATACAATTTAAAGATGGTGTTTATCATTTGCCTTTAAGTGTGGCCCAAACTGGCGTTATTGTTGAAACCTTAAAGCAAGAATATGCTGCAGTTGCAAATGGTCGGATTAAGCCTTTTATTTTATGTGTTGATCCACAGCTTAGAAAATTCTTTTCTAATCTTTGTTTTAATTTTAATCTTAATATCGTGGTTATTAGCTTTGCTGAAGTAGCTGAAAATACGAATTTTAACACAGAAGGAATTATTAAGATAGAATTTTAAAAAAGGAAAAAAATGAAAATTTATCACTTATCACATACGGATTTAGATGGTTATTCTTGTCAATATATTACAAATTTTTATTTTAAAAATTTAAGATTTTATAATTCAAATTATGGAAAAGAAATAAATGAAAATTTTAATATCATTTTAGAAGATATTAAAAACGATGAAGAAAAAAAAGCTTTAATCTTAATTACTGATTTAAATTTAACCCTTAATCAATGCGAGGAATTTGATAAAATTTGCAAGGAAAAAAATATAAAAATTTTATTGCTTGACCATCATCAAAGTGGGCTTGAATGTATGCAAAAATTTGATTGGTATTTTTTAGATTCTACTCGTTGTGCTACTAAGATTGTATATGATTTTTTTTCTAAAATTTGCGTAGAAAATGAAGAACTTAGCGAATTTGCAAGGGTTGTAAATGCTGTTGATATTTGGCTTAAAGAAGATAAATACTTTGAACTAGGTAAGGTTTTTTTAAATTTAATCGCAAATGCAAAGGAGATTAATCGGGTTATGTTTAAAAACGAAAGCATTAATTATTTTTTCTTTTTACTTAAAAATGCTTGTAAATTTATACATAAAGAAAATGCAAATATAGCACTGGATAATGCCATTTATTTTATAAAAAAAGATTATTTTTCTTCTTTAAATGATGATACTTTAGCAAATTTAATATCTTGCTTTGTGGTTGAAATTCTAAGCAAAGAAAAAGAAAGGTTTAGAATTTATTATGAACGCAAAAAGGGTATTTTAACCTATAATATAGGCAGTACTTCCATAATAGGCAATGATTTTTTAGTTAAAAATCCTGATTATGATTTTTTTGTTGATATAAATTCTAGAAAGGCTGTAAGTTTTAGGGCAAATGGGAATTTTGATGTAAGTTTAATGGCTAAAAAATTAGTAGGGGGAGGAGGGCATAAAAGTGCAAGTGGTGGGCTGTTTGCAGGATTTAAGGATAGCAGTAATTACAATTATATAAGGGCTCAATTTATCGATTTAATCAAGTCAAAAGAAGTAAAAAAGGAAGAAAAAAGTGAGTGAGAATTTAAAAGAGATTATAGATAATTTACAATATGAATTAAGCATCACCCTTGAAGCCTTACTTTTAGTTTTTGGGGTAAAAAGGGATAAATTAGAAGATGCAATTGAAATTTATATAGAAAATATAGATGAAGTGCTTAAAGATTCAAAAAATGAAGGGGTTGATGAAATTTTAGAAATGCTTGAGTATCTTAAAAAAGAACACAAAGAACTTTTTAAGTGAGAATTATCTTTTTTTTGTTTTTTATGATTTTATCCTTAGGGGCAAATGAAATTTATAGTATTTTAAATGATTTTGCCTTTGAAAAGAAAGAAAGTAAAAATTTAAACATTGTTGAAAGTAGGGTGCTTACCCTTAAAAAAGATAATCAAAAATGCCTTGAAATCTTGCTTAATGATAAGGAAGTTAGAATTTTAAATATCTTTGAATATTGTGAGAATTTAAGCAAGAATAGTGCTTTTAAAGCTTATTTAGAAAATGAGTTTTTTGACCTTTATAAAAATGATTATAGCGAATTTATAAACTTGCAAATTAAAAATTTACAAAGGGCCATGCAAGATATTATGCTTTATTATAAACTACACTTAAC
Source organism: Campylobacter sp. LR291e (assembly GCF_008633915.1). GTDB lineage: Bacteria > Campylobacterota > Campylobacteria > Campylobacterales > Campylobacteraceae > Campylobacter_D. Next base: position 66,298 of record NZ_VJNV01000026.1, on the reverse strand, counting down.
TTTTACAAATGATTTAAAAACAATGAGTAAGCTTGATAATTTAAAGCTTGAAAATTTAGATAAAAAAGAAGGTGGTAATATTTATTTTTTAGTGGAAAATAGGGCGTGTGTTGAACTTTCTTTTTTAAGGATTAATGAAAAAATGGCAATGTTTGTAAAAGCCTTAAAAAGCAATGAAAAAAATTGTCAAATTTTAACAAATTCTCCAAGTTTTAAGCAATTAAGCCTTATTAAAGATGAAGTAAAAAGCTATATTTTAGACTAATTTTTACTAAATAAGGTTTTTATTTTTGAAAACAAAGCATTAAAAAAAAGTGCTAACTGGCATTTTTCCTTTTTGCCTAGGGTTTGAAAGACGCAAGTATCTAAATCTCTTTTTTCTTGTATACTTAAATTTTTCATAAAATATAACCTTATTATAAAAAATTGATTAAGTTAGAATTATAGCATATATATCATAATATGTGACATTTTTTTAAGAATTTTAAGAACTTTTTTTAACTTTAAAAATATTTAAAAAATAAAGATAAAAAGATATAATCCATATTATAAGAAATAGCATAAAAAAGATAAGGCAAAACTGGGGCATATTTATAAGATTAAGCTTTGGGATTAAATACCAGCCATTTTCATAAATACCACCATTTCCTATAAAAAATTCTTGCAAAGAGCTTAATATAGTATCTTGGCTTATATATGGTCTATCGTTTCCACATTCTGCTAAGGGCAAAAAAAAGCTTGGGAAATACTCATGTAAGGGTAGATTAAAGATAAATTCAGGTATTTGCTTACAACCACTTAGTGCTGCAAAGGGATTTAGCTCATCCATTGCCTTATAAATTTTTGTTAAATAAAAACTATGTTTTAAGCCTAAAATTAAGCCAGAAAAGCCTAAAATTGCACAAATAAGGCTTATTAAAAAATTTGGCTTAAAAAGCATTATAAAACTAGCAAATATTAAAATTAAAATATCAAAACGAATATAAACGCATTGTTCGCAAGGTCTCATAAAAAGGTATTTTTGGAAGAAAAAATGCGATAATAAAAAAGGAATTAAAAAAAATAAAAAAAGCAAAAACCATATAAGTCTTTGCTTTGAAAATAGAGCATTTTTTAGCATTTTATTCTTTTTTGCTAAGTTCTTCTATTAAATTTTGTAAGGCTTCAAGGGAGATAACTGCTTCTGGCTTGATTTGATACTTACCATTTACCACAAAAGCAGGGGTCCCAAAGGTCCTAGCAACTTCATTTGCGTAAGCATATTCATTTAAAATATTTTTTGCCTTATCACTTTGCAAGGTTTTATTTAGTTCTTCCTTTGAAATTTTCAAGTTTTGCAAACTAAAATTTACAAAAGCATCAATATCATTAAATTCTTGTTTATTAACAAAATAAGCCCTAAAATAAGCATCTGCAAGTTGCTCGCTTAAAGAGTTTTTATCACTAGCATCTGTATTATTTTCCTTATCTTTAAGATAGGCATAGGCAAAAAATTCATTCATTTGACTAGCGATTTTACCATTCATAAGACTTACTGGGTAAATATTAAAGCTTAAATTTGGAAGGGATTTTTTAAGCTTTTGAAGTGTGCCAAAATGATGATGATTGTAGCAGTGCCCACACCTATATGCAAAGATCTCAATAACTGAATTTTTAGCGTTATTAAAGGGCTTTTCTAATACTATATAATCTTCACAAAAACCCAAAACAAAAGCTGAACATAAACAAAGTATAGCCTTTTTAAACATTTCTTTCCTTTAAATTAAATTCAAAAAGCAAATTATAATGAAAAAAACTTAACTTTTTAAAAATTTTGCAAAATTAAGTAAAAAATTTAAAAAATAGGGTGAAATTTATAAGCCTAAATTTTATCAATTTTAGTATTTTTTGATAATTATATAAATATAAAATTTGACTTAATAGTATAAAATTTAATTTTTTATTTATAAAATTTTAAAATAGATTGTAAAATAATGCAAATAAATTTACTCATTTTTATATGCTAAATTTTATGGATAAATTTTTTTCACACAAAAGGTAAAGTTACCGAAAACCTATAAATTAAGGCTTAAATTTTTTAGTGGGGGAGAAATATATGAAAATAAAAAAAAGTTTGAAAATTATAGTTTTCAATACAAAATTATAAATTTAACTTAGATTTTACCTTTTATCATATTATTATGTGTATAAATTAAGATTAATTTTATATTTATTATGATAGTAATATAATTATAATTTTAAAAATTATATTTTTAAAAAAAAGCTTTTTTTTACTAAATTAATATTAAAATATCAAAATATTTTTTAAAGCCATTCTAGGCTAATTTTTAAAACTTAGGAAAATTTTTTAATGAAATATCCACTTGATTGTGAAGACAATTTTGAAAAATCTCTTTTATTTTGGTTAATGCGTTATGTTAAATTTAAACTTAGTTCTTTATCTAATAAGGAGCTTAAAAACCCAGAAGCACTTGGAGAGGTAAATTTGATGCTAAATCGTGGCGTTAAAAATATAGAAGAACTAGACGCCCTTACAAAAAAGGCTAGAAATGCTGGATTAAACGGCGTTAATACCTATTTTAACCCCTTAAAAAAATTATATGAATATCTTTGTCATTATAGGCTTTATTCTTTAAAGCAAATTGATGAAAATTTGATTATTGAAATCCTTGCAAGTATCACAGGTTCGCTTTCTGATGCAAGTAAGAAAAATTATCGTATAGCCATGATTAATTTTTTTGATTATTTAGATAAAAATAATGAAGAGGATGAAAAGGCACATGTTTTTGATATAAGCCTTAAAAATTGGGCAGGTGTGGCAGGTTATAAAGGCGTTAAATTGCCTGAGTTTATGAGCGAGGATGAACTTAGTAAATTTCTTAATGCCATTGAAACTACCGATTTTAAAAGCAATACTATTAGAAATCGTTTAATACTTAAAATTATCATTTTTACAGGCATTAGAGTAAGCGAGGCCTTGCATATTAGAATGAAAGATATAAACGAAGAAAATGATTTATATACCATTAGAATTCGTGGTAAGGGCAATAAATACCGCGTTGTAATGATTAAAAAAGAATTGATAGAAGAACTTTTAAAAAATGTAAAGATTAACTATGCTAGTCAGGACGCCTTACTTTTTGTTAATAAAAAAGGAACCCCACTAACTCAGGCTTATATCAGCCGTATAGTTGAACAAATTTTATTTCGTGCTGGAATTCGTAAGCAAAAAAATGGTGCACATATGTTAAGGCATACCTTTGCCACTCTACTTTATAAAAAACAAAAAGACCTTGTATTAGTCCAAGAAGCCCTAGGTCATGCAAGTGTTAGCACCTCTAGGATTTATACGCATTTTGATAATGAAAAATTAAAATTAGCAGCAGAGATCGCACAAGAATTAAACAATAATAAAACAAATGATGATGTTTTTAATATAGATGATGAAAATTTAGATATTGATGAGAATAATTTAAATTTAGATGAAAAAAATGAGCAATAAATTTATTTTTGCTTAAATTTTTTGCTAAAATATTTTTAAAATTTCACAAAAGGAAAGAAAATGAAAAAAGACTACGGCACTTGGCTTTTAGAAAAAGGCGTTAGTAAAGATGAAGAGGTGAATTTTCACCAAGTACCTCTTGATTTAATAGGTATTTCAGGTCCAAATTCCTTTGTTTTTATGGTTGAAACAGATGGAAATGAAGAAGAATACGGCATTGCATTTTCTTTTGATGAAAATATTTTAAATGATTTAATTATTCTTGATGAAAGTTGTGAAAATAAGATAAATGAGCTAAAAAATGGTAAAATTCCAAATGTAATTAAACTTGATAAAACCATAACTATACCCCTAATTACTGCTAATATAGGTGAAGAAATTCAAAATGAAGAACAAGTTTTTGTACCCTTAGTAATTAAAAAAATTAGCAAAGCTTAAAAAATGCAAGATTATGGCTTATGGCTTTTAAAAACTGGCAAGGTCGGTAAGGATAGCAAGGGGCAAGATAAGGAAATAAAACTCTTTGATGTTCCTTTAAATAAATTAATTATCATTGATAAAAATCTTTTTTCAGCACAAGGTATGATAAAGGATTACGAGGTTAAATTTGATTTTGATGAGCATATTTTAAAAGAAATTTTAATCTTAGATGATAGTTTAAAATTTGAAGAAATTAATTTTAACAAAACTCCACAAAGCTTTAATTTTGAAAAAGCCTTAATTATCCCTTGTATAACTTGCGTTCTTGGACAAAATTTGGTAGGTGAAAATTTCATACCTCTAGTTGTAAGGAAAATTAGTAAAGATAAGGTTTAATTGCCCTATTTTTAAAAAATCTTGACAAAGGCTTGAAAATTTATTATAATCATATTCTTTTGCGGGAATAGCTCAGGGGTAGAGCATAACCTTGCCAAGGTTGGGGTCGCGAGTTCGAATCTCGTTTCCCGCTCCATTTTAAATATAATTATATTTTAAAATATCAATTTTTTATTTTAAAATATTTTTTAAACTTCAATTAGCATTAAAAATTTAAAGTTTTTAAGGGTAAAATTATCTTGTTTTTTAAAATTTTATTTTTTAAAATAAATTAAAGAATATATAATCCCTTTAAGAGCTATTTAAAAAAACTAGTCTCACAAAGCTAAAGAATTTTAATAAAATCAAATCGCCCTATTTTCATACTTTTCAAGTTCTTGCATGGTTTGTTCAGGTATTATAAAATTTGTATGATAAAGCAGACAAGAATCAGTGCTTACAACGCGTAAAATAAGCTTTTTATTGCCCTTTTCATAAGGATTATGTTTTTTTGTGGCAAGTTCATAAATTTGATAAATTATATCTTTATTTAAGGTGCTTAAATCAAGTTTTATAACCTTACTTTCAAACTCTAAAGGCTCACTAGTGAAATTTTCTTTATAAGTTTGCTTTTTCTTTTTAGGTTTTATATTTAAATTCTTTAATTCATCAAGCCTTTTGATATCCTTTATAAAAAAACTAAGCTCCCCTTCTTCGTTTTTATAGCTTAAAATAAAACCATAGGCTAAATTTTTGCTTTCATTATTTTCATAAATTTTTTCAATTAAATCTATATTTGATTCAAAAATCATAGCCTCAAAACTAGAATAAAAATCCAAAATTTCAACTCTCCCATATCTTTTAGTATTTTTACTTATTAAGGACTTAAAATTTTCAATTCTTCCTATGCTTAAAAGTTCCCCATAACCACTTAAATTTTCAAATTCAATACTCTTTGTATATTCTATATCTTTAAATTCATCATAAAATTTATCCAAAGGATGACCTGATATATAAATACCTAGAATTTCCTTTTCAAAGCCTAGTTTATCCATTAAATCAAATTCATCATCGTTTTTTTTAATATCTACCTTAATGCCACTTGTAAGCTCACTTACGCTAAATAAAGACTGACTAGCCTCCTTTCTAATATTAGCCATTTTTCTAGAACTTTCAGCCATAATATCAAGATTATTAAAAAGGCATTTTCTAGTATAATTAAACTCATCAAAGGCTCCTGCTTTTACTAAGGCTTCTATGGTTCTTTTATTAACTTTAGCTGGATCAATTTTATTTAGAAAATCATCAATATCCTTAAATTCGCCATCTTTTCTAGCTTCTAAGATATTTTCCACAGCCCCTATTCCAACGCTTTTAATAGCCCCAAGCCCGTAAACTATAGCATCTTCTTTATCATTTATAGCAACAGCACTAAATTCCCTTATAGCCTTATTTACACTAGGTGGTAAAAGTTTGATATTCATTTTTTTCATCTCATCTATGTAAATAGCTACCTTATCTACATTATTTTCTTCGCTTGTTAAAAGTGCGGCCATAAATTCACTAGGATAATAAGTCTTTAAAAAAGCCGTTTGAAAGGTAATCATAGCATAGGCTGCTGAGTGAGATTTATTAAAGCCATAACCTGCAAATTTTACTATTAACTCCCATAATTCTTCTGCTTTTTTTCTATCATAGCCTTGATTTTGTGCTCCATTTGCAAATTCATCTTTTAATTTTGCCATTTTTTCAGGGTCTTTTTTACCCATAGCCCTACGAACCACATCAGCCCCACCCAAAGAAAAGCCACCTATGATTTGTACTATTTGCATAACTTGTTCTTGATAAACAATAACCCCATAAGTTGGCTCAAGCACTTCTTTTAAGTTATCAAAAGGATAAACTATTTTTTTATGCCCATGTTTTCTTTCTATAAAATCATCAAGCATACCCGATTCCATAGGTCCTGGTCTATAAAGTGCCAAAACAGCGATAATATCTTCAAATCTTTCAGGTTTTAATCTCGCATTTAAGCTTTGCATACCTCCTGATTCTATTTGAAAAATTCCTAAGGTATTACCACTTTGTATAGTGTTATAAACCTTTGAATCATTTACATCTATACTTTCCCAAATTATTTCTTTATTATATCTTTGCTTAATAAGCCTAATGGCATTGTCGATTAAGGTTAAGGTTTTAAGTCCTAAAAAGTCAAATTTGATTAAATCAACACTTTCTAAATAATCCTTAGAATACTGCGTTACTAAGTGATTTTCATCATTTTTTGCCTGTCTAAAAAGAGGAGTTTTATTCCATAAGGGCTCATTTGATATAACCACACCAGCTGCGTGCATTCCCGCGTTTCTATTAAGTCCTTCAAGGGCTTGGGCGTATTCCCAAACCTCTGAACCCTTTGGGTGATTGTTTATAAATTCTCTAATCTTTGGTTCTTTTTCATAGGCTTCTTTTAATGTAATTTTAAGCTCATCAGGTATAAGCTTTGCAAGTGCATCAGCATCGGCTATTGACATATCGCAAACCCTAGCCACATCTCTAATTACTCCCTTTGCTAGTAATTTACCAAAGGTAATAACCTGTGCTACCTTATCACTTCCATATTTTTCAATTACATAATCAATAACCTCCCCTCTTCTATCCTGACAAAAATCCACATCAATATCAGGCATTGACACTCTTTCAGGATTTAAAAAACGTTCAAAAAGCAGGTTATAAGGCAAGGGGTCAATATCTGTTATTTTAAGGCAATACGATACCAAACTTCCAGCAGCTGAGCCCCTACCCGGTCCAACTGGAATTCCTTTGTCCTTTGCAACCTTTATAAAATCATGTACTATTAACATATAGCCTGAAAATTTCATTTCTTTAATGATTTTAATCTCTCTTTGAAGCCTTTGCTTATATTCTTCATGTTTATTTTCATCAACAAATTTTAATCTTTCTTCAAGTCCTTTTTCACATAAAAACTCAAAAATCTTATCATCATTATCAAAGCTAAATTCCTTAAATTCTTCATCTAAACTAATATTAAATTCTTTTGCGTAATTTCTTGTAAATTTAAAATTTGGAGGAGTTGCATCGCCTAGTTTTATTTCTAAATTACATTTTTGAACTATTTCTTGGGTATTTGATATAGCCTCTGGGATATCTAAAAAAATTTCACTCATTTGGGCTGGAGTTTTTACATAAAATTCATGTACGCTATGTCTTAATCTATCAGGGTCATTTAGCTTTTTTCCCATTGCTATACACATGAAAACTTCATGTGCGCTTGCCCTTTCTTTAAAGGTATAATGCGTATCATTTGTAGCTATTAATTTTATATCAAGTTCTTTGGCTAATCTTATAACATCATCATCAATTAATCTTTGATCTTCTATCCCATGCCTCATAATCTCTAAATAAAAATCATCCTTAAAAACACTCTTATACCACAAAGCAATCTCTTTTGCCACCTCGTAGCCTTTCGCACCAAATTTAACATTTCTTTCATTATGTATATTTAAGTGCCAGTTTATCTCACCTTGCAAACAAGCAGAAGAACAAATAAGCCCTTCGCTATGCTTTGCTAGAAGTTTTTTATTAATACGAGGATAATAATAAAGCCCCTTTATATAACTTTGTGAGCTTAAATACATTAAATTCTTATACCCTACTTCGTTTTTTGCATAAAGACAAAGGTGGAAACGTTGGCGAGAGCTTTTATCACTTATATCATCGTTATTATGTAAGTATGCTTCAATGCCAATTATAGGCTTTAAGCCGTATGATTTCATAGTCAAAAAAAAATCAATAGCCCCAAACATATTACCATGGTCTGTCATTGCAACGCTGGTTGCCCCTTGTTCTTTTAAGGTTTGGGCTAGTTCTTTAAGTTTATTTGCCCCGTCTAAAAGCGAGTATTCTGTATGTAAATGAAGGTGTGTAAATTCACTCATTTTTATCCTTAAAGGCTAGTTTTATAAATGCAATTATAGCCTTTAAATTTTTTAATTTTGCTAAAATTATATAAAAATATAGTTCATTAATTTAGCCAAAATAACGATAAAAAAGCATATTATAAAAACAATAGGATGAACAAATTTTCCAAGATGGTTAGGTTTTTTTAATAAAAAATAATAAGTTAAAGAAAAAATAACTAAACAAAATATAATGGCTGCTAAAAGCATTTTTATTAAAAAAAGTAAATTTAAGGGATTAAAATGAAAACTAGCCATAGCCCCACCACTTAAAAATAAAAGCAAAACTATAAAGGGCATAATTTTTACTGCATTATTTTTAAAAAACTCACTTCCTAAATTTGCATTTTTCCTTTTAATAGGACCTAGAATAAATAAATCAACAAATAAATAACCTATAAAAAATATCGCACAAAATAAGTGCAAGATTAAAATATAAGGGTAAAGTTCTAACATAATATCTCCTTTTTTTAAGTGATTTTACAAAAAAATATTTTAAAAAAAATTAGCCTTTGTTAAAAATTGATTAAATTTAAGCAAATTGTATTATAATTTAGCTTTTTATTTACAAAGAAAGAGAATATGCAAGAAAAGATTGATTTTATATTAAATACCATGAAAAATATCGCTATTATAGGACTTAGCCCGGATAGTTCTAAGGCTTCTTATATGGTGGGTAAATTCTTACAAGAAAAGGGTTTTAATATCTTTCCTATTTATCCAAAAGAAGATAAAATTTTAAATAAAAAAGTGTATAGAAATTTAAAAGAAATTAATAAAAAAATAGACACTTGCATAATGTTTAGAAAGGGTGAGTTTGCTAGTGAAATTTTCCCACTTATTAAAGAAAAAAATATTAAAAATTTCTGGCTACAACTTGGCATTGTAAATAACGAAGTAGCAAGACTTGCACAAGAATGTAATATAAATTTTATACAAGACAAATGTATAATGCTAGAATTTCAAAAAAGGATAAAAGATGATAGAACTTAACAAAATTTATAGGGCTAAACAACAAATTTCAAATTATATTTCTAAAACGCCCTTTACTTACTCGCCTTTTTTAAGTCAAATGCTAGATACAGAAATTTTTTTAAAAAGTGAGAATTTGCAAATTACAGGGGCTTATAAGATTAGAGGGGCTTATAATAAAATCTTAAATTTAAGCGAAGAAGAAAAACAAAAAGGAGTTATTGCTGCAAGTGCTGGAAATCACGCACAAGGAGTGGCAATCAGTGCTAGAAATTTTGGCATAAAGGCTGTTATTGTAATGCCTGAGTCAACCCCTCTTTTAAAGGTGAGTGCTACAAGGGCTTTGGGAGCTGAGATTATCTTAAAGGGAGATAATTTTGACGAGGCCTTTGCCTTTGCTGTTGATTATGCAAAGAAACATAAATTAAGCTTTGTTCACCCCTTTGAAGATGAAATGGTAATGGCTGGACAAGGTACTATAATGCTTGAAATGTTAAATGATGTGGCTGATTTGGATATGATTATAGTGCCAGTTGGAGGAGGAGGCTTGATAAGTGGCGTAGCAAGTGCTGCAAAGCAAATAAATCCAAATATAAAGGTAATTGCAGTTAGTGCAAAGGGTGCCCCTGCCATGTATGAAAGCTATCGACATAAAAAGGCAAAGAATTCAAAAAGCGTTAGGACCATTGCTGATGGTATAGCTGTTAGGGATGCTAATCCTAAGAATTTAAATATTATACTTGAGTGCGTTGATGAATTTGTGCAAGTTGATGATGAAGAGATTGCCGAGGCTGTTTTGTATTTGCTTGAAAAACACAAGATTATCGCAGAAGGGGCTGGGGCTGTTGGGGTTAGTGCACTTTTACATAAAAAAATAAAGCTTAATAATGCTAAAAAGGTTGGCGTTATAATAAGTGGTGGAAATATTGACGTACAAATGTTAAATATTATCATAGAAAAGGGACTTTTTAAGGCATATCGCAAGATGCAAATAAATGTTACACTAATCGATAAACCCGGCGCACTTTTAAGCTTAACTGATAGTCTTAAAAGTGCTAATGCAAATATAGTAAAAATTGATTATGACCGCTTTTCAACTAAGCTTGATTATGGGGATGCTATGATTTCTATAACGCTTGAAACAAAGGGCAAAGAACATCAAGAAAAGGTGCGTCAAATTCTAAGCCAAAAGGCGTTTAATTTCTATGAAGAGTGAAATTTTTTCATAGAAATTTGTTTGTGAATTTTTTGTAGTGTTATTGTTTTGTTATTTCTTATAAATTTATATTTTTAATTATGATTTTAAAATTTCTTTGATTACTATATATCTACTTCTTCTGGAAAGCTTGTTTCTATGCCAAGAGTTGAATAAAATTTATTTAGCCTCGGTTTTGTTTATAGGGTCATGGGTTAGTCCTTAAATTTTTAATTAATAAAAATTTTTTATTATTCTAACATTTTAAATGGGTATTTTTTCATACTTCTTTCATATAGTATAGATTAAAATAATCAATATTTAAAACTAAACTTTTAGAATCTACCCAAAATATTATATACTTTATAATAAGTACTATCATTTAATCTTAATTCATCATCATAATTTTTTCTTGTTGAACAAGTAAGATTGATATTTTTGTACCAAATTCATATTTTATAAAAGGAAAATAATCTTGCGTTGGCATTTTAGCTGATAAAATCAGTTCTTTTAAACATAATGATTAGTCAGTATCACCTTGTAAATTTTCTAAATCAAGTATATTATATACTTCTTTAATGGTTTTATTATAATAAATTATTTCTTCAAGTCCTGCTATATAAGTAAAATATCTAAATTTAAGCATATCATTAATAACTTCATTGTGATATCCTTTCTTTCTTAATTCATATTATCTAAAAATACGTTATCTATATCATAAAATCTTTGTATATAAGCAATTTTATATTTATATTCTTTTATTCTACTTATATCATTAATGCATATTTCTATTGCAGTAATAATTTTTTAAAACTATCTTTTATAGTTTTTCGTATAAGTTCTTTATTGTTAACAAATTCTTGTTTAAGGGTATGCTTATGTATTTTAAAATCATATAAAAAAGCCCCACACACTTCACTAATAAAACAAGTAAAAATAACAATAAAAAAGAATTTTTTTAAAAAAAATTTTAGAGATAAAGGGTCTAAAAATTTAGACCCTAATTTTGTTCTTTAAGCTTTAAATTATTTTCATCATAAAGCCCAGTACCAACAGGAATCATTCTGCCAAGAATAACATTTTCTTTCAAGTCTTCTAAATAGTCAAATTTCCCAGCTATACTGGCTTCTGTTAAAACCTTTGTAGTTTCTTGAAAAGACGCAGCAGAAATAACACTATCGCTTCCAATAGCAGCCCTTGTAACACCCAAAAGCACAGGTTCGGCAATAGCAGGTTCTCCGCCCATTTTTATAATTCTTTCATTTTCTTCCCTAAATTTTCTCCTAGAAACTAAGTCCCCTTCTATAAATTTAGTATTACCACTATCAATAACCTTTACCTGTCTTAGCATTTGAGAAACAATAACTTCTATATGCTTATCAGATATCACAACGCCTTGACTTCGATAAACTTGTTGAATTTCAGAAATCAAATAATAATGCAAGGCCTTTTCACCTAGAATTTTAAGCACGTCATGGCTTGAAATAAACCCATCAGTTAGCTTTTCACCAGCATGTATAAATTCGCCTTCTCTTACTTGAATATGCTTTGATTTGTCTATTAAATACTCAACACTTATCCCATCTTCTGTTTCAATGATAATCTTTTCCTTTGAACGCAAAGGCTTATCAAAATGGACAATCCCATCAACTTCTGCAATCATAGCTATATTTTTTGGTTTTCTTGCCTCAAAAAGCTCACTTACCCTAGGCAAACCACCCGTAATATCCTTTGATTTTGCAACTGCCTTTGGAGTTTTAGCTAAGATATCAGCCTGTTTTACACTATCTCCATCATTTACAAAGATAACTGTTTTTGGTTCAAGTTGATATTGTACGCTTTTACCATTTTTTCCTGTGATAATAATAGCCGGACGAACCCCACTTGGAATATATTCATTTATAACCAAAGAACGTTTTCCAGTGGCTTCATCGACTTGTTCATCAGCAATATAACCTATTTCAATGCCATCAAAACTAACAACACCATCAATTTCAGCAATTGTAGTATTATTATAAGCATCCCATTTTGCAATTACAATTTTTTCTTTTTTAGAAGCACTTGCTAAAATGGCATTAGGGTCATCTATCTCAACGCTATCGTTAAATTCTATCCTACTTTCTCTAGGTATATAATGCCTTTTTGCCTCTCTATCATTTTCATCAGCCAATACAACAAAAAAGCCTTTTTCTTTTACAATATCGCCTTTTTTGATATTTTTAACTCTATCAAGTCCATCGCCTTTAAGAACATAAAATTTTAAAATTCCTTTCTCCCCTGCCCTTATGTTTTGTACCACAGGGTCGCCATCTTTTACTAAAATTTCACTAGCAAAAGGAATTCTATTTGGTATATTCCAGCCTTCTTTAATCACTTCAACTATGCTTTCATTTTCTTCAATCTCGCTTCCATCAGTATAAGGCAAGTATAATTTTCCATCTATGTTACCACTTACACCAGCTAACTCATTTGGCTTAGCTAGATCATATTTTCTAAGTGTAAATTTAGTCTCATCTTTTTTATTTTTAAGAGTAATAGTGACATCATCATGTATATTTTCAATGCTAATTACACCCTTAAAAGGTGCCTTTATTTTCGGTTCTACAAGGAAAACTGCAGCATTTCTTCTATTGATTACTATATTCTTACCCTCTTTGTTTTTATAGGTTTTTAGATTATAAAATCTTATAAAACCTTCTTTTTTAGCACTTACTTGTCTATCTTGTAAATCAGTACTTGCAGTACCACCACTATGGAAAGTCCTAAGGGTTAATTGAGTACCTGGTTCGCCTATTGATTGGGCTGATATAATGCCTACAGCTTCGCCTGGTTTTACCATTTTACCATCCCCAAGATTGATACCATAGCATTTTGCACAAATTCCCTTTTTAGCCTTACAAGTAATAGGAGTTCTAATATTTACGCTTTTAATACCACTTTCAGTGATAATTCTAGCCTTTTCTTCATTAATCAAAGTACCTTCTGCAAATAAAACCGAATTTGTTATAGGGTCGATTACATCCTCTGCTAAAATCCTACCTAAAATTCTTTCTTCTAAGGTTTCAACTATAGAACTATCAGCTGTTATTTCATTTATCTCAATGCCCTCATGAGTACCACAATCTTCAATGGTTATCTTAACATTTTGTGCCACATCAATAAGCTTTCTAGTTAAATAACCAGCATTTGCAGTTTTAAGAGCAGTATCTGCAAGACCCTTTCTAGCCCCATGCGTTGAAATAAAATACTCAAGTACATTTAAGCCCTCTCTAAAATTTGAGATAATAGGAGTTTCTATAATAGAACCATCAGGCTTAGTCATCAAACCACGCATAGCAGCAAGTTGTGAAATTTGTGCTGCACTCCCCCTAGCACCAGAATCAGCCATCATATAAATAGAATTAAAGCCATCCTTATCTCTTTCAACTAAATCCATCATTTCTTTTGAAAGTTTGTTATTTGTACTCTTCCAAATATCAATGATTTTATTGTATTTTTCGCTCGAGGTAATAAGACCAAGATTATAAGAATTTTGAATTTCGCTAACTTGCTTTTTAGCATTTTCTATTTCTTTTTGTTTGTCTTCTGGCACGATAATATCAGCAATTGATATAGAAATTCCAGCCTTAGTTGCATATTCAAAACCTAAATTTTTAAGCTTATCTAAGAAACTTGCCATAATCTCTAAACCACCATTTTTATAAATATAATCAACCAAATTTGCAATATCTTTTTTCTTTAAAACCTTATTCCACATATTTTCAGGGACAAAATCAGGTAAGATATTTTTAATAATCAAACGACCAGCAGTGGTAGTAATTTTACGTTCATCAACCATAGTTTGAATATTTGCGTGTATATCAAGGCATTTTAATTGTAAGGCAATCATTACCTCATGAATTCCAGTACAAATTTTATGGGCTCCTCTAGCCCCTGTTTTTTCAAGTGAAAGATAATAAATTCCTAAAATCATATCCTGACTTGGAACGGTTACTGACTTACCACTTGCAGGTAATAAAATATTAGTAGATGAAAGCATTAAAACCTTGCATTCTGCAATAGCTTCTTGAGAAAGTGGGACGTGAACTGCCATTTGGTCGCCATCAAAATCAGCATTAAAGGCAGCACAAACTAAAGGATGAAGTTGTATAGCCTTGCCCTCAACTAAGACAGGGTGAAAGGCTTGAATAGAAAGTTTATGCAAGGTAGGAGCACGGTTAAGCATAACAGGATGACCATTAACTACTTCTTCAAGACACTCCCAAACCTCGTTAGTTTTATTTTCTATCATTTTTTTAGCTTGTTTAACAGTGGTAGCATAACCCTTTTCTTCAAGTTTTGCTAAGAGATGTGGTTTAAAAAGTTCAAGTGCCATTTTCTTAGGCAAACCACATTGGTCCATTCTAAGCTTTGGACCAACAACGATTACGCTACGACCAGAAAAGTCAACCCTTTTTCCAAGTAAATTTTGTCTAAAACGACCTTGTTTTCCCTTTATAATCTCACTTAAAGATTTTAATGGACGTTTATTTGCACCCTTTACAGCATTTGAACGGCGACCATTATCAAAAAGAGCGTCAACTGCTTCTTGTAACATTCTTTTTTCATTTCTAATAATAATCTCAGGTGCATCAAGTTCCATTAATTTTTTAAGTCTAGTGTTTCTATTAATTACACGGCGATATAAATCATTTACATCAGAAACAGCAAATTTTCCTCCATCTAATGCAACCAAAGGCCTTAAATCAGGTGGTAAAACAGGTAAATTTGTAATCATCATCCATTCAGGGCGATTAGGAACAGTGTCCTCACTATCTCCATTTGAATTTGAATTTAAAAAATTCTCAACTACTTTTAACCTTTTAATAATAGTCTTTTTCTTAGCCTCTGAGTTAGTAGCTTGTAATTCTTCTTTTAATTGATTTAACAAAGATACTAGGTCTAAATTTGCTAATAAATCCCTAACAACTTCACCACCCATTCTAGCCTTAAAACCACTATTTTCATATCTTTGCATTAAATTTTGATATTGTTCTTCGTTTAATACATCACAATGTGCGACTTTTTTTGTATTGTCATTATCATAAAAAGCCTCGCCTGGTTCTTCAACTATATAGGCTTCATAATAAAGCACTCTTTCTAAGTCTTTCATTTTAACGCCTAAAAGCGTTCCTATACGACTTGGCAAGGAATTTACGTACCAAATGTGTGCTACTGGGGTTACTAATTCTATGTGTCCCATTCTTGAACGACGAACCTTTGAACTTGCTATTTCAACGCCACATTTTTCACATTTTGTGCCTTTAAAACGCATTTTTTTATATTTACCACAAAGGCATTCATAATCTCTAATAGGACCAAAAATTTTAGCACAAAAAAGCCCATCTCTTTCAGGCTTTAAGGTTCGATAATTAATAGTTTCTGGTTTTTTAACCTCTCCACATGTCCAAGATTTTATTTTTTCAGGGCTTGTAAGTCTTAATTGAAAGGCTTCAAAATCTCTTGGTCTTGTATCTTCTTCTATTTTTATAGTCTTAAATTTACTCATTATCATCGTCCTTTTCAAAAATTTCAACATCTAAGGCTAGTGATTTTAGCTCATTTGTTAAAACAAAAAATGTTTCTGGAATTCCAGTTGCAGGTACATTTTCACCCTTGGTTAAGGCTTTATAAGCATTGAAACGTCCTTCAACATCATCTGATTTTACGGTTAACATTTCTCTTAAAGTATGTGCTGCTCCATATGCCTCAAGTGCCCAAACTTCCATTTCACCAAATCTTTGACCACCAAATAAGGCCTTACCACCTACTGGTTGTTGTGTTACTAGGCTATAAGGTCCAGTACTTCTTGCGTGTATCTTTTCATCTACTAAATGGTGTAGTTTTAGCATATACATACAACCAACATGCACCCTTTCATCAATCTTTTCTCCTGTACGTCCATCATAAAGCTCAGTTTTTCCATCCACATCAATCTTTGCCATTTCAAAAAGCTTTCTAAATTCTTCTATATTTACGCCCTCAAAAACAGGGGTAGCAAATTTAACACCTCTAGCCCAATCTCTAGCATAATTTAAAAGCTCATCATCGCTTAATTTTTTAATGGCATCTTTTTCACTTGCAAGACGGGAAATAGAACATATTTCAAGCATTTTATTTCTTAATTGTTTAATATAATCTTTTTGTTTAGCATTAAAAATATCTTGAATTTGTTCTCCTAATTTAAGCCCTATAAATCCCAAATGACTTTCTAAAATTTGTCCTATATTCATACGACTTGGAACACCTAGTGGATTTAAGGCTATGTCTATGCTTCTTCCGTTGGCTAAATAAGGCATATCAATTTCAGGTACTATAGTAGAAACTATGCCCTTATTTCCGTGGCGACCTGCCATTTTATCACCAACTTTAAGCTTTCTCTTTGTGGCTATATAAATTTTTACAAGTTTTACAACACCACTTGGCAAAATATCATCTTTTTCTAAAATTTCAAGCTTTTCATCGTGTTCAGCCTTTAATTTTTTCTTTTCACCTTGAAAATAATTTTTAAGCTCTTCGTATTCTTTTTGAATATCCTTTGAATAAGCTTTTATCAAGGTAGTTAAGGTAAAGCGATTAAATTTTTCTAAGTCGCTAACTTCGACCTTTTGCCCTTTTTTATAGTTTTTATTATTAATTTTTTGACCACTAGCAAGATGGGCCTTTGATAAAAGAGAGATTACTCTTAGCATTTCTTCTCTATCCATCATTAAAAGCCTATCATGGTGTTCTTTTTCAAGTGCTACCTTTTCTTTATCATAAGACTTCATAGCCCTACTATCTTTTTCATAGCCCTTTTTAGTGAAAATTTTAACATCAACCACAACACCTTCCAAAGAAGCAGTAGCGTATAAAGATTTATTTACAACATGTCCGGCTTTTTCACCAAAAATAGCTCTCAATAGCCTTTCTTCAGGAGTTGGCTTAACCTCTCCTTTTGGAGAAACCTTACCTACTAAAATCATACCTGGCTTAATGTGAGTGCCTATCTTAGCAATACCACTTTCATCAAGGTGTGCCACATCTTCTTCTTTTATATTTGGAATATCCTTTGTAATCTCTTCAACCCCATCTTTTAATTCTCTTGCTTCGATTTCTTTTTCATAAATATGAACGCTAGTAAAAACATCATCTCTTATAATTTTTTCACTTACTACAATGGCATCTTCGTAATTATAACCATTCCAAGACATAAAGGCTACTAAAACATTCTTGCCAATAGCTAATTCTCCTTGGTCCATGCTAGGACCATCTGCTATAATTTGCCCTGCTTTAACAACTTCGCCTTTTTTTACTATAGGATGTTGAATATAGGTTGTATTTTGATTTGTTCTTAAATTTTTTTCCATTATATAATGGTCTATAAAAGGTCCCTTATCATCTTCACCTAGTATAAATATGCTTTTATTATCAACCTTTTCAATAACCCCGCCTCTTTTTGCCTTAATAGCCTCCCAAGCATCTCTTGCGATAATCCTTTCCATACCTGTTCCAACTATAGGTGCAGCTGTAGTTAAAAGTGGTACGGCTTGTCTTTGCATATTTGAACCCATTAAAGCACGGTTTGCATCATCGTGTTCTAAAAAAGGAATTAATGATGCTGCAACGCCAACTATCATACCAGAACAAAGGTCTATTAATTGTACGTCTTCTCGCCTTGCAAGCGTGGTTTCTCCATCTTGTCTAACCTCTATAAAATCTTCTAAAATATTACCCCTTGCATCAACCTTTGTAGAAGCAGGAGCTATAAAAAGTCCTTCTTCTTGAGTGGCTGTTAGATATACAATCTCATTTAAAACTTTACCATTTTGAACCTTTTTATAAGGAGCTTCAACAAAGCCAAGTTCATTAACCTTTGCATAAGTAGAAAGTGTATTAATAAGCCCTATGTTTTGACCTTCTGGCGTTTCAACAGGACAAATTCTACCATAATGAGTAGCATGTACGTCCCGTACCTCAAAACCTGCCCTTTCTTTTACTAAACCACCCTCGCCAAGTGCTGATAAACGGCGTTTATGAGTAACTTCGCTTAAAGGATTTGTTTGGTCCATAAATTGAGAAAGCTGACCACCTGTGAAAAATTCCAAAATAGTTGTAGTTATCATTTTTGGATTTATCAAATCATAAGGCATAACCTTATCAATATCTGCATTTAAGGCTGTAAATTTATCTCTAATAGCCTTTTGCATTTTAGCAAGTCCAAGGTGAAGTTCATTTGCTAATAACTCACCGATAGAACGAATTCTACGATTTCCTAAATGGTCTCTATCATCAATATGACCTTTTCCATTTTTAATCTTTATAAGATATTTTGCAGTTTTTATAATATCTTCATTTGTTAAAACGGTCATGTATTCAGGTACTTCAAGCCCTAATTTATGATTCATTTTCATTCTACCAACTTTGGTTAAATCATATCTTTCAGGATTAAAAAATAAATCGTTTACAAAAACCTTTGCTGCCTCTTTTACAACAGGTTCTCCAGGTCTCATAACCTTATAAATTCTAATAGCAGCTAAGTCGTTTTCATCATCTATATTTTCACTTTGTTTTAAAAGCTTTAAAGTTTCATTGTCTTGTACAAAGGAATTTAAAATAGCCGCATCAACACCATTTGCCATATCATTTGCTATATCAAAGCTTTTTTGTTCCTTAATCTTTGTTAATTTAGCCTCGTCAATTTGAGTTATAGAATCAAAAAGTACTTCTCCTGTATCACTATCTATTATAGGATTAGCTAAATAGCGATTTACCAAGGTATCAGCAGGATATTCTATCCATTTTAAACCATCTTTTATAAGTTGGTCGCTTTTTTTCTTAGTTAATTTTTTACCAGCTTGATGAACAATATTGCCTTTTTCATCTTTAATATCGTATTCTACTCTATCTATAAAATTATTCGGGTTAAATTCAGTTAAAAATTTATCTTTTTTAACAAAGATAGTTTGTATAGGGTAAAATAATCTTATAATATCTTGTTTTTTATATCCTAGGGCCCTAAATAAGATTGTTATAGGCACCTTTCTTCTTTTATTTATCCTTACATAAAGTACGTCTTTTGCATCATATTCAAAATATAGCCAAGAACCCCTATCTGGTATGATTTGGGCTGTATAGACTAATTTATTTGCGACCGTTGAACTTTCTTCTTCTTTAAAAATAACGCCCGGGCTTCTATGAAGTTGATTAACAACCACCCTTTCAACGCCATTAATTATAAAAGAAACCCTATCAGTCATCAAAGGAATATCGCGTATAAAAATATCTTGTTCTTTAATATCTTTTATGCCTACCTTTTCTCCACTTTTTTCATCTTTATCATAAAGTGTAAGGCGAATTTTCATTTTTAAATTCACAGAATAAGTAAGCCCTCTTTCCATACATTCTCGTATGGTATATCTTGGCTTTGTAATCTCACTACTAACATATTCTAAACTTAAACGATTTTGTGGGTCGTGTATAGGAAATATAGATTTAAAAACCTTTTCTATGCCACTTTCACTATTTGTATTACTAAGATTTAAAAAATAATCAAAACTTGCTTTTTGTAGTTGTAAAAGATTTGGAATTTCTATTTGTTTTGAAATATTTGAGAAATCTGCTCTTAAACGATTTCCTAGCTTATTGTCTAACATATTACTACCCCATGGTAAATTTGTCATAAAAAGAAGACCTAAAAAAATAGGTAAATTTAAAAAAGAAGACTAAAAACTAGTCTTCTTTAAACACTGAAAAAATTATTTAAGCTCTACTTTTGCACCAGCTTCTTCAAGTTGCTTTTTAGCTTCTTCTGCTTCTGCTTTTGCAATTCCTTCTTTTAATGTTGAAGGAGTTTGTTCAACTGCATCCTTTGCCTCTTTTAAACCAAGACCTGTTAAAGCACGAACAACCTTAATAACTTCTATTTTCTTAGCACCAGCTTCAACTAAAACAACATTAAATTCAGTTTTTTCTTCGCTAGCACCTCCAGCTGTACCGCCACCTGCACCACCAGCTACTACAACAGGTGTTGCACTAACGCCAAATTTTTCTTCGAATTCTTTAACTAATTCTGATAATTCAAGAACACTCAAATTTGAGATATATTCTAATACATCTTCTTTACTAATTGCCATTTTTTATCCTTTTTTATTCTGATTCTTTTTTATTTTTAAGCGCATTTAAACCAATTACAAAATTGGTAAGTGGCGCATTCCATACTTGCAAAAGCATAGCAAGCAACTCATTTCTTGAAGGCATTTTAGCCAATGCCTTAACTTTAGCTATATCAGCAACTTCGCCATCAATATAGGCTAATTTTATTTGAAAAAATTCATTATTATTTTCTTCAAATTTAGCTGCAATCTTTGAAACACTAAGTTGGTCTTCTCCCCAAAGATATATATTTGTATCTTTAAGTTCTAGACCTGTTTTACCGGAATTGTTAAGAGCAATGCTAGCTAAAGTATTTTTAATAATTTGTACTTTAACATTATTTTCTCTTGCATTGTTTCTTAATTCTTCAAGTTTTTTAGTACTAAGTCCTTTGTAATTACATACTACAATGGCTTCACTACTTTTAAAACCTTCTTCGAGCTTAGAAACAATTTCAATTTTTTCGCTTTTAGTCACATTTTCTCCTTTCCGATTGAGATTTCAAGCAGAGCGGTTTCCCATTTAAGCATAAGCCTCGACTATCTTCAATCTAAATTTAAATTTCAAAAAAAGAACTTTTTTTCAAATTTAAATTCATAAGAGTTGTAAAAAACAACTCTTATTTCATATCAAGCAATTCTTGAGTTTCAAGTTTTAAAGAAGGACTCATCGTTAAAGACAAAGCCGCACTTTTTATATATCTGCCCTTTGCAGCTGATGGCTTATGCTTATTTATAGCCTTGATAAAGGTTGAAAGATTATTAAATAATTGTTCTTTACTAAAACTAACCTTACCAAGTCCAGCATGGATATTTCCTTGTTTATCAACTCGGAAATTTACTTGACCACTTTTTGCATTTGTGATAGCTTGTACAACATCCATCGTAACGGTTCCTGTTTTAGGATTTGGCATTAATCCCTTAGGTCCTAAAATACGACCAACCTTTCCAACAAGACCCATTAAATTTGGTGTAGCAATTAAAACATCAAAATTCATATTGCCTTTTTGAATTTCTTCTATTAAATCATCACTACCAACTATATCAGCACCTGCATTTTTAGCCTCATCGGCCTTAGCATCCTTTGCTATAACACCAACGCGTACCTTTTTGCCAGTACCAGCAGGTAAAACAACAGAACCCCTAACCATTTGGTCTGCATGTCTTGGGTCAACATTTAATTTAAGTGCTAACTCAACAGTCTCATCAAATTTAGCAGAAGCTAAATTTTTAACAAGTTCAATCCCTTCTTGTAAAGAATAATCCTTATTTGGATCAATTTTTTGTGATAATTCTTTTAATCTTTTTGTTATCTTAGCCATTTTTCTCTCCGCATTTTTAAAGTGCTACCACCCTTGGTGGTTGTAAATTTTTAATCAACTATTTCAACGCCCATAGAACGAGCCGAACCAGCAATAATCTTAGCTGCTTGTTCTTTATCTTTTGTATTTAAATCCGCAAGCTTTTTATCAACAATTTCTAAAACTTGTTTTTTAGTAAGCTTTCCTACCTTATTTTTTAAAGGATTATCAGTACCCTTTGAAATTCCAGCTGCCTTTTTAATCAAATCAGTAGCCGGTGGTTGCTTGGTAATAAAAGTAAAACTTTTATCAGCATAAACAGTTATAACAACAGGAATATTAAAACCTACCATATCCTTTGTTCTTTCATTAAAAGCCTTGCAAAATTCCATAATATTAACACCTTGTTGACCTAATGCTGGACCAACTGGAGGTGAAGGATTTGCTTTTGTTGCAGCAATTTGCAATTTAATCTCACCTACGACTTTTTTAGCCATAACAAATCTCCTTTAGCTTGATATTAAATAATTTTCTCAACTTGAGAATAAGGTATATTATCCACTGGTGTTGAGCGACCAAAGATTGAAACATTTAATTTTAATAGACCTCTAACCATATCATATTCTTGAACAATAGCAGTACAATTTGCAAAAGCACCGCCTATAATACGAACATTCTCACCTAACTCAAACGAAATTTTAGGCTTAGGTGCAGCTCGGTTATACGCCTTTTCTAAAATCAAATTTATATCTTTTTCATTTAGCGGGGTAGGACGTTTTGACTCGCCTATAAAACGACCAACCTTTGGAAGAGATTGAATTTTATGCCAAAGTTCAATATTTAAATCAAGCAATGCAAAAACATAACCAGAATACAAACTTCTTTCGCTAATCTTTTCTTTTCCGTTTTTAAACTCGATAACATCTTCTGTAGGAACTACTATCTCTTTAAGTTGTTCTTCAATTTTGTTATCCTTAACTAAATTTTCAATGGCCTTTTTTACAGCCATTTCACTTCCTGCATAAGTTTGAATCGCATACCATTTATGAGTACCCATTTTTAATCCTTCAAATAACTGCAGAAACGAATAAAGACATAATCCAATCCACTAATGCCAAAAATAAAGAAACCACACTAACCACTATAAACACGGTTATATATGCGTTTCTAACTTGTTCTTTTAAAGGAAAAATAACTTTCCTTAATTCTACTCTTGATAATTTAAAATAAGTTATTAATTTTTCCATATTAAAACCTTACACTATGGCAGGACAAGAGGGACTCGAACCCCCAACCATCGGATTTGGAATCCGGCGCTCTACCATTAGAGCTATTGTCCTTTTATCCAAATTTAACTTTTTAACTTAACTTCTTTGTGAATTGTATGTTTTTTAAGTCTTGGGCAATATTTTTTCAATTCTAACTTTTCAGTAGTGTTTTTACTATTTTTAAAGGTGCTATAATTGATATCACCACTTTCTTCACATTTTAAACCAACTTTAATTCTCATTGTTTTTCCTTAAAATTTAAAAAAGCCAAGCTTAAAAACTTGGCTTAAAATTTTTTATTTATTAATCTTAGAAACAACACCAGAACCAACAGTCTTACCACCTTCACGGATAGCAAATCTTGTTCCTTCTTCAAGTGCAACAGGCGCAATAAGTGTAACGCTAATTCTAACATTTTCACCAGGCATAACCATTTCAACACCTTCAGCTAACTTAATAGAACCTGTAACATCAGTAGTTCTTACATAAAATTGAGGTCTGTAGTTGTTAAAGAATGGAGTATGACGACCACCTTCATCTTTATTTAAGATATAAACTTCAGCTTCAAATTCAGTATGTGGAGTTATTGATTTAGGTTTTGCAAGAACCATACCACGAATTACATCTTCTTTTTTAGTACCACGAAGCAAAACGCCCACATTGTCACCAGCTTGACCTTGGTCCATTTCTTTTCTAAACATTTCAACACCAGTAACTGTAGTAGTTTGAGTATCTTTAATACCTACTATTTCAATAGTATCACCGATTTTAACTACACCCTTTTCAATTCTACCTGTTACAACAGTACCACGACCAGAGATAGAGAAAACATCTTCAATAGGCATTAAGAAATCTTTTTCAATATCACGGGTTGGAGTTGGAATATAGCTATCAACAGCAGCCATTAAATCTAAAATTTTAGCTGACCATTCTCCATCTTGTCCAGCCTTTGCTTCTTCAAGTGCTTTTAACGCAGAACCAGCAATAATAGGAGTATCATCACCAGGGAAATCATAAGAACTTAATAATTCTCTAATTTCCATTTCTACTAATTCTAAAAGCTCAGCATCATCAACCATATCAGCCTTATTCATAAATACAACTATGTAAGGTACACCAACTTGACGAGAAAGTAAGATATGTTCTCTAGTTTGTGGCATAGGACCATCAGCAGCAGAAACAACAAGAATAGCCCCGTCCATTTGTGCAGCACCTGTAATCATGTTTTTAACATAGTCAGCATGTCCTGGACAATCAACATGTGCATAGTGACGATTATCTGTTTCGTATTCTATATGTGAAGTAGCGATAGTAATACCACGTTCTTTTTCTTCAGGAGCGTTATCGATATTATCATAATCTTTAAGCTCTGCTAAACCCTTTCTTGATAAAACAGCAGAAATAGCAGCTGTTAGTGTAGTCTTGCCATGGTCAACGTGACCTATGGTTCCTATATTTACATGTGGCTTGTTGCGCGAAAATTTCTCTTTAGCCATCTTATTCCTCCGTATAAAATAAATTTAAAGCAAAATAAGTCTATATTTATATTTTTCACAAAATGGAGCTCATAGCGGGAATTGAACCCGCGACCTCTCCCTTACCAAGGGAGTGCTCTACCTCTGAGCCATACGAGCGCTCAGAAAAATCATAAACAAACACAGACAACTCTAAAAACCAAAACGGGATAATTCTGTAAACTTTAATAAAAATACAGCTCCCAGCTTTTACTTCTTTTGGAGCGGGAAACGGGACTCGAACCCGCGACCCTCAGCTTGGAAGGCTGATGCTCTAGCCAACTGAGCTACTCCCGCAAGTAACTAAAATGGTGGTGAGTCGTGGATTCGAACCACGGAAGGCGAAAGCCAGCAGATTTACAGTCTGCCCTCGTTGGCCACTTGAGTAACTCACCGAAAAACAAAAAATATCATTTATAAACTTTATAAAACAACGATATTCTGGTCAAACACTGTTAAAAAATATGCAATTATAATGGAGCTGGTTAAGGGACTTGAACCCCCGGCCTGCTGCTTACAAGGCAGCTGCTCTACCAACTGAGCTAAACCAGCACATAAAAAACACGGATTATAGCTTAAAATTTCTTATTTGTCAAGCATAAAGCCTTATTTTTATTAAAATTTTTCTATTTTTTCCTTAATATTTTAGCTTTGAAATTTAAGCACTTTGAAACTTAAATTTTTATAGTATTTTAAAACACTTAAAAGGAATTTAAAATGAAGGGTCAAAATTTACTTTTTATGATTGTTGTTTTTTCTATGTCTTATAGTGTGGATAAATTAGATGATAAAATTATTAAAAATGATGTTTATTATTTGCAACACAAAGCCGAACTTAAGGCTAAATTTAAATGGTGTTTGCAAAAAATTGAAAAAACTGGTTTTTATACAAGATATGATGCAAGAAATGATTTTTTAGATCTTTTAGGTCATAAATATCTTAAATTAGCAAGAAATTTATATAAGGTTACCTTTGATGAAAAGGATAAGGCAAATATATAAATTGCGACACATTCTCGCATATTATGTTGGATATGACTAGGGGTTGGAGATAAAAATTTATTTTTTAAATAATATAAATCAATGCTTCATTAGATTTTAACATTAGATTTTAAATTTTTAAATTTATAATTATTCAATTTGCAAAATCAAGCTAAGTTTTATAATTTAGATTTTAAAGAATAACTATCTTTAAATATAGATTTTTAATTTTTTACAAATTTTTATCTCTCCAAATTTTTTTATTTGATGATAAATACCATACTTAGCAAGTGCATAATTTTTATTTAAACAATAGTTTTAGTATAAATTTCAAAAAAGCTTAAAATTTAAAGTATAAAACTTTAAATTTTAACTTTAATCAAAGCATTTCTATAGTAATTTTGCCATTTTTTATTTCAGTGATTTTTACCCTAAGACTTTCATTTTCGTGCACTTTTCTTTTAAGTTTAGAACTATGTATTAAGCCATCAACACCATTTTTTAAACTAACAAAAACACCAAATGGAGCTACTTTTTGAACTATCCCTTCAAATTCATCTCCTATATTAAAATTTGATAAATCCCTAGCCTTGTCAAATTTCTTACCCTTTGAAGTACTTGTTATACTTATTATATAATCCTTTGCTGCCTTAACTTGATTACTTTCATTACCTGCGATTTTTATCTCGCCTTTTTCTCTGTCTAAATCAACGCTAACCCCAAATTTTTCAATAATTTCCTTTATAGTTTTTCCAGCTTGACCTATAATATCTACTATTTTTGAAGGGTCTACGCTAAAAAGTTCAAGCTTTGGTAAAATTTCTTCATTGACTACAATTTCTTTATTTGCTTCTTCCATTATGCCTAAAATGTGAAGTCTTGCCTCTTTTGCTTGATAAAGGGCTTCTTTAAGTATGTTTTTATCAATGCCTCCAAGCTTTATATCCATTTGCAAGGCAGTTACTCCGTCTTTACTTCCTGCTACTTTAAAATCCATATCCCCGTCATGATCTTCTAATCCCATTATATCAGTTAATATAGCATACTTATCATCTTCTATAACCAAGCCCATGGCAACTCCAGCTATTAATTTAATGCTAGGTACTCCAGCTGCCCTAAGTGCTAGAGAGCCCCCACAAACACTAGCCATAGAACTAGAACCATTACTTTCTAAAATTTCACTTACTAGCCTTATAACATAGGGATAATTTTCATCCACGCTTGGATAAAGTGCCCTTTTTGCTAAATTTCCATGACCTAATTCTCTCCTACCAGGTGCCTTTATAGCACTTGCCTCGCCTACACTAAAACCAGGGAAATTATAATTTACCATAAAACGTTCGCTAATTGGATTTTTTTCTGTTAACAAATCACTCATTTGTGCGTCACTATCACCACCTAAAGTAGCAATAACAAGTGCTTGAGTTTGACCTCTTGTAAAAAGACAAGAACCATGTGCGTTGGGCAATATATTAGTTTCAATACTAATAGGTCTTACTTCATTTAACTTTCTACCATCAGCCCTTTTTCTTTCATTTAAAATTTGTTCTCTTACAAGTTTTTTCTTAAAATTTGCTAAAATTTTATGAACTAATTCTTCGCTATATTCTTTTTCTTTAATCTCATCTAAATTTAAGATATTTTGTGCGATTTTATTTAACTCACTAGCTCTTTCACTCTTTGCCATTTGATTAATAGCCCTTTTAAACTCCTCTTTAAAATTATTTTCAACAAAATTTGCAAGCTCATTATTTTCAAGTTCTACTTTATATTCAAGACTAGCTTCTTTTTTGTGCTTTGCAAATGCTTCTTCATAAGCATTAGAACCATTTAAAATAGCCCTTTGTGCTAAATCAAGTGCTTGTAAAATTTCATCTTCGCTTAATTCATTAAGATTTTGTTCGTATAAGCTTGTAACACCTAGTGCATCAGCAAATGGTGTTTCAATAAGCATATCACTTTCCTTTTGACTAGGTAAGCTTCTCATTTCTATCATTAAAAGCTCGTCCTTAACCCCTGCCACATATAAATCTACACTACTTTCTTTTAATAAAGAATTGCTAGGATTTAGCACAAACTCATTATTAATTCTAGCAATTCTAACCCCACAAACTGGTGCTTTTATAGGAATATCGCTTAAAAATAAGGCAACACTTGCAGCATTTAAACTCATAACTTGCAAATCAATCTCGCTATCAGTAGAAAGTACCATTACTACAATCTGCGTAGGATAAGCATAGCCTTTTGGAAAAAGAGGTCTTAAACTTCTGTCAATAATCCTAGCTGTTAAGGTTTCATTATCTCCTGGCTTAGTTTCTCTTTTTATATAACCACCTGGAATTTTACCGGCTGAGTAAGCTTTTTCAATGTATTGAACGGTTAGGGGTAAAAAATCTTCATCAACTTGCTTTTCTTCCCTTGCTACAGCTGCTAAAACTACACTTTTACCCATTCTCATTAAGACCGAACCAGCTGCTTGTTTTGCAACCTTATCTACATCAAAAATTTCTAAATTTTGATTGATTTGAATGCTGTATTGTGTCATTTCATCTCCTTTTGAATACAAATTTTTTAAATTTTTAAACAAATTTAACATTTAACTTTCCTAAATATCATTTTCTTCCTCGCTAGTATTAAAATTATATTTTATACCACCAAGTGGGTAAAAATTAAATATAAAATACACCCCACTTTGATTTTTAGCACTAATTCCTGCACTGGTTAATTGTGGGTCTATTCTTTCTCTATAAACTAAGGAATAATTCCAACATTTTCTTTGATAAGTATAACCTGCCTCCCACATATTAGCCTTAGACCTTTGTACATCCATCCAAATTCCACCAAATAAAATATAATTTTTATTAAGTTCTATATTGGTATTTGTACCTATAAAACTATATTTGCCATACTCATCATTTTGATAAGCATGAGAAAAATTTAAGTTATACACAGGGTTAAATTCTAGTTGAAACTGCGTTACAACATAGTCAAAATGATTCGTTTCATAAGAATATGTTACCTCACTATTAAAACGAAAATTATCATTATAATAATAAGTTAATAAATTTGTCAAATCCTCAAATTTATTAATGGTAGTTAGGTAATTTACATGCAAACGATGCTTTATCTTTTTTTCTCCAAAATCATTGTAAAAATATTGATTTACATAGCCTTGTACATAGTCTCTTTCATCTTCATTTACTAAATAATCAGCTGTAATTAAGCCAGAAGTATTACCACGCCAACGATACTTTGTACCAAAATTTATAGTATGAAAAAAGCTAGGATAAGCACTTGATAAGTCAGTATAAAAATCTAGTTCGTGTGTATTTCTATAAAAATGTTCATGTTTTTTATCGGGGTCATAAGTATAATTTACAAAAGAAGCATATAATTCTTCTGTAAAATTTATATGCAAATAATTATTAAATAAGGCTTGATGATAAGAAATAGGCAAAATAAAATTGGTTTGATTAGCATAACTTCCTTCTCTTCTATAATAATTATGAAAAAAGGCATCAAAAGAAAATAAAAATTTATTATTTATCCATTCATTATTAAATAAATCATCTATTAAGGTATTTGAAAAATGGTGATACTGCAAGGATGGATATTCTTGCATAGTGTATTTATTTGTCGTTGTTGAAGTATCTATATAATACCTCGCATAAAGGGCTAAAAAATCATTTTCATTTGCTAAAAAATAATTAAATTTTGAAGTTACCAAAGAGGTTAAATCCCTATAATCTCTATTTCCAAGCGTTAAATAATCAATATCGTTTAAATAAATTCCATCAAACCAAAGCCCTTCTTGAAAATTATCCCCCAAAAAATACTTAAAAACATTATCTCTTAGATATCTTAACTCTATACCAGAATGGGTTTGATATTTTAAATTTTCATCCTTAAAATAATCATTAAATTCCCTAAAAAGTCCTGCGTTAAACTCACCCATTCCATGCAAAGAATCAACAAAACGAAGGGTAGAATAAACCCCATACCCTCTATTTGTTCGAATTTGAGGGTCAAGTTCAAGGTCCCAGCTATCATACTCGGCTATATAAATAGGCTGTTCGTAATGAAAACCCTCATCAGTATTTAAAGAAAATTTTGGCACTAAAAGCCCACTTTGCCTATTAGTATCAGCACTAAATCCAAAATAAGGCAAATATAAAATAGGCACATCTTTAACATAAAGCCTAGCATTATATAAATGCACAAAATTACTTTCTCTATTTAAATATCCATCGCTAAATCTAAATTCCCAGTCAGGATTTTCTACATTACAGCTTGAAACAGAAGAAATTCTACTTTCAAATTTATCATTTGTTAAAGCACTTTCCTTGCTCTTAAACCATACTTCCATTTTATTATTTGCAAAGAAAAAATCCTCAAAATTTGCCTCATTTGTATCAAGCTTTAATTTAGCATATTTAGAATGAGAGCGTTCATTTTGTCCTCTTAAAATATTTACATCGCCAAATAATTCTATCTCGCTAGTTTTTTCATTATAAATTGCCTTTTTTGCAGTGATAAAATAAAAATCAGAAAAAATTACAACATCATCTTGTGCTATTAAAAGCTCTCCTTCTTTAACAGCACTTAAGGCATAAATATCAACTTGTGCAGCTTCTAAAAAAACAAAGCTAGAGAAAAAAAAACAAATTTTACGCCACATCGATAACTATCGTTTTTGCTAAATAATCTTGCCAGGTTTTAAATAAATTGTTACTAAGTGCCCAGGCAAAACCTAACATAAAAGACATATCGCTAATTTGCCTAATGATTGCCCTTATTGCACTTTGAATTAAATTTGGTTTATCTAGTATTCTTTCATCAATAATCATAATCTTACAAACCATTTTTCCAAGGGTAGCCCCATATAAAAAGGTAAAAAAAGTTTGATAAAAAAAATTAAGCAAATAAACAGATAAGACAAATTGAGGGGTTACTGATAAAAATTGCACGGGGTCATCAGGAATTTGATAAAAATCACCCATAAAAACTAGTGCACATAAAATACCTACAATAAAACTATCTATAATATAAGCAATCACTCGTTTAGGAAAACTAGCAATTTTTAACTCTTCTCTTTCTAATTTATCATATAAATCTTCTCTCATTTAATAACCTGAAATCCTATATCTTTTCTAAATTGCTTACCCTTAAAATTCACATTATCGCATAATTTATAAGCTTTGTTGCGTGCATTTTTTATATTTTTACCCATACCCACACACACTAAAACCCTGCCACCATCAGCTACTAATTTATTATCTTCTAAACTAACACCAGCATAAGAGATATGAGTATTTGAAGGAATTTTTTTAATCTTTATCTTAGTCTTTGGCGAAGCCTTATAAGGATAATTTTTACTAGCACAAACAACACCAACAGCAAATTCCTTTTTAATCTTTGCTTGGGTATATTTTAATCTTTTATCAATACTAGCCATTATTAATTCTAATGGATTTTCAATCAAAGGCATTAAAACCTCGCATTCAGGGTCGCCAAAACGAACATTAAATTCCAGAACATAAGGCTTATTTTTAACAACCATAATCCCTACAAAAAGCACCCCACAAAACTCGCTACCTTCTTCTTTCATGCCTTGCAAGGTAGGAATAATAATATCTTTTTTAATCTTTCTAATCAAACTTTCATTTGCTAAAGAACTTGGGGCATAAGCACCCATTCCACCAGTATTTGGCCCCTTATCATTATCAAGTAATTTTTTATGGTCTTGTGCTACTGGTAAAAGCACAAAATCACTACCATCACAAATTGCAAAAACGCTTAATTCAAAGCCATCTAAGTATTCTTCAATAACTACAATTTTACCAGCATCGCCAAAGCTTTCACCACTTAGCATTTTTTCAGTAGTTTCAATGGCTTTTTTATGGCTTTTTTCGATAATCACGCCCTTACCTGCACAAAGTCCATCAGCCTTTATTACTATTGGAGGAGTTAAAGAATTTATAAATTGTTTCGCCTTTTCTAAATCATTTGTATTAAGAAATTTAGCCGTTTTAATATGATATTTTTTTAAAAAACTTTTCATAAAGCTTTTAGAACTTTCAAGCATGGCAGCGGCCTTTGAGGGACCAAAAATTTTAAGATTAAATTGTTCAAAAATGTCAACTACGCCTCGTGCTAAAAAGTCCTCACTGCCTACTATACAAAGGTCATAGCCCTTTTCTTTTGCATAGGTAGCTAAAACAAAGGGGTCTTTTATGTTTAAATTTGTGCCAAGAACACTTGTAGCACCATTGCCAGGGGCAAAACAAAATTCTATATCTTCTTGAACGCGTTTTAATGCTAGGGCTATGGAATACTCTCTTGCACCACTGCCTAAAATCATAACTTTCATAATCTCTCCTCATAAAACCCAAACAGCCGCTGAAAAAAGATTGACCCCAAAAGTCAAAGGAAAACCGCTAGGCAATTTTTAAGGGCTGCAGCTTCTCGCCTTTTAAAGCTCAAGCGAAGTCACAGACACGGTAAACCGCACAATCGCAGTAAATAAAAATGTGTTGGATCACTTTATAGACGCGCACTGTTCAGGCAATGGAAATTATAACGATTTTTAGCTTAATTTAAACACTATCAAGGGCAAATTTTTAATAATTTTGCTCATTTTTTAAAAATTTTATACCCTTAATAATAATTTTAAATGTGAGAATTTTAAGTAAAAATAACTATAAAATTTTGTATCAAAGGATACAAAATTTTATCTTTGCTTATCTAAAAAACAAAGTAAGGATTGAACTACATAAAGTCGGTTAACAGCCTCGTCAAATATTTCTTTATTATGTTCTTCAAAAATCTCTTCACTTACCTCAAAACCCCTATAAGCTGGTAAGCAGTGCAAAAATAAGGCCTTATTATTTGCTAAATTCATAGCATCTTTATCTACGCAAAAACCTTCAAATTCTTTTAATTTTTGTTCTTTTTGTCCTTCTTCACCCATAGAAACCCAGGTATCAGTTATAATTACATCTTTTCCTTTTATAGCCTCATTTTTATCATTACTTATTTGAATTTTAGCCCCACTTTTTTTAGCCATATTTTTAGCAAATTCTAAAATTTCATCATTTATTTTATAATTAACAGGACTTGCAATGCTTATTTCAATGCCTAAGATTGATGCAGCTATTAGCCAAGAATTGCACATATTATTTGTATCACCTATAAAGGCTACTCGACCTGATTTTTTATATTCTTTCATGGTTAATAAATCACCTAGTACTTGAGTTGGATGATACAAATCGCTAAGTCCGTTAATCACAGGGGCTTTAGAAAAACTAGCAAATTCAAGTAAGGTAGAATGAGAATTTACTCTAAGCATTACAAAATCAGTCATAGAACCAATAACTCTAGCTGTATCTTTTATGGGTTCGCCCCTGCTTAATTGAATATCCTTTGAACTTAAAAACAAGGCCTTTCCACCAAGTTTACTAATGCCAAGTTCAAAGGCTATTCTAGTACGGGTTGAATTTTTTTCAAAAATCATAGCTAAATTTTTATTTTTTAAATGCTTTTTTGGGTGTTTTTTAAGCTTTGATGCCTTATTTACAAGGGCTATAATCTCATCTTGATTATAATCTCTTAAAGTTAGAAAATGTCTCATTTTTATCCTTATAAAGTGTTTTTAAGAAGTCTTGCTACTTCTTTTGCATGATAAGTAATTATTAATTTTGCACCAGCCCTTTTAAAGCTAAGTAAAATTTCAAACATGACCTTTTCATAATCAATAACTCCAAGCTTTTGCCCTGCTTTTAAAAGTGCGTATTCTCCACTTACATTATAAACACAAATTGGTAATTTTGAATGCTTAGCTAAATCTTTTACAATGTCTAAATAAGCAAGGGCTGGTTTTACCATTAAAATATCAGCCCCCTGCTTTTCATCTTCAAGGCTTTCAAGCAAAGCCTCTTTGCCATTTGCACTATCCATTTGATAGCTTTTTCTATCTCCATACGCAGGAGTTGAATCAGCCACATCTCTAAAAGGGCCATAAAAACTAGACGCAAATTTCGTAGAATACGCCATTAAAGGTAAATTTTCATAACCCTTTTTATCAAGCCCCTTTCTTAGATATTCAATTATCCCATCCATCATTCCACTAGGTGCTATCATATCAGCCCCTGCATTTGCGTGAACTAAGGCTTGTTTAAGTGAAATTTTTAAGGTAGCATCATTATCAACGCTTTTATTTTTTAAATCTATAATCCCACAATGCCCATGGTCTGTATATTCACAAAAACATAAATCAGTAATAACAAATAAGCTTGGAAAATTTTGCTTAATAGCAATTATACTTCTAGCAATTAGCGAATTTTCATCAAGGGCCTCGCTTCCACAACTATCTTTTAAACTGCTATCAATCACCCCAAATAACATAATAGCCTTAATATTTAAATCAACAAGTTCTTTACATTCTCTTAAAATTTCATCTATACTCATTTGAAAGACACCAGGCATTGAGCTAATCTCGCGTTTAATATTTGTCCCATCTACTACAAAAAGTGGATAAATCAAATCTTCAACCTGCAACGAATTTTCGCGTACCATAGCCCTTAAATTTTCATTTATTCTAAGTCTTCTGAATCGTTTAAACATTGTTAATCCTTTGTTTTAAAAAATAGGAAAAATTTTAGCATAAAAATTTATTAAAAAAACTTAACTCGTTTAAAATTGTGTACTTATTTTTGCTAAAATTGCAAGATTATTTTTAAAAACAAGGAAAAGTAGTATATGGATATAAAAATTTCAGAGGTAGCAAAATTGCCTACTAGTTTTGGAGAGTTTAAAATTCAAGCCTTTAAGGAAAAGGAAAAGGAACATTTATGTATTTTTAAAGGAGAAATTAAGGATATTTTAAATTTAAGAATTCACTCAGAATGCCTGACTGGCGATACTTTGAATAGTTTAAAATGCGATTGTGGAGAACAGCTTAAATTTGCATTAAAATATATTGAAGAATATGGAGGAATGGTTATTTATCTAAGGCAAGAAGGACGCAATATAGGACTTTTCAATAAGGTAAATGCTTATGCCCTACAAGATAAGGGTTGTAATACCATAGAGGCAAATTTAAAGCTAGGATTTAAGGCAGACGAAAGGACTTACGAGGCAGTTGAGTTTATTTTAAATCATTATCAAATTTCAAAGATAAATTTATTAACTAATAATCCTTTAAAAATTCAAAGTTTCAAAGGCATAGAAGTAGTACAAAGAGTGCCTGTTTTGACTAAACCTACGGAATTTAACGAGGATTATCTAAAGATAAAAAAAGAACAAATGGGACATTTGCTTGGAAAGTGAATTTAGCGAATTTAGCTTTTTAGACGATAATTTTTTTCAAAAAATTAAGCTTTACAAAGATTTACTTAACGAATTTAACGCTGTGCATAATCTAACAAATTTTAAGGATATTAATAAAGAAGTTAAAGATAGTATTAGAGTGCTTAAATTTAAGGATTTAAACTGGGCTAAAAATATCATAGATATAGGAAGTGGTGCGGGTTTTCCTGCTGTTTTTTTAGCCTTAATCTTAAAGGCTAATTTTTATCTTTTTGAACCAAATGCAAAAAAAGTGTCCTTTTTGTACAATATAAAAATAAAATGTGATATTAAAAATATACATATTATAAAAGAAAAAATTCAAGATTATAAAGCCCCATTTATAGCCGATATTATCACTTCTAGGGCCTTGATGAGTGTTGACAATTTAATTAAAATTTCTAAGAATTTTTTTAATGAAAAATCACTTTTTGTGCTATATAAGGGTAGCAATTTAGAAAAAGAATTAAGTAATTTTAAAGAATATGAAATCATTGAAAATGGTTTAAGAAAATATTGCTTTTTACAAATTTAAGCACCTTATAAATACCTAAATTTAGGCATTTAAACCAAAAAAGTAAATTTTTGATAATTTTTTTTTAAATATTATTAAAATTTTATGCAAATAAGGTTAAAATAGCAAAGTTAGTGATAAAGCAAAAGGTTTGAAGGACGCAAAATGCATGGTAAGATAGCCATTTATATGGATTCTACAGGACGTGGAACGGTTGTAAATTCAGCGAAGATGTTTTTTGAGTTTAACCGCCAAACTTGGAGCGATAAAAGAAGTATGCCAAGTGCTGGAATGTTTGTTGAATTTCGCCCTGATGGCAAGAATATCACAGGCATTCGCCCTTCTAAATTTCAAGACTTTAAAGAAGGTGAGTTTATAGTAGAAAATGATTTTTGGCGTACTGATAGTGATGATGAGCTTGAAGACTTGCAAAGTTCAAGAAGAAGTGCTTATATAACCGAACTTTACCGAAAAACTGACTTTGATACGGTGGAAAAAATCCCCCTTTCTTTTACCATTCCTCAAGCCATTCAAAAGTATTTTGCAAATGAAATTTTATCCGTTGAAGCCCTTAAAGTAAATGTCCAAGATGAAAAAGAAATTCCTTGTATTTTGGATTATTTAATCTTAAAAAGATTTGTAAATAAGGCACTTGATACACTTATTTTTATGGATAATTCAACTGACCAAACCCAGTTTAACTCCCTAAAAAGCATAGTTATGCATCTTGAAAATTCATATAATGATATGCGTGATAAGGGTAAAATTTTTAATATAACAAAGATTTTTAACGATACTTTTTTATCCTTACAATGCCATTATCAAGCTTTGGTTGCTACCATTGATACTAGGCAAAATCGCCTAACTTCACTTGAAAACCAAATTCGCACCATTCAACTTGAAATGAATTTAAGCAGGAGTAGAAACCCAGACCCTGAAAGAATGAAAGCTAGAGAAGAAAGGCTTGAGAAATTTCAAAAAGAGGCAAATTATTATAAGACTACTTTAAAAAGATTAGAGGCCATTAAGGATGATTTTTATAAGAAAAATTTTACTATCTTTGAAAATGCTTTCCGTTTATCAAGGGAAAAACTTTTTTCTAAGATAGTAACTGGCTTAAATTTGTGTGCTACTATTATAGATGTAAAAATTTGGCATATATCACTTAAATCAACAGGGGTAAAAAATTCATATTTTACAAGAAGTAATATAGAAAATTCCTTTTGTTCTTTGTCCTTTGCTGAACATTATTTAAGCAGACTTAATAAAACTGCCTTAAATCCCTTTGACCAAAAATTGTTAGTTTATATAGAAAAAATCACCAAAGAACAAAGAAAAAATTTCTTAGTGGTTACTTCTGATTTAGAGCTTTTATGTCGCATAAAATGTGAAATTTTTGCTATAAATCCTTATTATTTAGTAAAATATGCTCCAAAAAAGGTAAATTATCAATCCTTAATGCGTAGTAATATCTTTGATATTGTGTATATAGATGAAAAGCATGTTTGGGAAAGTGTGGCTGATATTATCTTGCAAGGAAAGCAATTTGACAGAAGTGGAAAGACTAAATTTAAGTTAATTTAAAAATAAGCCAAGAATAAATTAAACTTAGAAATAAATTTTACAAAGTACAAAGTCAAAATAAAACTATAAAAGGCTTTTATTTTTTCTTGTTAAAAAAATATTTTCACAATAGCTTAAAAAACTACTCTCACTAGCCTTAAAAACTGGTTTTTAACAAAATTCTTTTAGGCTTTTTTTATCTGTATTTTTAACTATGCTAGTTATTAAAACAACTAGATATTTTATATAATTTTCACCTGCGTTAAAAAAAATGTTTATTTTTTTTTGTGATACTATTACATTATTTTTTTAATATTACAAGGATTATTAATGAAAAATATTTTAATTCTTTTTGAAATTATTAAATTAGCACCTTTAATTTTAAAATTTCAAAAACATAAAGAATTTAGGCTTTTAATAGCAAATAGCGAACAACAAAAAAAATTATCTAATCAAAGTTTAAAATTTTTTAGTATAAAGGCTGATATTAACCTAGATATTATGACAGATAATCAACAATTATGTGATTTACAAGCCAATCTTTTAACTAAATTAAATAAAATTTTTAAAACACAAAATAGATGCCACTATAGTACAAGGCAATACTATGAGTGCTTTTTGTGGGGCTTTGGCAAGTTTTTATAATAAAGTTCCTATTTTTCATGTAGAAGCTGGATTAAGGTCTTATGATATTTGAACCATTCCCAAAAGAAGCTATAAGGGTTATGATTTCTAAAATTGCAAATTTGCATTTTGCCCCT
Source organism: Campylobacter sp. LR291e (assembly GCF_008633915.1). Classification (GTDB taxonomy): domain Bacteria; phylum Campylobacterota; class Campylobacteria; order Campylobacterales; family Campylobacteraceae; genus Campylobacter_D. The sequence goes on along the minus strand of NZ_VJNV01000026.1, from coordinate 28,438 downwards.
ACAAAAATAGTAGCAAATGTCTTAAAAAAGAAGGTGTAAATGATTCTTTAATACACATAACAGGCAATGCTTCAATAGATGCTTTATTTGCTATTAAGTTAAATGAAAATGAATTCTTAAATGATATTTCAAAACTTAGCGATAAATTTAATAAAAATAATTTTAAAAGCAAATCAGTTTTAATTACCATACACAGAAGAGAAAATCATGGGAAAAGACTGCAATATATTTTAAAGGCTATAATTAAACTAGCTAAAATTTTTAAAACACACCAATTTATAATACCCCTACACCAAAATCCAAATGTAAAAAAAGTACTTATTGAAACACTTGATAAATTTTCAAATATTGTTTTAGTCCCTGCTTTAAATTATCCAAATTTAGTTTATGTTATGAAATATGCAAAGCTTATTATAACTGATAATGGAGACATACAAGAAGAAGGCACAAGCTTTAAAGTGCCTATTTTGGTAGCTAGGTACACAACTGAAAGAATGGGAGGGATTAAAATGAAATGTGCAAAATTAGTAGGGGCTGATGAAAAAAATATATTTAAAGAAGCTAGTAAAATTTTAAAACAAAATAAAAAAGCTACTCGCGTTAGCGTAAAAAATCCCTATGAAGACGGCAAGGCAAGTAAAAAGATAATAAAATATATAAGGGAGTTTTTTAAAAATGAGAGATTTAATTAATGTAGTTTTACCAACATATAATAGCAAAAATATATAAGAAGTGCTATTGATAGTATTTTAAATAAAAGTTATAATAATTTTAAACTCACATAATTGTAAATGATTGTTCTACTGATAACACACAGAAATTATACAAGAATATGCAAACAAGGATAAAAGAATTCATATAATCAATAATGAAATTAATCAAAAATTACCGAAGTCTTTAAATATAGGTTTTGAATATGCCTTAAATAATAATGGGATGGGGGGTATTTAACTTGGACTAGTGACGATAATATATTTAGGGAAAATGCGTTTGAAAGAATGATTAATTTTTAAATGAGAATAAACATATTGATTTAGTATATTGTGACCATACAATAAGATTAATACACAAAGATATTATTGTAAAGGAATTTGAAGTAGCTGTATGTGACACAATGGTAGATTTTATAGAAAAATCTCGTATGACTTATTTTTTATATAGAAGTGAAGCTACAAAGCAAGTAGGAAAATACAATGAAAATTTATTTTTAGCCGAAGATTATGAATATTTTTTACGATTTGCTTTGTATAATGAAAATTTAGGATTTTTACACGAAAATTTATATATCTATAAAAGACATGATAATAATTTATCTAATACAAAAAAAGACAAGCCAGAAAGGCAAGTTGGAGAGTAAAAAATAACATATTTCCCTTATATTTTAAAAAATATCCAAATTTATATGAAAAATTAAACATAAAAACAAAATTAATACTTTGAATTAAATTTATTATTTGAAAAAGCAAAAAAAGTGTGCCTACAATACAACTTTATAGAATGCTTAAAAAGCTTATATATGGTCAAAGCAAGAAAGATATATTAAATGTATGTGTAAATTAAATTTTTTCTTAACACTTAGGACTTTGTTTTCTAAAAAAATTGGAAAAATCGTATAGATTAAATTTTTAGTAGTTTTTACTTTTCATTTTATAATTTTAAGCTTTTAAGCTTTTTATTTTAATAATAATGCCTTTTTAATCAAAGGCATTGTCAATTATTTGACATAAAGAGTGTATTATTAAAATATGCATTTCTTGAATTCTAGCTGTATCATCGCTAGAGACTACTAAATTTATATCGCATTTTTCATTCATAAACCCTCCACCTTTACCACTAAGACCAAGGCATAAAAGCCCTATTTTCTTTGCCTCATCAAGTGCATTTAAGACATTTGGGCTTTTCCCACTTGTTGAGATTCCTATTAAAACATCGCCCTTTTTTGCCAGTGCTAAAACCTGTCTTGAAAATACAAACTCATAGCCATAATCATTGCCTATAGCAGTAAGGGCTGAAGTATCCGTGCTTAAAGAGATTGCACTTAGTGCCATTCTTTCTTTTTTATAGCGTCCACTTAATTCTGCTGCAAAGTGCTGGGCATCGGCTGCACTTCCTCCATTTCCACAAATTAAAATCTTACCACCCATTTTTAAGGTCTCTACTAAAAGCCCACCAGCCCTTGAAATTTCGCCACTTAAAAGCTTAGTATTATTTAAAGTTTCAAGGTGTTTTTCAAATTCATTTTCTACTATTTTTATCATTTTATACCCCTTATTTTTTCTATGATTTTACTAGTACTAAATCCTTCTTCAAAATCCATTAACTCAACCCTTTCAACCAAATCAGTCCCAACTACTTCCTTATTTTTATAATCACTCCCCTTAACTAAAATATCAGGTCTTAAAGCCTTGATAAGTTCATAAGGCGTATCTTCATCAAAGATAACTACAAAGTCTACAAAGGATAAACAAGCCAATAAACAAGCCCTTTCAAATTCTGAATTTATAGGTCTTTCTTCGCCTTTTAATCTTTTGATACTTGAGTCTGAATTTAAGCCTACTATAAGCATAGAACCTAATTTTTTAGCCTTTTGCAAATATTTTATATGTCCAAAATGCAAAATATCAAAACAACCATTTGTAAAAACTACCTTTTTATGATTATTTTTTAAAATTTTTATAAGCTCATCTTTGCTTTTAATCTTACTTTCAAAGCCATCTTTATCGTGATTTTGCATATCTTCAAAGCTAACGCTAACACTTCCTATTTTACTAACCACAACAGCTGCTGCTTTGTTTGCTACTTCACAAGCTGTTATTATAGGAACATCTAAGGCTAGGCAAAAGGCTAAAACTGCTATTACGCTATCACCTGCCCCTGTTACATCAAAAACCTCTCTTGCCTTAGCTGGTACTATGCTTAAATGCTCATCATAAACGGCAATCCCTGCTTCTGAAAGCGTTATTATGGCGTATTTTAGATTAAATTCATCCTTTAATCTTATAAGTGCAAATTCAAGATTTCTATCATCTAAATTTTCCATTTTCAAAGCTTGTAAGGCTTCTTTTTTATTAGGCGTTAAAAGCGTAGCTCCTTTATATTTTGTATAATCACTGCCCTTTGGATCTATTAAAACAGGAATTTTTAAAGCCCTTGCCTTTTCAATCACAAAGGCACAAAATTCACGCGTTAAAACGCCCTTTGCATAATCGCTTAAAATGATAGCATCAAAATCACTTGCTATTTTATCAAATTCAAGCATTAATTCATCTATTACCAAAATATCATCACAATCTTCTTCATCAAGCCTTAAAACTTGTTGATTATGTGCTACAATTCGGTTTTTAAGGGGGGTCTTTCTTCCCTTTTGAGTTATAAATTTTGCCTTTAAATTTGCCTTTAAAAAATCCCCGCTCTCATCATCTCCAACCACGCCAAGCCCAAAAACATCAGCCCCAAGTGCCTTTAAATTTGCATAAACATTAGCCGCCCCACCTGGTCTTTTATCTTCATTTAAAGATTTTGCCACTATAACAGGTGCTTCAGGGCTAATCCTAGAACACTCACACCATATATAATTATCCACCATAAAATCGCCCATTACTAAAATTTTAGGGCTTTTTGAGGCTAAAAGTTTAAGCATTTTTTAGTTCCTCTTCATATATTCTTTTAATCTCATCTAAATAATCTTTAATTCCTTCTTCTAAGCTAAATTCACTCTCATAAGCAAAACTTTTATCAAGCTGGGCCTGGGTGTGAAATTGATAAGCGTTAATATATGGATTTTTAATATATTCACAAGTTAAATTTGTATTTAATTCTTTTTGTAAAATGTCTAGTACGTCTTGAAAACTTCTTGCCTTACCACTTCCTACATTATAAACCCCACACTCTGCTTCAAGTGCCTTTAAATTTGCACTCACAACATCTTTAATATAAACAAAATCTCTAAAAATTTTATCACTTCCTTTAAAAAGCTTAGGATTATCGCCCTTTAAAAGTTGTAAGCCAAGTTGCAAAATCATAGACGCAGTTTTTCCTTTAAAATACTCACCATTCCCATAAACATTAAAATAGCGAAGTCCTACTATATGGGCTTTTTTGTAATATTTTTTAGCCATATTATCCATCATTAATTTTGAAAAAGCATAGGGATTTTTAGGATTTTCTTTTCCTACTTGTTGAGGGCTTGGCAAATTTCCATAAACAGAGGCTGAGCTTGCATAGATTAATTTTGCATTAAGCTTTATGCTAAGTTTTATAAATTCTTCAAAGCTATTTAAATTCGTGCTTAAAACTTGATTTTGATTGTAAGCAGTTGTATCTGAAATAGCAGCTTGATGAAAGATAATATTGGGCTTAAAATCACTTATTTTTTTAAATGTTTCTTTGTCATTTATATCGCCTATAAAAAGTCTCCCCTTATAATTTAGCAAATTTTTAAAATGCCCTAAACATTCTAAATTTCCATTGTCTAAATAGCTTTGCCCTCTCATTTTATCTATAACTAAAATTTCATGTTTTTCTTGCAAACAAAGGGCTAAATTTGAACCTATAAACCCTGCCCCACCTGTGATTACTATCTTCATACTAAACCTTTCTTAAAATAATCTAAACACTCATTTAAATTTTTAAAAATCTTAAAATAATCAAATTTTTCTTTAAAATTCTCATTTATAAGAAATAAATTTTTAATCCCTGCCCTTTGCCCTGCTTGCATATCGCTTAACTTATCGCCTAATAAAAAAGAAGTGCTCACATTTATGTTAAAATCTTTAAGTGCTTGTTTAATCATACCAGGGGCAGGTTTTCTACACTCACAATTTTCACTTTCTAAGTGAGGACAATGATAAAATTTACTAATCTTAATGCCTTTTTTTTCAAATTCTAAACGCATAAATTCATGTAAAATAACTAAATCTTTTTCACTATAATACTTTCTATTTATGCCTGATTGATTCGTAACTACTATTATAATATAATTTTGTAACTTAAAATACTTGCAAAGTTCAAAAATTCCTTGACAAAATTGCACTTCTTCAATTTTATATAAATAATGCTTGTCAACATTGATAATGCCGTCTCTATCTAAAAATAAAGCCTTGTCTTTCATAAGATATATTATAATATAAGTTTATAAAATTTAAGCATTTTTCATTAAATAATAAAGAAAGATTAAGAATAATTAATTACAATTTTTTAGAATTAAATTCTCAAAAGGAGTATAAAATGAAAAAATTGCTAGTTATGTCAATGGCAGCATGTATTGGGATATCAGCTTTTGCGGCGGATGGGGCTACACTTTATAAAAAATGTGCAGTTTGTCACGGACCTAAAGCTGATAAGGTATATTTAAAAAAGGTTCCAGCTCTTAAAGATTCAACAGCTGAACAAAGACTTGGATATATGAAAGAATACGCAGCAGGTACTAGAAATGCCTATGGTCAAGGTAAAATTATGACTCAAAATATTAAAGGTTTAACAGAAGAAGATTTTGAGGCTATTGAAGCATATATTGATAGCTTATAGTTTTATAAAGTTGCTTTAATAATATTTTATACTTTTAAAACATATTTTAAATTCAAAAATTAATATATTTTTTTATAATTAATAAAAATTATTTAAGAATAACTAATTATAATAACTTGATTTTATCAAAAGGAGTATAAAATGAAAAAATTGCTAGTTATGTCAATGGCAGCATGTATTGGGATATCAGCTTTTGCAGCGGATGGGGCTACACTTTATAAAAAATGTGCAGTTTGTCACGGACCTAAAGCTGATAAGGTTTATCTTGGAAAGGTTCCAGCCCTTAAAACATTATCACAAGATGAAAGACTTAAATATATGAGTGAGTATAAGGCTGGTACTAGAAATGCCTATGGTCAAGGCAATATCATGAAAATCAATGTTAAGGACTTAACAGAAGAAGATTTTAAAGCAATTGATGCTTATATTGATAGCTTATAAAAATTTCCCCTTTTTTAAAGGGGATTCTAAACTACTTTGAATTTATTTTTCACACTAAATTTTTAAAGAACTTTCTTAAATTTCGCCTTTTTAAGCTTATTTTTATGGGGGGGGGTATCATACCTTTTTAAGATTTTAAAAAGGAAAAAAATGCAAGATGATTTTTATGAATTAAGCTTTGAAAATGGTATAAAATATAAAATGTATCTACCCTTTAAAGATAGCGATTATATACAAAAAACGATTTTTCACACTAAAGCCCCTTATGAAATAGAAATGCTAAAAGATATGATAACTCGTATAAAACCAAATTCAAATATCTTAGATATAGGAATGAATATAGCAAATCATAGCTTATTTTTAGCAGCTCATAATTTTAAAATTTTTGCCTTTGAGGCGAATAAAAAAATGATTGACATAGCTAGAAAAAGTATAGAAATAAATGGCTTTGAAGATAGAATTTTTATCTATGAAATGGGGGTGAGCGACAAGGAAGAAAGGGCGTACTATAAAAAAGAAAATCCATATAATTTTGGTGGAATGTCCTTAACCTTGCTTAATGAAGAAGAAACAAAGGATGATTACATACAATGTAAAAGCATAGATAGCCTAAATATACAAGATGAAATTTCTTTGATAAAGCTTGATATTGAAGGTATGGAAGATAAAGCTTTAAGGGGTTTAAAAGCATTGATTTTAAAAAATCGCCCCTTGATATATGTGGAGGCAAATTATGTTGGTGATTTGATAAAGGTTGATAGAATTTTATCAAGTTTTAATTATATTCATATGGATATTTTTGGAAGTTCTCCTACACATTTATATTATCCCATAGAAAAACTCTCTCAAAATGAGTTATTTAAAAATATATCCTATAAACAAGCTTTAACAAGGCTTGATTATACACATTATAAACAAAATAATTTTATACATAATAACTTGCAAAATATTTTAAATTTAGATAGAAAACTAGAAAAAGAAATCTTAGATATAAAAAAAGAATTTTTAAAGTTATTAAACAAAGACAAAGAAATAAAAGAACTTAAAAATACTATTGCAAGACATAAAAAAATGCTTTGTTTTCGCTGGGGCAAGTCGCTTTTAAGTGCTATTAAGAATCCTTTTAAATTTATTATTTTGCCTTTTATTTTAATCAATGATTATAAGAAATTTAAAAGAGATTTAAAAAAAGATTAATCCCTTTTTTTCCTTTTTAATGCCTCTTCTTTGCGTTTTTGCAAGTTATAAGCATCATTAAGGGCTTCTACACTATCATCAAGGGTTGTAAATTTATAATCATCATCAAACTGCTTTCCACGAATTCCCCATAATAAAGCCGTTAAAATAATGAAAAAACCCACTATTGACACGGCTATCATCATCATAATTACACCATTCATTCTTTTATCCTTAAAGCGTTTAAAACCACTATTATACTACTAAAGGACATAGATAAGGCAGCAATTAGTGGATTAATAAGACCTAAAAAGGCAAGTGGTATGGTCAAGATATTATAAAATATGGAAAATATCAAATTTTGCTTAATGATTTTAAAGGTATTTTTAGATAATTTTAAGGCAGTTTTTAAGGAATTTAAATCATTTTTTAAAAGTAAAATATCACTTCCTTCAATGGCTAAATCACTTCCTTGACTTAATGTTATAGAAACTGCTGCAAAATTTAGTGCTAAGGCGTCATTTACCCCATCTCCCACAAATAAAATTTTATGATTTTTACTTTCTTTTTCTAGCTCATTAAGCTTAGTTTGAGGCAGACAATTAGCCTTAAATTTAGCAATATTCAAAGCCTTTGCCACCTTTGAAACTGCTTTTTCATTATCTCCACTTAAAATCATAGTCTTAATTTTTTCTTCTCTTAAATACTTACTTAATTCTATCGCACCACTTCTTAACTCATTTTCAAATTCAAAAAAAGCCTTAACTTCGCCATTTATCGCTAAGATAAAATGCGAATTTTCAAAGTCCTTTATATGTATATTATTTTCCTTTAAAAACAATGAATTTCCACCTATAAACTCATTTTGCCCTAATCTTGCCTTTAAACCCTTAGCTTGTATATTAAAAAGTTTTTTAAAATTTAAATTTTCACCCATCTCTCCCCTATCTTTTAAAAATCTTGCAATACTTGCAGAAATAGGATGAGAAGAGAGTTTTACAAAATTATAAAGTTCATTTAAATTTAAGCCTTTGTCTATAAAAAAATTGCAAATTTTAAGCTCACTTTTGGTTAAAACCCCTGTTTTGTCAAAAACTGCCATATTGCATTTGCTTAATTTTTCAATAACTTCTGGGCTTTTAAATAAGATATGCTTTTTTAAGGCCTTGCCAAGTGCTACTAAATTACTCACAGGCGTTGCAAGGGCTAAGGCACAAGGACAAGCAATTATCAAAACAGAAATGGCATTGACAAGCGAAATTTCCACGCTTTTATTATTTATAAAATACCAAAAACAAAAGCATAAAAAGGCTATACTTAAAATCGAGCGTGAAAAATAAGCACTTATCTTTGATACAAGGCTTTGAATATGCGTTTTTTTAGAACTTGAAAATTCTAATAATTTTATGATTTGGCTAAGTTTAGAATCTTCATATTTTTTTAAGGCCTCATATTCCACGCTTCCATCAATGACGATACAAGCTGAATTTATTAAATTCCCACTTTGTACCAAAAGGGGTTCGTTTTCTCCATTTAAAGAACTAGTATCAATACTAGCTTGACCACTTAAAACCTTGCCATCTATTAAAATTTTATCCCCACTTCTAAGTAAAATTCTATCCTTAATAGCTACTTCTTTAACAGGTTTTAAAACAAAATCACGTCCATTATAAACTAAAATTTCATTTTGTAAAAAGTCATTTAAGCCATCAACTGCATCAAAGGCCCTTTTTTTGCTAAATACTTCTAAATATTTTCCTATAAAAACAAAGCAAATTATCATAGCCACAGAGTCAAAATACACCTCGCCAACCCTTGTAAACATAGCAACTAAAGAATAAACATAAGCAAGACTTGCCCCACTAATTACTAGGGTATCCATATTTAAGCTTTTATTTTTAAGGGCTTTTAGGGCACTTTTATAAAAATTTGACCCCGTATAAAAAAGAACGGGGGTAGCCAAAATAAATTCAGCAAAATTTAAAATATCCTTAATCTCATCATCCATTCCACTAAAAAAACCTGCATATTTTGCAACAGCTATCCACATTACATTCATAACGCAAGCTATGCCGACCACTAATTTTGCATAAAATTCGCGTTTTAAAATAGTAGCCTTATTATCAACTTTTAACGGGTCATACGCACTAGCCTTATAACCTATGCTTTCAATTAAGCTTAAAATTTTAACTAAGCTTATTAAACTTTCATCAAAAACAATCCTTGCTTTATGCGTTAAATTATTAATATCTAGTTCTAAAATTCCATCTTGTTTTATAAGAATTTTTTCATTTAACCACACACAGGCCGCACATTCAATGCCATGTATCATTAAATAAATTTCACTAAAACCATCCTTAGTTTTTCGTATAAAATCATCATAATTTTTTATATTAGTACTTAAATTTACGGGATTTAAGGTAATGCTTCCTAATTTTTCATAAAATTCATCAAGTTTATTTTCATATAAAAGCTCATAAACCTTCTCACAACCCGTGCAACAAAAGTATTTATCATTAGCCCTTATCATTTGACTTTCATTAAAATCTAATCTACAATGCGTACATTTCATATTTTCACTTTAAAATTTTTTCCTAATTATAATTAAAATTTGACAAAAAAATATTTTTTTTCTAAAATCACATTCTTAAAACTGCAAAAATACTTAACAAGCTTACGAGGATTTATGGAAAAAAAACGATACCAAAGAACCCACATTCCAGTGGATGGATACAAGATAGAGGATTTAAAATTACTTGATTTAGAAAAATTAGTAGCAATTGCAAATGAATGTGAGATAGAAAATCCTAGCGAATTTCTAAGACAAGAACTTATGTTTGAAATTTTAAAGGCACAAACTAAAAAGGGTGGCTTTATATTATTTACAGGAATTTTAGAAATATGTCCTGAGGGCTATGGCTTTTTAAGAGGAATGGATAATTATCTAAGCGATAGCGTAAATGATGCCTATGTTTCAAATTCTCAAATTCGCAAATTCGCATTAAGAGTTGGGGATGTAGTAACCGGGCAAGTTAGAGAACCAAACGAGGCTGAGAAGTATTATGCCCTACTTCAAATAGAAGCTATTAACTATGTACCATTACAAGAAGCTAGAAAAAGACCCTTATTTGATAATCTAACCCCTATTTTTCCTACTGAAAAAATTAAACTTGAATATGATGCTATGAAGTTAACTGGTAGGGTGCTTGATTTATTTACTCCTATTGGAAAAGGACAAAGAGGCTTGATTGTAGCGCCTCCTAGAACGGGTAAAACTGAACTTATGAAAGAATTAGCCTCTGCCATTGCTAAAAATCACCCCGAAATGCACTTAATAGTACTTTTAATCGATGAAAGGCCAGAAGAAGTTACTGATATGCAAAGAAGTGTTAGAGGAGAGGTTTTTAGTTCTACCTTTGATTTACCAGCTTACAATCATGTAAGGGTAGCTGAACTTATCATAGAAAAGGCTAAAAGAATGGTAGAAATGGGCAAGGATGTAATCATACTGCTTGATAGTATTACTAGACTTGCTAGGGCTTATAATACAGCTACGCCAAGTTCTGGTAAGGTATTAAGTGGAGGCGTTGATGCAAATGCCTTACATAAGCCAAAACGTTTTTTTGGGGCTGCTAGAAATATAGAAAATGGAGGTAGTCTTACTATAATCGCCACTGCCTTGATTGATACTGGTTCAAGAATGGATGATGTGATATTCGAGGAATTTAAAGGCACTGGAAATAGTGAGATTATACTTGATAGAAATATCTCAGATAGAAGAATTTATCCTGCTATAAATATTATAAAATCGGGCACTAGAAAAGAAGAATTATTACAAGAACCAAGTAAATTACAAAAAATTTGGGCGATTCGTTCTGCAGTTTCTACTATGGATGATGTTGAGGCCTTGAAATTTTTATATTCTAAGATGCTTAAAACAAAAGATAATGCTGAACTTTTATCTATAATGAATGAGTAAAAATGTTTCAAGCCCTAGCCTTAAAATATAGACCTAAGACCTTTGACGAGCTTGTCGGCCAAAAAACCATTAGTATAAGTTTAAAATATGCCCTAAATTCGCAAAAATTAGCACATGCTTATTTATTTTCAGGGCTTAGAGGAAGTGGGAAGACATCTAGTGCTAGAATTTTTTCAAGGGCCTTAGTTTGTGAAAAGGGACCTAGTGCTACTCCTTGTGGAGAATGTAAGCAATGCCTTGCAGCCCTTGAAAATAAGCATATTGATATTATAGAAATGGATGCAGCAAGTAATAGAGGGCTTGAAGATATTCAAAGCCTTATAGAACAAACAAAGTATGCTCCGTCTATGGCAAGATTTAAAATTTTTATCATAGATGAAGTGCATATGCTAACAACTCAAGCAGCAAATGCTCTTTTAAAAACCCTTGAAGAACCCCCTGCTTATGTTAAATTTATACTTGCTACAACTGACCCCTTAAAACTACCAGCGACCGTTCTTTCACGCACTCAACATTTTCGTTTTAAACAAATTTCGCTTAATGAAATTTTAAGTCATTTAAAAAATATTTTAGAAAAAGAAAATGTGGAATTTGAAGAAGAGGCCTTAAAATTTATAGCTAGAAGTGCAAATGGTTCTTTAAGAGATACCCTAACCTTGCTAGACCAAGCAATTATTTATTGTGAAAATAAATTAAGCACAGCTAAAATTACGCAAATGTTAGGCTTTTTAGACCCACAAAGTATAAAAGAGTTTTATCAAGCCATTTTGCAAAGGGATAAAGAAAAGATTTTTACTTATTTAAAAGACTTGCAAGATTACGAGGCAGGTAGCGTTATAGATGAAATGATTTTTTATTTAAAAGAGAAATTTTTTGAACAAAGCCCTGAATTTAGCACCCTTATGTATGAGAGATTTTTTAGAATTTTATCTAGGGCAAAGACTATGATTAGCAATGATGATGGCTTTACCTTGTGTGTAATGGCTTTTATGATGATGGAAGCAAGCAATTTAAAGGAAATTGACGCCCAAATTACTAAGATACAAAACGCCCCTATTCAAATTTTAAGTCAAAATATACAAAATCCAAGTTCTACTAAAAATACTAGTTCTGCTAAAAACGCTTATGATAGGTTGCTTGAGTTAATTTATGATAGGGACTTTGACCTTGGGGATTGCTTTAAGAAAAATACACATTTTTTAAGCTTTGAAAATAATATTTTAAACATTAGTTCAAGTGCAGAAAATGAAGATAGGAATCTTCTAAATAAAGGCTTTAAAAGGATAGTTCAATTATTTCAAAAAGAATTTGGACCAAATGCAAAAATTGAAGTAAAAAAGGCTATAAACATAGATGAAAGCAAACTTCAAAGCATAACGCAAAATAACATAAAACAAGATAATAAAGCCCATTTTGAATCACTTATTAAGGATGCTAAGAAATTTAATAAAGAAGATGATTTAAAAGAAACATTGACAAAATATTTTGGGGAGCCAAAAATTGAAAGTTAAAAGCGAATTTAAATTATGAGTATGGGAGAAATTTTAGTCATAATAGTTATTGGAATTTTAATATTAGGACCTGAAAAACTCCCTGAAACTATAATACAATTAGCTAAAATTTGGAAGGCCTTAAAACGCAATGTAGATGAGGCAAAATCTAGCATTGAAAAAGAAATTCGCATTAATGAGCTTAAAGAAGAAACTAGAAAATTCCAAGATGAATTTTCTCAAGCTAACGAAAATATAAGAAAAAAACTTAGCTTTGAAGAATTTGATGATTTAAAAAGGGATATTGCAAATAATGTTAAGGTGGATTTAACCTTTGATAGTAGAAAAGAAAGCAATAATATAGATGAAGTTAAGCCCCTTGATAAGTTAGAAAATGAAAATTTAAAAGATGAAAAATTAGCTAGTTTAAATGATGAAGTAAAGAAAGATTAATATGTTTGAAGATTTAAAACCACATTTAATAGAACTTAGAAAAAGACTTTTTATAAGCGTAGCATGCGTTTTTATATTGTTTTTTGTATGCTTTGCTTTTAATAGCTATATTATAAATATCTTACAAACTCCTATTGTAAAAATCTTACCTGAATTTTCAAATCAAATAACCTTTGTTGAGTTGCAAGAACCCTTATTCACTGCGATGAAAGTAAGCTTTTTTGCTGCCTTTATACTCTCTTTGCCCGTGATTTTTTGGCAGTTTTGGAAATTTGTAGAACCAGGTCTTTATGATAATGAAAAAAAGCTAGTCTTGCCCTTTGTAAGCTTTGCTAGTATAATGTTTATTTTAGGTTGCTTGTTTTGCTATTTTATAGTAGTTCCCCTAGCCTTTAAATTTTTGATAGACTTTGGCGTTGATATGCAAAATTTTAAGCCCTTAATTAGCATAGGACTTTATGTTGGCTTTTTTACAAAATTAATGATAGCCTTTGGACTTGCCTTTGAAATGCCTGTGATTACTTATTTTTTTGCAAAATTAGGGCTTGTTGATGATATTTTTTTAAAAAAACATTTTAGGGTAAGTGTATTAATTATCTTTGTCTTTGCTGCGATGATGACACCACCTGATGTAATATCACAATTTTTAATGGCTATTCCACTATGTGCTTTATATGGACTTTCGATAATGATTGCAAAAAAGGTAAATCCAGCCAAAAAAGATAAAAATGATTCATGAAGATTTATTGCTTTTAAATTATGATTATGAGTTGCCAAAAAATTTAATAGCAAATTATCCCTTAATACCCCAAGAAGATGCTAAAATTCTAGTTTATGATAGAAAAAATGACAAAATAAGGCATTTACAATTTAAACATTTAAGCGAAATTTTGCCAGATTGTGAGATTATTTTTAATGATACAAAGGTAATTAAGGCCAGAATTTATGGAAAAAAGCAAAGTGGAGGCAAGATAGAATGCTTTTTACACCAGCCCTTAAACGATAATGCTTTTTTAGCACAAATTAAAGGCAGGGTTAAAAAGGGTGAAATTTTAGATTTTGACAACAATTTAAAAGTAGAAATTTTAGAACTTTTAGAAAATGGAATAAGAAAAATTAAATTCATTAAAGATAAAGAACTTTTACAAACTAAGCAAGTTTTTGAACTTTTAGAACAAATCGGCCACATACCTCTTCCTCCTTACATAAAAAGAGCTTATGAAAAAAGCGATGAAATCACTTATCAAAGTATTTTTGCTAGGAATTTAGGAGCAGTAGCAGCCCCAACTGCTAGTCTTCATTTTAGTAAAAATTTAATAAACACCTTGCAAAAAAATCATAATTTACATTTTATAACCTTACATGTTGGGGCTGGTACCTTTAAGGGCGTTGAATGTGAAAATATACAAAATCACCTTATGCATAGTGAATTTTTTAATATAAATGAAGAAGTTACGAAGCTAATTTTAAGCGATAAAAATATACTTTGTGTAGGCACAACAGTTACTAGGTGCGTAGAATATTTTATAAGGACAAAAAAAACAAAGGGTTATTGTGATTTATTTTTACACCCCTTTAATAAGCCACTTAGGACAAATTTTTTACTTACAAATTTTCACCTGCCAAAGACTACCTTATTAATGCTAGTAGCTTCTTTTATAGGGCGTAAAAAAACCCTTGAACTTTATAAAGAAGCCATTTTAAAGCAATATCGCTTTTATTCTTATGGCGATGCTATGTTAATAATATAAAAAATTAAAAAATTTAAAGAAAATATACCTGTTTTAAAGCAAAAAATTGTTAAAATTACGCATTAAAAATTAAGGATGATTATGAAAAGTTTAAAAAAACACAGCGACAATGTAGACCAGATTAACCAGTTTGCCGAAAGACTAGGAATAGAAGAAAAAGATAAAACCGTTTTTAGAGTTAGTAAAAATACAGATAATGCAAAGATTTTAAGTCTTATACATGGTCATTGTAATGGGCCTGAGCCTTGGTTTGTGATAGATGAAAATGATAATTTACACACTATGATTTCACTTTCTACGCTTAAAAATATCTTAGATAACCTTAGACAAAATCAAAAAGAAAATTTCGAATTAAGGCTTGAAAAGGCTATTTATCAACAAATTCCTATTGATTTTAATGATGTGTGGCTGGTAGCAATGGATGCCATTAAAGAAAAATTTCAAGACAGAGGCGTTAACATAGATGTAGACCTTGATAAAATCGTAGCTGAAGTAAAAAAGAAACACCCAAATTTATTTGTAGATATGCAAGAAATGATAGACAAGGCAAGGGACAATGAGAGATTATAAAAGCTTTGTAAAATACTCAAAAGCTGGACCAAGATATACCTCATACCCTACTGCTATTGAATTTAGCACAAATTTTAAATATGAAAAATACATAGAACTTTTAAAAAAGCAAGATAGGGATTTATCTTTATATTTTCACCTGCCTTTTTGTAGAAGTGCTTGTTATTTTTGTGGCTGTAATGTAATTTACACTGCAAAAGAAGAAAATAAAGAAAGATATCTAAGCTATATTTTCAAAGAACTTGACTTGCTTAGCAAAATCATTAATACTAAAAGAAAGGTTATACAAATGCACTTTGGAGGTGGGACCCCTACTTTTTTTAGTGCTAAGCAACTTGAAAGATTGATTTTAAAAATAAAAGAAAAATTTATAAATCTTGATGAA
Organism: Campylobacter sp. LR291e; assembly: GCF_008633915.1. Lineage (GTDB taxonomy): Bacteria > Campylobacterota > Campylobacteria > Campylobacterales > Campylobacteraceae > Campylobacter_D. Next base: position 12,667 of record NZ_VJNV01000026.1, on the reverse strand, counting down.
AGGGCTGAGATTAGCTGTGAGATTGACCCTAGATTTTTAAACGAAGAACAAGCCAGTGTACTTACAAAACATGGCTTTAATAGGATTAGCTTTGGGGTACAAGACTTTGATGAAAGGGTACAAAAAGAAATTCATAGAATTCAACCCTTTGAGTTAACTCAAAATGTCGTAAATTTGGTAAGAAGCAAGGGTATAAAATCTGTTAATATAGACTTAATTTATGGACTTCCTTATCAAAGCCTTGAAAGTTTTGAAAAAACCCTTGAAAAAGCCCTTATAATAAACCCTGACCGCTTTGCAATATTTAATTACGCCCATGTGCCTTGGCTTAAAAAAAATATGAGAAAATTTAATGAAAGTACTATACCAAGCCCTGATATAAAACTTGCTATCTTGGAATATTGTGAAAAATTTCTTACTCAAAATGATTATAAAATGATAGGAATGGACCATTTTGCAAAGGCTGATGATGAGCTTTTTAAAGCCCTTGAAAATGGCACTTTACATAGAAATTTTCAAGGTTATACTACCAAAGGTGGGGCTGATTTAATAGGAGTTGGCTTAACTAGCATAGGAGAAGGTGTTAATCATTATGCACAAAATTTTAAGGATATGCCTTCGTATGAAAGGGCTATTGATAATGATTGTTTGCCCTTTGAAAAGGGAATTTTATTAAATAATGATGATATGCTTAGAAAGGCTGTAATTATGTCTTTAATGGCAAATTTTGCTCTAAATATCAAGGATATAGAAAAGGAATTTAATATAGATTTTTTTGAATATTTTAATGATGATTTAAAAGAACTGCAAGAATATAAAAATTTTCTAAGCATAGATAAAAACTCCATTAAGGTTAATGAAACTGGGGTCTTACTCATTAGAAATATAGCTATGTGTTTTGATGCTTATTATAAAAAAATAAGTGAAGATAAAAAAGTCTTTTCAAAAACGGTTTAAATAATGAATTTATCAAAGCTTTATAATGCTTGTGTGAAATGTGGCAAGTGTATACCAGAGTGTACAATACATAAAATAAATTCTGATGAGATTACCTCGCCTCGTGGCTTTTTAGACCTTTTGCAAGCTTATAAAGAAGGTGATATTAAGCTAGATAAAGAAGCTAAAAAAGTATTTGAGTCTTGTTTTTTGTGTACAAACTGCGTTGAAGTGTGTCCTAATCATATTCAAGTTGATAATGCCATTGAAAATATTCGCTATGATATAGCTAAAAAATTTGGCATTGCTTGGTATAAAAAGCTTATTTTTTATTTTTTAAATAATAGAAAAATCCTTGATATAGTGGCTAAATTTGGCTTTGTCTTTCAAAGCTGTGCCTTTAAAATCCATGATAAAAACGATGGTATGCAAGCTAAATTTTCAATGCCCTTTATTAAAAAGGGTCGTTTTTTAACTAGCTTTAAAAAGAAAAGTTTTTTAAATTCAAACCCTGATTTTATAGATAATGGTGGGAGTCAAAATATAGGCTTTTTTGTGGGCTGCTTATCAAATTATTTTTATATTGAAGGTGCGAAATCAGTTTTAAAAGTAGCAAAGGCCTTAAAAATCAATGTTGATTTGATGAAAGAACAGCTTTGCTGTGGGGCACCTCAATTTTTCACGGGCGATTTTAAAAGCGTTTCAAAACTAGCAAAGCAAAATATAATTTATTTTGAAAAAAAGCTTGAAAAGCTTGATTTTATCATAACCATAGAGGCTACTTGTTCGGCTATGATAAATGTGGATTATGAGCATTTTTTTACTATGCAAAATGAACTTGATTGGGCTAAAAGGGCAAAAGAAATTTCATCAAAAATCATACTAGCAACCAAATTTTTTCACGACCATACCAAACTTTTAGAACTTCTTAAAGATAACAAAAAACAAAATTTAAGCCTAACTTATCACGACCCTTGCCATGCTAGAAAAATGCAGGGAGTTTTCAAAGAACCAAGAACTTTATTAAAGCAAAATTTCGTTTTTAAAGAATTAGAAAATTCAAATTCTTGCTGTGGTTTTGGTGGGGTTAGTATGCAAAGTGATTATTATGAAAAGTCTTTAGAAGTGGGGATTAAAAAGGCAAAGGATATTGAAAAATGCGAAGTTTTGGTTGTAAGTGCTGAGTGTTCTGCTTGTAGAATGCAAATTTCAAATGCCCTAATACAAAATAAAAGCAAAACTATATTTAAAAATCCACTTGAATTAATAGCCATGGCTTTGGAGGATAAATGAAACTTAGTTTTCAAGGATTAACAAAAGAGTATAAAATTCACAAATCTTATTTTTGCAAAAGGGCATTTATACTAGAAGATACCATTGAAAATAGAGATGAAAGTGTTTTTATAACGCCTTTAATTAATATCTTAGAATTCAAGGATGATAGTTTTTCATTTAATGAAATTTACACACATTTAAACGAAGAAGAACAAGAAAATTTAATAATAATCGAAGAAGAAAATTTACAAGATGATTTTGAAAAAAATGATATAGAAAAAAAAGAAACTTTAGAAAACTCAAATTTTAAAAAGATAAAAAATTTTAAGCAAATTAGTAAAATTTCTCGTTTCTTTTCAAATTCATGTTTTGATATTTATCAAAAAAAATACGCACAAAATGAGCTTTTACATAAAAAAACTAGCGATAAGGTGCATATTTTTGAACATATTTCTTTTTTCGAATTTGATAGCTTGTTTACTAAGATTGAACTTTTAAATTATGACCCAGCCACTGATAGCCTTAGTTTTAACCTTGATTTATTTCCAAGTGGGGTAAAGTACAAATATGCCATTTATGAAAATAGCTTACTCATTATTTTATTAGGTTCTATATCAAATGAGAATTTATTTAAATTCTTAAAAAGCTTTGTTTATAAAAATAAAAATAAGGCAAGTTGTGAGAAAATTTTTACCTTAAATATCAATCAAAACCCAGTTTTTGTCTTAAATTTAAAATTAGTTGACGAACCTATGAACTTTGCAAGATAAATTTAGTTTTTAAGCCCTTTTTATCAATATCTTTTAGGCTTAAATTTGAAGGTAAATTTTCTAAAAGAATTTTGCAAGAATTAATACCTTTTAAGGCAATATGCCTTAACAAAAGCCCACGATAAGCCTTTGCAAAATGGCTTACCACCTTGCCATTTTTTAGGAATTTAAAAACATAAAATTCTTTATTTGGGATATAAAATTTATCATAAAAACTAGCCCTTAAATCTAAAATTTCATCATCTTTTAAGTACTCATTTAAGGCCTTTGAAAAATGATTTTTATAAAATTTTTCTATCTCAAAATTTGGTAATTTAAAGCCTTGCTTAAATTTATAAAAGGGCAAAGCATCACTTGCCAAAACTGGCCCAAAGAGATTTGAAAAGATAAGCACATTTTTAAGTAAAAAGTTTTGAGCCCTTTCATCTAGGCTTAAAAAAGCTAAATTTTCATAACTAACCCCATTATAAAGTTCTATGGCCCTTGTAGTATTTGCTTTTTTTAAATCATTTTTAAATTTTTCAAAATTATTTTTTAAGCCAAAAAGTCCTTGCAAAAGTGTATCATCATTAGAATTTATAACTTCTTCATAAGCCTTTAAAGCTTGCATTCTATAAGTAAAAAGTTCTTTAAAGATAAAAGAGTCCTTGCTTATAAAAGGACCCTTACAATCATAATTTTTTGCCTCGCTTGGAGAAAAAAGTATTTTCATAGCCTAAAAATCAAAATCAGTATAAGGTATTAAATTATCAGCCACAAAAAGCCATAAGGTATTAATATCATTAAGTACATTTTTACCATTAATGGTTATAGCCATGTATTTAAATGGGTCTTTTGCAAGTGTATCTAAGTTTACATCGCCAAATACCATATTTAAATTTAGCTTATAAACAGGCTTTTCTGTAATGCTATCTACAAGGTTTAAGATATTTTTCATGCTTGTATTTAACCTTGCATCATCACCATGTAATATAATAGAACTTATAGTACTTTTAATAGCAGCAACATAGCTTTTTAAAGCATTTTTACTATCAAAGCTAATATTTAGCTTTGTATCTAGTAAATGTATATAACTAAGGCTTTCTAGCAAGGATACTAAGGCCTGTGGATCTTGTACCTCTTGAGGGCTAAAAAACATAGTAGCAAGTTTTAAATTTATATTATCGTTAAGTTCTATAGCATCAGTGTTAAATTTCAAATTTATTTTATCAAACCAATCCAAACCTGCATTTTTAAACACGGCACTAGAATTTATATTTGCCTTCAATGGTCCTTTAAGCCCTATTAATGCATAATCATAAATAATTTTTATGCCATCATTTTGTCTACTCATAATTATATCGCCCTGCCATTTATACTCATCTTTTATAAAATTAGCAAGCAGAGAATTTAAACTTTCATCTCCTGTACTAACTGAGTCAGTTAATAAATTTGCTACTTCATCTCCTATTTTAAGACCACTTATATTTATAGTATGTTTTAATTTTTTTTTATTTTTAAACATATCTTCTATATATTGTTTATATGAAATTTCGCCTTCTTTTTTGCCTGTATAAACTTCATTAAAACGAAGACTTATTTTATTTGCTTGAAGTAAGGGTGCTTGTTTATAATCTTGAAAAATATCGCTACTATAAAGCTTAAAACCATCATTTTCACAAAGTATAAAGGAGCTATCATTTTTGCAAACAAAATTTGAAATTTCAAGTTCTTTTTTATCCTTTATAAACCATTCTTTATACGAATTTGAAAATTCATTAACCCTAGTTTCGTATTTTTTAACAATCTCATCTTCTATAGAATTAGAACACGCCACAAAGATAAAAGCAAACAAGCTTAACAGCAAAGCCTTTTTCATAACTTCTCCTTAAAAAAATAAACAAAATTATATTTATTTTTTATTAAATCATAGTAAAGTTATAAATTTTTTAAAAAAAAATGTTTTTATCCTAAATCATTAAATAAAAAAAAGTATAATGGCAAAAATTTTTTTGAAAGGTAGGATATGAGAAAAATACTCCTTAGTGTTTTTGCACTCTTTGTTGCACTATTTTTGAGTGCTTGTTCTGATTCTAAACCAACTACAAATTCAAATGTAGATAGTAATGAGTCAGCAAAACTTAGCGTCTTAGATGAAATTAAGAAAAAAGACGTTATTAGAATAGGCGTTTTTGGAGATAAGCCTCCATTTGGTTATGTTGATGCAAATGGAAAGAATCAAGGTTATGATGTAGTACTTGCAAAACGTATCGCAAAAGAACTTTTAGGCGATGAAAATAAGGTAGAATTTGTACTTGTTGAGGCTGCTAATAGGGTTGAGTTTTTAAAGTCTAATAAGGTAGATGTTATCTTAGCAAATTTCACTCAAACTCCTGAAAGGGCCGAACAAGTTGATTTTGCAAAACCTTATATGAAAGTAGCCTTAGGCGTTGCTGTGCCAAATGATTCAAATATTGAAAAAATCGAGGATTTAAAGGATAAAACCTTACTTTTAAATAAGGGTACTACAGCAGATGCTTATTTTACTAAAAATCATCCTGATTTTAAAAGCTTAAAATATGACCAAAACACAGAAACCTTTGCTGCACTAATGGATAAAAGAGGAGAAGCTTTAAGCCATGATAATACCTTGCTTTTTGCCTGGGTAAAAGAACACCCTGATTATAAGGTAGTTATTAAAGAACTTGGAAACCTTGATGTAATCGCCCCTGCAGTTTCAAAAGGCAATAAAGAATTAAAAGATTTTATTGATAATTTAATAGTAAATCTTGGTAAAGAACAATTCTTCCATAAAGCCTATGATGATACCTTAAAAGCTCATTTTTCAGATGATATTAAGGCTGATGATGTGGTTATTGAGGGTGGTGAGTTTTAATTTTAGGGCGACTTCGCCCTATTTTTTTAAAATATGAAAAAAATATTAATATTAATCTTATCATTTATAGCCTTATTTTCAAGCGAGTTATCAATGGATAATATGATTGTAAGAATTTCAGATATTAAAATTTACCCTGAATATTTAAACGAGTATTTAACTTATGCTAAAGAAGTAGCAGAAACTTCCATGGAAAAAGAAAAAGGCGTTATCGCACTTTATCCTATGATAGTTATTAAAGATAATACTCAAATTAAAATTTTAGAAATTTACAAAAATCAAGTTGCTTATGAAGAACATATCAAAACAAAACATTTTCAAAAATACAAACAAGGAACATTACACATGGTAAAGTCCCTTGAATTAATAGACACCTATCAACTAAGTGAAAAGAATTTTAAAAGAATTTTTAAATATTAATCAAAATTTCATTTTTTATAAATTATTAATAAGATTTTGTTAAAATCCCTAAAAAATTTAAGGATAAATAATGCAAGATTGTATGCAGTATGAACCATTTATGAAAGATATAAAAAGCGATATTTTTGAAAAAGTTTTAACCCAAAGAAATTCTTATGAAGAAAGCGAATTTAATGAAGTTGATATTAAAAAGGCATTAAATGCTGAATACTTAAACGAAAATGATTTAAAAGCCCTACTTTCAAGTAAGGCTGAAAATTTCATAGATGAGATAGTCTTAAAGGCAGCTAAGGTACAAAAAAAATACTTTGGAAATTGTATTTTTTTATTTACCCCTCTTTATTTAAGTAATTTTTGTGCTAGTAAATGCGTGTATTGTGGCTTTCAAAAGGGCAATAACATAGCCAGGGCAAAATTAAGCGAAGAAGAGATTGAAGAAGAATTACAAATCATTGCAAAAAGTGGTTTAGAAGAGCTCTTACTTTTAACTGGCGAAGGACGCGAATTTGCAAGCGTTGAGTATATTAGCAAAGCTTGTAAAATGGCAAGAAAATATTTTAAGGTAGTTGGGGTTGAAATTTACCCTTTAAATGTCGATGAGTACGAAATTTTACATAAATCAGGCTGTGATTATGTAACCATTTTTCAAGAAACTTATAATCCACAAAAATACGAAAAATTGCACCTAGCAGGTGAAAAACGCGTTATGCCTTATAGATTTAATGGCCAGGAAAGGGCCCTAAGGGCTGGAATGCGTGGGGTTGCCTTTGGGGCATTACTTGGCATTGATGATTTTAGAAAAGATGCCCTGTCTTGTGCACTACACGCCTTTTATTTACAAAAACTTTACCCTCACGCTGAAATTTCAATATCTGTACCAAGGTTAAGACCTATAATAAACAATAACAAAATTCGCCCAAAGGATGTTAGCGAAAAAAGATTATTACAAGTTTTATGTGCTTATCGTTTGTTTTTGCCTTTTGCAAATTTAGTTATATCAAGTCGCGAAAGAGCTGGTTTTAGAGATGAAGTTATAAAATATGGGGCTACTAAAATGAGTGCTGGGGTAAGCGTTGGCATAGGCGAACACAGAGGCGACAAAAAGGGCGATAATCAATTTGAAATAGCTGATAATAGAGATGTAAAAAGTATTTTAAAAATGCTAAATTCTAACAATTTTCAAGCTGTAATGAGTGATAGTATTTATGTGGGATAAAAAAATCATCGCAATTAGCGATATGGACCTAGTTGAAGGCGATTTTTTAAAGCAGGTTGAAAAACTCGCAAGGGCTAAGGTTGATGCCTTTGTTTTAAGGGAAAAAAAGCTTAGCGAATTCGAATATATGGACCTTGCAAAAGAGGTATTGAAAATTTGCAATAAGGCTAAGGTAACTTGCATTTTGCATACCTATGATAGATTAAGTTTAAGGCTTGGACATAGACAATTTCATGCTACCTTGCCACTTTTAAGGCAAGATAGTAAAATCGTGCGTTATTTTTACTCAATAGGCACTTCTATACATTCAAAAGAAGAGCTTTTAGAGGCCATGAGTTATAGGGTAAATTACGCCTTTGTGGGTCATATTTTTGAAAGTTCTTGTAAGAAAGATTTAGCACCAAAGGGGCTTGAGTTTTTAAAAGAACTTTGTTCATTTAGTAAAATTCCACTCTTTGCAATAGGTGGGATAAACGCTAATAATATCAATCTTTTAAAGGATATTAACATAAGTGGCGTTTGCATGAGAGAAGCACTAATGTGCGAAAAAAATCCTAAAAAGCTTGTGAAATTTTGCAAGGAAAGTTTAAAGAATTTATAAAGGAAAAAAAATGAATCAAACTTGGACACATGAAAATTATGTTGATGATTTTGTAAAAGCAAATTTATCAAATTTAGGACTTGTAAAGGGTAGAGATTTTTATGAAAAAAGAGCTTACTCGCCTTATTTAAAAGAGGTTTTGCAAGGTGCAAGTAAGACAGCTAAAAAACGGGTACTAAGATTCCAGATTTTAGCATTGAAATTTATAAAAATACTGCAAACCAGCCTATACCTATTCTTTTTGAATGCAAACTTCACCTTTCAAAGCTAATTTTAAATAAAAACAATAATATCAGTCTTAAAAAAGGGCCATTGGTGATTATGCAGTTAATGGGAGCGTTTATTATGCAAAAAGCATTATTGAAAGTGGCAAATATAAAGAAGCTATTGCTATAGGCGTAGCAGGAGATGATAAAAATAATGTTAAAATGCAAATGTATTATGTTTATGGCTCAAGCCTTTTTTCTCATAAGCTTTTAGATAATCAAACTTTTGATTTTTAAAAAATAAAAAGACCTTTAAAACCTTTTATAAATCAGCTATTTTAATCGAAGAAGATAAACATAAACTCATTATTAAAACTCAAAACTATCTACAAGAACACGCTAAAAAGCTTAATAAACTTATGCACAATCACAATATAACAGCACCTCAAAGAGTACTTTACATATCAGGTATGCTTTTATCTATGCAAGATATAGGGGATGAAAGAGATCTTAGTATAGAAAATTTACAAGGTTCTCAACTAGAAAATAAAAGAGATGAAAAGCTTATAATAAATCAAATAGAAGAATTTTTAAAACATAAAATCAAAGATGAAACAAAAAGAAATCTTATGTTAAGTTTTTAATGAAATTTCAAAGGACTTAGATAGGGATAAAATTCAAACTATAAGCACGGCTAGTGATTCAAAAATTGGCAACGATAAACTAGTAGCTAATCTACTAGCTACTCAATCAAGCACAAATAAACAAATTTTTACTTATATTTATCATTATATTTTTAAACAAATCAAAATCGAAGGACACGCTGATATAATGGGGCAAATGTATAGTGAGTTTTTAAAATATGCCCTAGGTGATGGCAAAGAACTTGGCATTGTCTTAACCCATCCTTATATAACCAAAATGATGGCCCAAATCTTAGAAATCGATGAAGATTGTAAGGTTATGGACTTAGCTACAGGTTCAACTGGATTTTTAATATCTGCTATGGAACTTATGATAGAAAGGGTAAAAAATAAATTTAGTAAGAATAGTACTAAAACAAATGAAAAAATCAAAGCCATAAAGCAAAATAAACTCTTAGGCGTAGAATACAACGCTGAAATGTTTACCCTTGCTACTACAAATATGATTTTAAGAGGCGATGAAAGTTTAAAAATTCAAAAGGCAAACACCTTTGATACGCTACCAAGCCTTTATGAATATTTTAAGGCAACTAGAATTTTACTAAATTCTCCATTTACTTGGGATGAAAATGGTATGCCATTTATAGAATTTGGATTAAGAAATATGCAAAAAGGATGGCTTGTAGCTATCATTATACAAGATTCAGCAGGAAGTGGTAAGGCTACAAAAAGCAATACTAAAATTCTAAAAAATCACACTTTAAAGGCAAGTATTAAAATGCCTATGGATTTATTTCAACCTATGGCTGGAGTTCAAACTAGTATTTATATCTTTGAGACAAAAATTCCTCACGATTTTGAAAAGCCTGTAAAATTTATAGATTTTAGAAATGATGGCTATAAGCGTACAAAAAATACTTTGCAAGAAATTTCAAACCCTGAGTTAAGGTATAAAGAAATAATCAATATCTACAAGGCAGGTAAAAACGCAAAAATAACTAAGGACTTATGGGATATTGATAAAAATTTATATAGAAGATTTTATCGATTCTAGTGGTTGTGATTGGAATTTTGACCAGCATAAAAAGATAGATTCTAAGCCTAGTTTAGTAGACTTTAAAAAAATGTAAGTGATTTTCTAGCCTTTGAGATTTCTCAAATATTAAAAAACGAGGTCAAAGAAAAATCTTTTTTTTAAGCCACTCTCTATTAGGGCTTGAAGAAAAATTCAAGCAAGAGGGTGGCGAATTTAGGGAATTTAGGTTAAAAGATTTATTTTTTTGTGAAAGAAGTACGAGATTAGTTAAAAATGATAGAATTAAGAGCGAAATTCCTTTAATAACAGCAGGGGAACAAAATTAAGGCGTAAAAGAATTTATAGGCAATGAAAATCAAAAAATTTTTTCTAACGCTATTACTATTGATATGTTTTGTAATTCTTTTATTCATATTAGCCCTTTTTGTTGCGATGATAATATTTTAGTTTTAACAGCTAAAATTCCTATAAATATATTTAGTATGCAATATATTAGCACGACAATTGGCAAAGATAAAGAAAAATGGAGTTATGGAAAACAATATCGACAAAATAGTTTTATAAAACATAAAATAACCTTACCCGTTAAAAACAACCAAATCGCCTTTGATTATATGGAAAGCTACGTACGCGAACTTGATGCCTATCTTACAGCTAGTGGCTTGAAAGATTATGTATTAAACGAAGAAGAAAAACAAGTACTTAACGCCTTTAACGCACTTAATAGGGGGGGGGTCTAAGGGTATCTTAGATTCTAATTACTCAAATTTACAATGGCAGAAAGTTAAGATTGGGGATTTATTTGATATTCACCCGACAAGTTCGTATGGATACACAAATTCAACACTATTTAAAACAAAAGGCAAAGTGCCTGTAGTGGTTAATTCAAGTTTATCAAATGGAATCGGTGGATATGTTGATTTACCACCTACAGAAAAAGGCAATATGATAACTTATAGCGATACAACTACGTCAGATGCTATTTTTATCAACCAAATAACTTTATAGGTTATTCTCATATTCAAGGCTTATATCCTTACGATTCTAATTTATGGAATGAAAAGCGTTATATATATTTTTTAACTACATTCAAAAAAGCAGCCTTTTCAAGATTTGATTATGCAAATAAATTTAATCGTAAGATTGCAAAAGAAATGTTTGTAACTTTCCCCACAAACAAAGACAAGCAAATCGCCTTTGATTTTATAGAAAAATTTATAAGGACTATTCAAAAAGAAAGTATAAAGGAAGTAGTTTTATATACTGAAAGAAAAATAAAGGCTTATGAAAGGGTTATTAATAATTAAGCCTTTAAATATTTTTACTACCTTTTAAGGTAGTAAAAATATTTTATATTATCGTTAAAAAACAATAGCAAAGTACTAGGTATATAAAATAATAAAGATAGCATAGCACATATTTTAAATATTTTATTTTTATTTAAAAACCAAGATATAAAACCGGTAGCACCAACAATACCATATAATAAAAAGCATAAATAAATAATACTTTCTACAAAACTTAACTCATTATTAAATACTAAATAACTAAAAACTAAAGCGTATATAAATGGCAAACAAAAATACCATAATAAAAAATAAGTAACAGAAATATTATTTTTATATTGTTCTGCAAAAACACTTAAAATTCCTAATAAGAAAATTAAAATAATCTTCTATAAGCCCTGAAAAAATAAAACTTCAAAATCTCTACTTGACTCAAAAAACATTCCATAAAGCAATAATAACAATAAAGACAGCCAAAATATCAATATGGATTTTTTAAACTTATTCATCTACCAAAGAAAAATCTTTCTAATAAATTAAATGGTGATAATAAATTGCATATTGTAAAAAAGATAAAAATAGCAATTCTTAAATTTTTAAATTTATAAGCTAAAAATAATAAAATAAAATCAAATAAAAAACAAATAATTTTAAATATAATAAAAACGTTTTTGCTTACTTTCAATTCTGTTTGAAATAAACCCCATGAATCATTGCTACTTATTAATAAATATATATATCATGTAAAGAAAAAAAATACTAAATAACAAAACGACAAAATAACAGCAAAAAATCTTAATTTTTGCGTAAAGATAAAAACTATAGGACTTAAAACAAGAAAAAAATATATTATCATTGTATAATTTTGCATTCTTTAAGTAAATTAAATAAATTACTAGAACATTCTACCTTTGTATAGTTTTCATATTTTACAAATAAAGGGATTTTAACATTATTTTTTAAAATTTCATCTTTATAAATTTGAATTAACTATAATAAGATTTTAAAAAATTTATCATTATTATCCTATAAATCAATACATCCAGCACTTCCAGCACTCCAACCACCATGAATATAAAATCCAGTTCTATTGTAAGTTTCTTGATTATTTAAATTTATTTGGACATTTTTATTACCCCAACTAGTGTATCTATAAAATGCTGCATCGCTTATTTTATCAATTTCTATAAAATACTTTCTGATATAGGACCTTCGTTTTTTAACATTTGTCTTTCTTGTTCATAGGTAAAATAATATTTATTATTTTCTAATTGTGGTTTGCCACTTACTGCTTGAAAAGAATGTTGAAGTTTATTTTTAATGAATATATCTAAACTTTTACCATTAAATTTTAAAGATATTAATTCTTCTTTTGTAAGTTTCTTTATCTCTTTCCTATTCC
>NZ_VJNV01000025.1 GCF_008633915.1 Campylobacter sp. LR291e | reverse complement strand
GGATTTAACTCTCTATTTCGCTATCGGAGTGTTGTCCTCAATGGTGTCCCGTGTTGGATTCGAACCAACGGCCCCCTCCTTAAAAGGGAGATGCTCTACCGTCTGAGCTAACGAGACAAAAAATGAAATTATGCCAAATTATAAATTAATTTGTCAAGTATTTTAAGCAAGTTATAGCGATTTTTACATTTTTCAAGCCACTTTCAAGTTTTTAAAAAAATATAAATTTAAGGATTTTTTAAGCACTTTGCAAGGCTTAGATTTTTAAGTTAGAATTGAAATATTTTTATTTAAAATTTCTTCATTATCTAAATCTTTTAAAACGCCATTTTCATAAGCTATACTTAAATTTAAATCAGCAATTTGGTTTAAATCCTTATTTGCAAGACTATCAACTAAGCTCTTAAAATATGAAAAAGCAACTCCTTTAAATTCATTAGGCACCTTGTCGGTAGTTTCTAAATACTCATTAAAAATATCTATTATGTTTTGGCCATTTTCATTTAAAATTTGACCGTTTTCCTGGTGAAAATCATCTAAACTAAAACCGGTTATATTTACAAGTTCTCTATGTAAATGAAATTTATTTAAAATATCTTCATCTATGTTTACTCCATTAAATCTAAGGCTTTGCAAGATATGAGTAAAAAATTCTTTTGCGTTATTATTTTCATTTAAAAGGCTTGAAATTTTAAGAGCTAGCGCAGAATCTTCAAGGTTAAAAACAGATAAATTATAATCTTTATCAATACTAAAAACAAGGCTTAAAGAATTTATATCAATGCCATTTTTGCTTAAAATATTATTAATTTGATTAGTTACGCTTTGCCTATTAAAATTTTGCCTTTCTTCATCACTTTCACCTTTTACAGCACTTAAAATAGGGTCGCTTAAATTTGTAGCAGTACCAAAAGCAGACATATTTAACTCATTATCATACATTGCCCTACGTTCTTGGTAGCTATAATTAGCATAAATTGAGTTTTTGCTTAAATATTTTTGAGATAGGGCGTTTTGTAACTCTTCATAAGTGCTATATTTAGCCCTATTCAAAACGCCTAATTCATAATAATAATTTTCTAATTTTACAAGCCCTTTGTAAGTATCGCTATCTTGATTTTCATTGCTTGATTTAATCTTATTTTCGCTTTGTTCATAAATTTTTTTCCAAGCAGGAGTTTGTGGGCTATTAGGAGTGTAGCGACCTTCTTTGTTGTAGTAATTATAATACATTGAGTTTACTTGCATTTTTTCTCCTTAAATTTAATATCGGCAAAAAAAATACTTTTAAATAATTTTAAGAAAAATTTAGTACAATTTGCTATTTTAATTTTTTAGAAAGGACTTAAATCAATGCTTAAACTGATGCAAATGTGTCTAATGTGTAGTTTGTTTTAAGTCTTAGTTAGCTTTGCTTTCTAGGACTAGTTGAATAGGAAAGCAAAGTTAAGTCCTTTTAAATATACTTTAAAAATATCTTATTTTCTTTCTTATTTTTATCAAAATTTATCAAAGTTTTAAAATTTTTACAAAAGGAATTATTATGGAAAATTTACCATTACCAGTGCTTAGATTAAGTGATTTTGACGATGAAAAAAATGAAGAAGCCTTTGAAAAACTTAGAAAGGTAGCAAGGGAGATTGGGTCTTTTTATTTAATAGACCATGGCGTTGATTTAGCACTTTGCAAAAAACTTCAAAGCCTATCTAAGCAATTTTTTAGCTTACCACAAAGTCAAAAAGATGAAATTGACATGGTACTATCTCCAAGCTTTAGGGGTTATTCTAATGAAGGTGGTGAGTATACTGCAGGGGCTAAGGATTTTAGGGAACAAATTGATTTAGGACCTGATGAAAAGGAAATAAATTGGGATACTAACTCGCCTTTATGGCAAAGATTGCAAGGTACAAATTTATATCCTAGTCAAATACCTGAATTAAAACCTGTATTTTTAGAATGGCTAAGGCAAACGCAAAATTCATCAAAAAGGCTTTTAAATGCCTTTGTTAAGGCCTTAAAATTAAATGAGAATTTTGATAGTTTATATGGGGAGCATAATTATCAACATTGTAAGCTTTTAAGGTATCCTCCAGCCTTTGATAATGAAATTCAAGGCGTAGGACCTCACAAGGATGGAGGGTTAATTACCTATGTTTTACAAGATGAACAAAGTGGACTTCAAGGCTATATAAATGGAAAATGGGTTGATGTACCTATACTTGAAGGAAGTTTTGTAATAAACATAGGAGAATTCTTAGAAATGGCTACAAATGGCTATTTAAAGGCCACCTTGCACCGGGTAAATTTAAGCAAAAAAGAAAGATTTTCTACAGCTTATTTTTTAGGCGTGCAACTTGATAAGGATATACCTATTTTTAAGCTTAATGATGAATTTGCTAAGGATGCAAAGGGCGTTGATACAGACCCTAAAAATCCACTTTTAAGAAATGTGGCACAAAATTATTTTAAAAGAATGATAAGGTCACACCCACAGGTAGCAAAGGTACATCACAGCGATTTAATAGAAAAATTTAGTTTTGCTTAAAGGATAATTATGAAAAAGATTTTTTTAATTTTACTTTTTTTAAATTTTAGCTTTGGACTTGAAAGCTTAAAAGTTGGTGCAAGTCCCACTCCACATGCATTAATTTTAAAGCATATTGAAAAAGACCTTGAAAAAGAGGGTTTTAAGCTTGAAATTTATGAGTTTACAGACGGGGTGCAGCCAAATATGAGTACAGATAATAACTCCTTGGATGCAAATTTTTTTCAACACGAACCTTATTTGCTTGAATTTAATAAAAATAAGGGTACAAAGCTTGTAAGTGTTGCAAAGATACATATTGAGCCTATGGGTGTTTATTCTACTAAATTTAAGGAATTTGTGCCAAATCATAAGGCTGTTATTAGTATTCCAAATAATCCTACAAACGAGGCTAGGGCACTACAAATTTTAGAAAGTAGTGGGCTTATAAAGCTTAAAAACCACGAGTTAGCTACCACACTTGACATTGTAGAAAATAGATTAAATATTAAATTTGTAGAGATTAAGGATGCCCAGCTTGTAAGAAGCTTAAGCGATGTTGATTTTTCTGTTATAAATGGAAATTTCGCACTTCAAGCTGGATTAATTCCTACTAAGGATGCACTTTATTTAGAAAGCAAATTTAGTCCCTATGCAAATATACTTGTAGTAAAAGAAGGTAATGAAAATTCCACAAAAACAAAGGCTTTAATTAAGGCCTTGCAAAGTCAAAAGGTAAAAAATTTTATGAATGAGAATTTTCAAGGGGCTTTAATCCCTGCTTTTTAGCTTTTTTAACTTTGATTGAAATTCAATCAAAGTTTATCTTCTTTTAATATGCTTAGAATATTTGATATTGTCATTAAGTAGCTTAAAAAAATCACTTAATATCTCATAATTTTTCATAAAAAAATCCTTATACAAAGTATAATCTCCACTTTCATAATAAGCAACCATGGCACTTCTATAAGCATCGTATAAAATTTTATCATCATTAATCAAAATAAGAGGCATGATTTTATCGTTTTTTAAAGATATAAATTGCATGGTCCTAGCCGTTCTTTTATTGGCATCTTCAAAATATTTCAAATAGGCAATATTATTATGTAAATATACAGCCTTGTCAAAGGGAATTTGAATTTGTGTTGCTTGTTTTAATAAATAATTCATCTTGGCATTTAATCTATCTCCACTTGCTAAGGGTAAATAGCTACTTCCAGTTATACCACCTATGCTAGACTTTCTTATTATTCCTAAATCTTTTACTAAATCTTTGGCGATTATGGAGTGTATATGGTGTAAATTTGTTTTATTTATTTCAAAATCATTATTTATTATTTCATTATAAATCTCTCGTAAGTTTAAAATCATAACTGCATCACTAAATTTCTTACCACCGGCTGTTATTCCTATATCTAAAAGCGATAAGGTTTCAGCCTTTGTATATGAATTTCCTTCAATTTGAGATGAAGAGTGTATAAAATCAAAGCTAAATTTTTCATTTAATTTTTTATCATTTAAGAATAAATTTAAATCCATACTTTTTTGCAAAGAGTCTAAAAAATCAAGTTCTTTGCTATTGAATATGTTAATATTATTTAAATAATCTGGGTTATATAGAGTCATGTTTTTGACTTTATAAATTTTTGTAATTATAGCTAAGTTTATTATTTAAAATGTAATTTTATGCTAAGATTAACATTTTAAAAAAGGATAAGAATGATTGCAAATTTTCCACTTATATTTTTTTCTGTTGTTATGGGTCTTGGAGGTTTAAATTTAGCCCTTGAAAGATTTTTTATTTTTTCAAATTTAAATCAAGCTTTCATAGATTTTTTTGCTTATTTTAATCTTAGCATTTTTATTATCATAAGTCTTTTTTATCTTGTAAAAAGTATTTTTTATTTTTCAAAGGTAAAAGGGGAATTTACTCATCCTATAAAGATAAATTTTATATCAACCATACCTATTTCTATGCTTATTTTAGCAAGTTTATTTAATAATATAATTTTGTTTTATGATGTATTTTTTTATACAGCTTTGATAATTCAAACATATCTTAGCTTTTTTGTTATATCCTTTTGGATAAATCATAACTTAGACATAAAGCATTCAAACCCCGCCTATTTTATACCCATTGTTGGCAATTTAATCATAGTTTTAGTAGCAAAGCAAGATTATTTTTGGTTATGGTGCTTTTTCGGAGTGGCTGTGTTTTTTTGGCTAATTTTATTTAGTATTATTTTTTATAGGATTTTATTTCATGAACAATTACCTTTTAAATTTATGCCAACCTTATTTATAATGATAGCCCCACCAAGTGTGGCTTTTTTAGATTATGTAAAGCTAACAAAGAACCTTGATTTTTTTGCCTCAATGCTTTTAGGCATTGCTATATTTTTTGTAGGACTCATTATTTTTATGTATAAAAATTTTTTAAAGCTTAAATTTTTCATATCATGGTGGGCTTTTACCTTTCCAAGTGCAACAGCATCCCTAGCATTTTTTAAGGCTTATGAGTTAAATAAGGAGATATTTTTTTATTATTTAGGAACTTTTACCCTTTTAATGCTTATTCTTATGGTTATAATCGTAAGTTTTTATACTATTAAAAATATCATAAATAAAAGTGTTTTTGAAGAGTAAGGAAGTTTTTAATCAAACAAACTTCTTTCTTGTATTTGCTTTTGTGAAAATTCTTTTAAAAATTCTTCTTCGTTTTCAAGTTGTAAAAGGCAGTATCTAAAATCTTTTAAGAGTCTTAAATCAGAAAGCTTGGTATAGGCAAAGTCGCAAAACAGCGAATTTAAAGCTGTTTTAAAGCCTTTAATATCTTTTAATCTTTCACTCATAAATTCAAAATTAAATAAGTCAAAAACTATTATAAAGGCCCTAGAAGATTTGCCAAAATCTACTATTTCAAAATTTTCATTTATGAAATAAATTTTAAAAAAATCAAGTTTTTTTGCGTCAAATTTAAGCTCTTTTCTTTCATTTTTAAAAAAAGCAACAAAAGAAGAAAAAATTTCAGCATACACATAAGGAAAGGCAAGGTCCTTAAAATAGTGATTTTGGCAAAGTAAATTTGTAAAAAATATGCTTGATTGATTTAAAAGTTCAAAATTTGCCTTTTTTAGTTCCTTTAAATTTACGCTAAATTTGATTAAATATTTTTTATCATCAAAGCAAAAAAGGCTATTTTTTTTAGCATTTGTTAAAAGTTTAAAATCTTTAAAAATATCGCCTGTTAAAACATTTATAAAAAAGGCTTTTGCGTAATTTAAAGCTATTTTTTGACAATATAAAAATTCAAATTCCTTTTCTTCACTTATAAAACGAAGTAAATTTGTAAGGGATTGCTTTAAATTTTCGCTTTTTAGATAAAAAATATCCTTATGATTTATTTGAATATCCTTTTCAAAAACGATTACAAAGGCACCTTGTTCAATGGCCTTTTCAAGCTCGTCAATATCATTTGAAAAAAAAGCACAGCCATATTTAACCTTTTTTAATTCATTTGTAAAAAAATCAACGCTTAATGTGCTCCCTTCGTTTAAAATTTGCGTTCTTAAAAGCTCATTTAAATTGCTAATATTCATTTAACCTATCAAAGACCCATTTTCTACTATATCTTTTGGACTTATTAAAATTAATCTATCCCCACTTTTTGCTGAAAGTATCATGCCATCGCTTTCATAGCCAAAAATTTTAGCCTTTTTAAGATTGCTTAAAACACAAACTTGCGTACCTATAAGCGTGGCTGGGTTATAATATTTTGCAATGCCGGAAAGCACCTGTCTTACCTCGCCATTTTCAAGTTCTAAGTCAAATTTTAAAAGTTTTTCGCTACCTGGTATATTTTCGCAGTTTTTAACTAATGCCACTCTTATTTCAACCTTTGCAAAGTCATCGATTTTAATCTTTTGAGTACTTTTTTCTTCTTTAATGATAATTTCATTTTTTAAAAGTGGCTTTTCTATCTTAGTAAATAAAGGCTCACAAGGGCTTATTTTAAAATTTAAAAGCTTGTTTTGTAAGATTATATCATTAAAATTAGCAGTATCAATGCTAAAATTTAAGGCCTTAGCTACCTTTTGGCAGCTTTTTGGCAAAGCAGGGCTTAATAAAATGCTAGTTTTAGCTAAGATATTCGCACAAAGGGCGATTAGGGCATTTGCCTTATTTGTTTCATTGTTTTTAATCAAATTCCAAGGTTCATATTGGCTGATGCTTAAATTTGCTACGCTTAAAGCTTTAAAAAGTTCTTCTAAATAACGACTTAATTGCAAATTTTCAATAAATTCTAAAGCCATTTTTAAGTGCTTATTTGCGTTTTCAAGTTCATTTTTAAAATAATCAAGCACATTTGTACTTAAAATTTGGGCATTTGTGTATTTTAAACTCATGCCTATTAAGCGATTTAATAAATTTCCAAATTCGTTATTAAGTTCTGTATTTATCCTTTTTATAAACACTTCTTCGCTAAAATCTCCATCATTCCCAAAGGGTACTTCTTTAAGTAAAAAGTATCTAAAAGCATCAAGCCCATAAGCATCAACCACTTCTTTAGGTTTTATAACATTGCCCTTTGATTTACTCATTTTTTCGCCATCCTTAGTCCACCAACCATGACTTGCTATAAATTTTGGCAAAGGCAATTTCACGCTCATTAAAAAAGCAGGCCAATAAACAGCATGAAAACGCAAAATATCTTTGCCTACAAGGTGAAAATGTGGCGGCCAAAATTTAGCATTTTGCCCATTTGTCCCATAATCTAGCGAGGATACATAAATAAATAAGGCATCAAGCCATACATAAATAATATGCTTATCATCATTCATTTGTTCTGGCAATTTTATACCCCAATTAAAGCTAGTACGGGTAATGGATAAATCTTTTAAGCCACTTTGTATGAAATTTCTTAATTCATTTGTTTTATTTTGTGGGATTATTGGATTTTTTTCATCGTACCATTTTAAAATTTTATCTTCATATTTTGAGAGTTTAAAAAAATAACTTTCTTCTTTTAAGATATTTGTTTTTTTGCCACAATCAGGGCAACACTCACCATTTAATTGAGTTTTTGTAAAAAAACTCTCACAAGAAACACAATAAAAGCCCTCATAATCTCCCTTATAAATGTCGTCATTTTCCCACATTTTCAAAAACATAGTCTTAACAAAATCTATATGCCTTTTATCCGTAGTCCTTGCGTAAATATCATAACTTATCTCAAATTTATCCCATAATTTTTTAAATTCATTGCTTACTTTATCAGCGTACTCTTTGGGAGCGAAATTTCTATCCTTTGCGGCTTGTTCTATCTTTTGGCCGTGTTCATCAGTGCCTGTTAAAAATCTTGTTTCATGCCCTTGCAAGCGATAAAAACGAGCCATGGTATCAGCAATTATAGTTGTATAGGCATGTCCTAAGTGTGCCACATCATTAACATAATAAATAGGAGTTGTTATATATCTCATTTACATTCCTTTTAAAAATCAAATCCGCCAGTTTTGCCCTTAGACATACTAGCATATACTGCATCAACGAAATTTTTACGCACTAAACAATTAAAAATACTTTCGCAGTTATAACAAGATTTAAAATTTTTTTCTTCTTGACATTGTTTTAAATGTTCTTTTTTTTCATCAAGGTCTAATTCGTACTTATCTTTCATTATAAGCCTTTAAAAGTGCGTTAATTTCATATTTTGAACCAAAAAAGCAAGGTGTGGTTGCGTGGATATTATCAAATTCTAAGTCCAGTAAGCTTTCATTTAGCCCATTACTAGTTTTTCCACCTGCTTTTTCAGTGATATAAGCAAAAGGAAAGACCTCAAAAAACGCTCTTAATTTACCATTTACAGAGTTCTTTGTGGCAGGATAAGAAAAAAGCCCTCCACCCTTGCATAAAATTTGGTGCATATCACTTACCATAGCCCCAGAATATCTTAATCTATAACCATCATCAAAAAGCCCTTTTATAAATTTTGCATGTTTTTCATCCCAATTTTTTTGAGTACCACCCGTGGCATTTATCTTGCCCTTTTCTTGCATAATAAGTTTTTTTACAAAGATAAATTCGTTTTCTTTGTTTAATCTATATAAATTTACACAATCCTTACAAATAACAAGTTCAAGTCTAGGTCCATAAATGCTATAAATTGCTGCCTTTAAGCACTTAGCTTGTGCTTTTTTTTCATAGATTGCAAATATTGAACCTATGGCAAAATTTACATCCATTAAAGATGACCCATCTAACGGGTCGTAAGCTACTATGTAAGTAGCCTCTTCGTTTAAGATTAAACTTTCATCTTTTTCTTCGCTGATTAATGCCTTTATATTAGGGCATTTGCTAAGAGTATTTGTAATAATTTCATCGCTTATTACATCAAATTTAAGCTGGGTATCGCCTGTCTTATTTTGACTTTGATTATAGCTAGTATCAGGAAATTTAAGTTCATTTGAAATGCTTAAAACTGCTTTTTTTATATAATCAAAAATTTCATCCATTAACCTCTCCTTTTAAGCTTTTTGCATTTTTTAAAATATATTCACAAATTCCTTTTATATCATCTATATAAAGCCAGGCAAGCTTGTCATTTTCTACTTTTTCATAACTTGCTATGGCCTGTGAAAAGGAAAAATAACTTTCATCAATATCCTTGCAAAATACACTAATGCGTGGTAAATCAAGGGTTTTTAGACCCTCAACTAAGCATAAGTCAAAATCATCTACCATTTTTAAGGCACTTAAAACATCTTTTGATGTGTGTGAAAAATAAGTAGTTCGATTTGGACTTAATACCATAACATCAGCCCCACTTTGAAAAAATTTAAAGCTATCCTTGCCATTTTTATCAAAAACAGCCTTATCGCTTGGGTCGTGTTTGATTAAAATTAGCTTTAATCCTTGATTGATAAATTCAGTACTTAACTTTGAAATAAGTGTCGTTTTGCCTGAATTTGAAGGACCACTAAATGCCATTACAAGTTTTTTCATAATACTTCTTTGCAAAAAATTTTTAAAAGTATATCTTTTTAAAGCAAAAAATAGAGTTAAAAGGTTACAATATGCAAAATTTTTTGGAAAAAATGATGAGAATTTGTATTTTTTTACTTAGTATTTTTGTATTTTGTGCTTGTTCTAATAAAAATGGAGAAACAAAGCTTGTAAATTTAAAGACTCAAACCTTAATGTTTTCTCAAAAACAAAGAATTGTTAATGAAAGTGAAAATAACGAAAGTGCAGTTTTGATTTTAGCTTATTTAAATCCTATTTTAGATAATCCTTCAAGTGATGATATCTTTGTTTTAAGCATAACCCCTGATAGCTTTAAAATCATTGATTTAAGTATAATTATTAATAATCAAAGTAGTGAAATTAGCGAACTTGCAAGGGACGATATTTTAATGAAATATCTCATTAATAATGACTTTACGCGTTATTTTAAGATAAGGCGTAAATCAATTAGCAATGAGAGAAATTTTGTTGTTAAGATTTGTCCTTTTCCTTATGATTGCTTTGAATTAAATCTTGAAAAATACTCGAAATCTTTATATTATCGTTCAGTAGATGTCGATACACAATATAATTAGCTAGTACCTTTTTTCCATAAATTCTACTTTCTTGGTAAGGTACAAGTTCCATTGATAAGAATGGTTCAAATTTGCCATTTTTAAACATATCATCCCTTGCAAGCATTCTATTTGTAAAGCCTATTCCTCCATTATAAGCATAGGCCATAAATAAAGGATATTTTAAATTTTGTTCTAAATAATCTAAATGGTGATTAGCAAAAAAATATGCAGTTTGTGGGTTAAACATATCATCTTGGTCGAAATTTTCAAGCTTTAATTCCTTTTGTGCTATGTGATTTGCAACAAAGGGCATAAATTGCATCATTCCTAAGGCATAAGAAGTAGAAATAGCTGTTGGTATAAAGCGACTTTCCTGTCTTGCAATGGCTAAAATCAAGGCTTGGCGAGATATATCATAATCTTTTATATACTCATAATAAGGCATAATAAAATAATTTTGCTTAAAGCCTGATTGCCTTTCTAGGATATAGGTATAAATTGAAAGGGTATTTTTGCTGTTAAATTCCTTGGCAAGTGTTGATAATTTTGTAGAATTTGCATCCTTTATCTGCTTTGCTAATTTTTGCCAAGCAAAGGGATTGCTCATATCAAAACTACTTATTTTATCACTTGTCGTTGGGGTTATAATCTCAGGCATTGAAGAGTTGGTAAGTTCTCTAGCGTAAAGACTATAAATATTAACAGACTTACTATTGGCTAACTTTTTTAATAAATTTTCATCATTTTTAATCTTATACATCCAAAATAATGCATTATCTTTATTTTCTTGCAATTTAAAGCTTTCATAAGCCCTTTTAAAAAATTCATAAGCAAGTGCTTCTTTTCGATAGCTAAGAGCATTTACTCCTAAATAAAAGGCAGAATCCTCGCTTGAGTTTTGTGGATT
The DNA here is from genome assembly GCF_008633915.1 of Campylobacter sp. LR291e. Taxonomy (GTDB): domain Bacteria; phylum Campylobacterota; class Campylobacteria; order Campylobacterales; family Campylobacteraceae; genus Campylobacter_D. Next base: position 37,335 of record NZ_VJNV01000025.1, on the reverse strand, counting down.
AATTTCCAATAAAGAATGCCTTAATTTTGGGTGCTCTCTTTTTATAATGATATTTTGTGCTATTTTTTTAAAAGATTTATGGCTTGGAAGTTTATTTACAAAATTTATATTTAAATCAGTATCAAGCTTTGAAGAATAATTATAAAGTCTAAAAAAAGCGTTTACGTCCCCTTTTGAAACCACATAAGCCATAGGATTTTTAGTATTAAAACCGAGTAAAAGGTGGGTTAATTCTTGTTTTGAATTTTGAAATTTGTTAGCTAAAATTTGTCTAGTTTGAGTACTAAGACTTGAAATAAAAGGGATTGAACCAAGTCTTGTTATTTGACAACTTGTATTTGCGTCTAAGATATTATTTTTAGTGTAATTATAGCAAGCTGCAGTGGCTGGATTAATGATAGGCTTTAAAACTATTATTTTTTCAATATCTTTTTTAATCCTACCTGCATAGCGAAAAATATGCTTTCTAAGCCCCTTTATCTCTTGTTTATTTAAGCTTTTATTTTCAATTAATCTATGTATATAATAATCCTTTGCTAAGGAGTTATCGTGTTTTTTTAAGGTTTCAAGGCTATAAATGGCGGCATTTAAAGAACTCAAAAAGCTTATAAAAAGGCATAGAGCAAGAATTTTTTTCATATCTTTTCCTTGTATAATTTTGTTTTATTATATCAAATAGAATTTAATTACCCTAAACATTTTAATTACAAATTTTAAAAAATCTAAAATGTGCGTAAATAATAAATTGCTAATTGACCTATAAAAATTTTAATAAATTCTAAAGCTATGATAATTATAATCGGGGCTATATCAACAGGACCTATACGCGTAGGAATAAAGCTTATAAGCTTATAGGCTGGGGCTGTTAATTTATATAAAATTTGAACTATAGGGTTGTAAGGGTCTGGATTTACCCAAGTTATTAACGCAGCTGCGATAAATATAAAAATATAGACATTAATAATTATTTGTAACAATTCAACCAAGCTTAAAATCAAACTCACACCCATTTTAAATCCTTGCTAATTCTTTGATAAAAGGCTTTATAAGCGTATAAAGCTTACTTAATTCAGGTCCGTGTTTTTGCCCTGTTAAGATTATCCTTAGTGGCATAAAAAAATTCTTGCCTTTAAGGTTTGTTTTTTGCATTAAAGAATTTATAAATTCGTTATAATCATCGCTTAAATCAATTTCTAATAAGCTTTTTTTAATCAACTCACATTCATTTTTAAATTCATCAAAATCTTTTTTATTAAAAATTAATCTTATTTTTTCTTTAATTTCATTTAAGGTGCTTGCTTCTTGAGTGTAAAATTTAGCTAATAAAGCTAGGTCTTTATTAAAATTTAAAAGCTCGTTAAGCTTTGATTTTTCAAGTATTTTAATGTGTTCTCTATTGATTTGTAAAAGCTTTTTAAAGTCAAATTTTGCAGGTGATTTTGAGATATTTTTAATATCAAAAAAATTAAAACTTTCTTCAAGCGTGAAAATTTCAACAGGAGTTTTATTGCCTAGTAAGATTAAATAATTTGCAATAGCACTTGGTAAAATTCCTTGTTCTAAAAGCCATTTTACGCTTGAATGAGCATGTCTTTTACTCATTTTTTGTCCATTTCCATCTAAGATTATAGGCAAATGTGCATAACTTATTTTTTTATCATAATTTAAGCTATGGCGAATGTGTTCTTGTTTTGGAGTATTTGCAACATGGTCTTCGCCTCTAATGATACAACTTACATCTTCTAACATATCATCAACCCCACAAGCAAAGTTATAAGTAGGGGTCTTATCAGCCCTCATTATCACAAAACTATCTATATTTTCAGGTTCAAAGCTTAACTCACCCTTGATTAAGTCCTTAAATTTAATGCTTTGCTTAGGTTTTTTAAGTCTAATTACAAAGGGCTTTTCATTTTGTAAAACTTCACTATTCGTTAAATTTTCGCAAGTATCATCGTATCTATAAGCTTTTTTAGCCTTTTTAGCAATCTCTTTTTTTGCTTCTAACTCACTTTCAGTACAAAAACAAGCAAAGGCCTTTTTTTCAGCTACTAATTTTAAAGCCATTTTAAGATGAAATTTTAAATTTTCACTTTGTATATAAAAATGTTGCCAAGTTATACCAAAAAGCTTTAAAAGTTCTTTTATCTCTTCTTCTTTTCCCTGTATGTTTCTAGCCTTATCAGTATCTTCAATCCTTAATATAAAGTCTTTATTTTCTTGCCTTGAACAAATATAATTAAAAAGTGCCACTCTTAAATTTCCTATATGCATATCCCCTGTTGGAGATGGAGCAAAACGATACATTTTATAACCTTTTAAAAATTTTAAAAATCAATTATAACAAAAATATATAAATATTTATTTTTTGTAGTTATAATTGTGCCTATGATTTTTTTAATATTTTCCTTTGTAGTTTTATTGATTTTTGCCGTTGCTAATGTCTATATTTATAAAAGATTGATTTGTAAATTCTTTCTATTTACTCATTTAAAGCCTTTATTTATAGTAATTTTTAGCCTTTTATTTATATGTCAGGTATTTTTTCTAGCAGTACGTAAGGTAGAACTTTTAAGCAATGATATTTACTCATTTTTATCCATGCTTTATGCCCCGACTTATTGTTTATTTTTTATTACCTTAATACTTGATATTTTGCGTTTATTATATTATTTTACAGGCAAACAAAAATTAAAATGCCCATTTACAAGGTCTATTTTTGAACTTTTGATAATAGGGCTTTCTTCGTATTTAGCATATTTTAGTATATATAGTGCTATTAAGATACCTGATATTAAAGAAGTTGAAATAAAACTTCCAAAACTTAAACAAGATTTAAAAATAGCAATGCTTGCTGATATACATTTAGGCAAAAATTTACATAAGGAATTTTTAAATGCCTTAATAGAAAAGGTAAATGCTCAAAATGTTGATATGGTAGTAATTGTTGGGGATTTGGTTGATACAAATGTTAAAGAGATTGAAAGTTATATTAGCGATTTAGATTTATTTAATACTAAATTTGGTGTTTACTACTCGCTTGGCAATCATGAATATTACAGAGGAGTTTATGAGATAATAGAACTTTTAAAGACTAAAACAAAGATGAATATTTTAATAAATGAAAATATAGACTTAGGCTTTATAAATATCGCAGGACTTGGCGACTTAGCAGGTTTGCAAAATAGGGGTATTTTAGGGCCTGATTTACAAAGGGTTAAAGTTGATATGGATTTTTCAAAGCCTAGCATTTTATTAGCACATCAGCCAAAAACTGCCTTGCTTTATGATTTAAGCGATTTTGATTTAATATTAAGTGGCCACACTCACGGGGGTCAAATTTTTCCATTTATGTTTTTAGTTGAACTTAATCAAGGTTTTATATCAGGCTTGCACGAATTAGGAAAACAAACTCAAATTTTTATTAGCACAGGGGCTGGTTTTTGGGGACCAAGTTTAAGAATGCTTACTCAAAGTGAAATAGTGATTTTAAATTTAAAAGGAGAAAAATGAGTTTTTCAAATTTTACTTCAAGGCTATTTGGAGTAGTTGCTAAGTTTAAATTTTATAAACCCTTACAAAAGGTTATTAATGAAAGTTATGTGAGTTATTTTAATATAAATTTAAGTGACTTTAAAAGTGCATATGAGTATGAAAGTTTAAACGCCCTTTTTACGCGTAAATTTACAAAGGATATAGAATTTCAAGATGATTTTGTAGCCCCAAGTGATGGTAAAATTTATCAAAGTGGGTCTAGTTTTTTAGCAAATGATGAAGCCTTTGCCTTTTCTATAAAGGGTCATACTTATAGCATTGAAGAACTTTTAAGGGATAATTTTGAAAAAAATGAGCTAGAAAAAGGGCTTGATTATGTAAATATATATCTTTCTCCAAGTAATTATCATCGCTATCACGTCCCCTTTGATATGCAAATTTTACAAGCTGTTTATACAAGAGGGTCATTATTTAGCGTTAATGAAAAATATCTTAAAAAAATTAGCAATCTTTACACAAAAAACGAAAGAGTAAGCTTAAAATGCAAATGCAATAATTTTATCTTTTGGCTTGTTTTTGTAGGGGCTCAAAATGTAGGAAAAATGCGTTTTAATTTTGATGAAAATATACAGACAAACGCAAAAAATAGCCATGATTTTTCGTATAATTACGAAAATTTATATATTAAAAAAGGCGATGAATTAGGCTATTTTGAGTTAGGTTCTACCATAGTTTTAATAGCCCAAAAAGATTATTTAAAATTTAATGTAAAAGAAAATGATAATATAAAAGTAGGTCAAAAAATCGCTTCTTTTTTGTAAATTTAAATTCATAAATTTGAAATGGTGCCCAAGGTCGGACTCGAACCGACACAAGGTTGCCCTTACTAGATTTTGAGTCTAGCGCGTCTACCAGTTTCACCACTTGGGCTTAAAGCTTGAATTATATCTTTTTTACTTTAAAAAAGTTTTAATTAAAGAAAATTTAGAATTTGTCGATATGGGCTTAAATTTTAGGAACGATTTTTGCTTGATAATAAGCAAGGATTATGTTTAAAAGGATGGATTATGAGAGTTACAGACAAGCTAAATTTTACTAATTCGGTTAGTACCTTAATGGGAGCACAATCAAATTTAACCAAGATTAGCGATCAATTGAGTTCTGGTACTAAGATACAAAATTCATATGAAGATGCTAGTATTTACATAGATAGTACGCGTTTAGAATATGAGATTGCTACTATTACACAAGTTCAAGAGGCTACTTCTTCATCAATGGAAATGCTTGCAAATACCATGACTACCCTTGAAGATATGGTACAACTCCTTGAAAATTTCAAGGTAAAACTAACCCAAGCAGCAAGCGATACTAACTCTCAAACCTCACGTGAAGCAATAGCTAGTGAGTTAGAACTCATTATAGAAAGTTTCGTGCAACTTGCAAACACTAGCGTTAATGGACAATATCTTTTTTCTGGTTCTCAAGTAAACGTACAACCCTTTGATTTACAAGGAAATTATAACGGCGATGACAATACCCTAAATGTAGTTACAGGGGCTGGTACTCAAACTACTTATAATATAACAGGTTGGGATTTAATGTATTCATCAGATAGTGATTATAGTAAGCAAATTACTACAAATGTTAGCTTTGTGGATAATCGCTATGATATAATTAATAATCCAGAAGATGAAGTTTATTTGGACGAAGAATCAAGCTGGTATCAATTAATAGGTCAACAATACGTACAAGATGATAGCTTGGACGTGGATGCAGATTTTGAGTATGATAGCACAAGGCTTGATTATCCAGCCTCGACCCTTTATGTACAAGGAGTTAGGCCAGATGGTACCAGCTTTAAATCAGCTGTTTTAATTGACTCAGAAGATAGCATACAAGATGTGCTTGATTACATAGGAACCCTTTATGGAAACACTACTACAAGTAAGGTCGTAGAAGTTAGCATAAACAATAGTGGTCAAATTCAAATCACAGATTATAAATCAGGTAATAACCTTCTTGAATTTCACGCTGTGGCCTACACTCCACAAGTTGCTGATAGAACTACCTTGACTAATTTAATTGAAGCAGCCCAGGTCGAGGGTATTTCTATGGACGATGTTACAAATAGGGCTATGGACGCTGCACTAGTTGCAAGTGGGGGAGATTATACAATCTTAGGTGAGCAAACCGTTGTTATACAAGTTAATGGGCAAGATTTTGAAGTTTCTTTAAATCAAACAAATTTTATACATAGTAATATGACAGATGCTGATGGCAATGCTACTGATGGGGCTGATTATGATAATGTGTATTTTGAAAAGGATGGTAACACTGTTTATGGCACTGTTTCTCAAATAATTAGAGATAGTAGCGAGTATGCCACTGATTCAACAAAATTAAGCGAGGTTATGGCAAATGATAGTTTAGCTGGGACTACGTTAACTTTAAATATGACTTCAAGAGGTGGGATAAATTACGAAGTTACTATCGACTTAGAAAATTCTAGTTTTTCTTATGTGGATGCAAATAACAATATTATAAGCGTTCCTATTATGAATGTTTCAAGCGATGGTACTAGTGGAGTGGTAACTGCTTCAAATGATATTACCTACAAGCAATTAAATGATATTATAGCCCTTTTTGCATCTGATAATGTACCAACTGCAAGTATAGTTGCAAATAATAATCAAATTGACGCAGCTGATTGGGAAACCTATCAACAATTACTTACCGACTCAAAGGCTACTATTGAAGTAAATATGGACTATCAAGGCCGCATAAGCGTAACTGATAAACTTTCTACAAATACAAGAATGGAAATTGCACTTTATGATTCTTCATCTACAACTTCATTTCCACAACCTCCTTACACAAATACAGCCTCAACAATTGATGGTTCAAATTTCGTATTTAGTGCGAACAATGCAATTACTATTGATGAGCCAAGCGTTGATATTATCAAGGATTTATATGCTATGGTTGATGCAGTTAGAAGTGGTAATATGAGGGCTGATTCTGAAAGTTCTGACCCAAGAAATACAGGTTTACAAGGAGCACTTGAAAGGATTGACCATTTAATAGACCATGTTAGCAAGAAAAACACAGTTTCAGGTACTTATTATACTACCATTGAAGGCGTAAATAATAGGGCAGCTGTGTTGAAGGTAAATGTTCAAACTATGAAATCAGAAGTAAATGATGCTGATTATGCTGAAACTATTATAAATTTAATTCAAACACAAACTGCATATCAAGCCTCTATGAAAGCAACTACTACTTTATTGCAGCTTAGTTTATTAAATTATATGTAAAAAACTTATGCTATAATGGCTTTTTTTAAATTTAAATCAAGGGTTTAATCATCAAAAAAGAAGCCATTTTCATAAGCTCTAGCTTTCTTATTTTTTATCTTTGCTTATGTATGTTTGTGCCAAGTTTTGGGTTATTTATAAACGAGGCAAATGTATTTTTATTTGGAAAAAGTGCTTATTATTATCCCTTTATTTTATTAGTTTTAAATTATTTTTTTTATAAAAAGGCCTATGATTTACAACAATTTAAAAAAAGAGAATTATTTGGCCTTGTCTTTGGGATACTTGGCTTTTTTTTAATTTTTGCTGTTTTTTATAAAGAAAGTGGTTATATCTTAGAATTTTTATATAATAGCTTTAATTTTTTCTTGGGCCACATAGGAAGTGGAATTTTAGCACTTTTATTTATGCTTTTTTCCTTAATCTTGCTATTTCCAAAATTTCTTAAATATACTTTAAATATCGAGTTAAATTTTAGTATTTTTGAAAAATTTGAAAAAAGTATTAAAAATTTTTTAATGCGTATTTTTGGTGGCGAGGTTGATAATGACGATATAGAACATAGCGAACCAAAAGCCCCAATTATAAATGTTAAACAAAATATTAAAAACGAAGACAATATTAGCAATAGTGAAAAATACGAACTTTTAGCTAACATAGGTGATAATTTAGATATTGAAGAAGAAGAAAATGAGGAAATTTTAAACGAAAAACAAAACGATATTAAGGTAGAAAATGAAAATTTGGATGAAGAAGAGATTATAGTCGAAGTTACAGACACGCCACAAAGCGTAATTCATCAAAACTCAATCCTAGTTGATGATTTTATAAAAAAAGCAAGCCGTGCTAGTATAAGCATTGACGAGGAATTTAGTTATATTGCAGGAGAAGAAACAGAAATGATACCAGAAAGATTTTTAAAACCTAAACAGGCTAAGGATTTTGAAAATATAAGCATTTCAAAGGAAGACCTTGAAGCCCCAAGTTATAAAAGAAAAAATATTAGTGTAAACGCAAATGAAAATACACCCATAAAAGAAAAGCAATTTGAAAGCCTTAAACAAGATGATATAAGGAATTTACAAGCAAGTAAGGACATTATACAAAGTTTAAAATATAGCATAGTAGATAAAAATTCAAATACCACAAATCAAAATATAAATTTAAATTCAAATATAAATTCAAATAACACCCCAAAACAAGAAAGTATCATAGAAGAAAATAAGCCTGAAATTTTGGACTTTAAAGAAGAGAATGTAAAGTTAAAAAGTGTTGATGAGTTAAATGAAAGTAAGCTTGATTTTATGCCTATGGTAGAAGAAGTAGTGGATGGAGTTTATACTTCAAATACGCCTATTATTAAGCTTGATGAGATTGAGTCAAATTCACAAAATTCAGTTTCTCGGCCAAATTTGAAAAATTTAAATTCTCAAGAAAATAAAGTAAATTTAAATTTAGAAAATAACTTAAATGAAAAAGAACTTCACCACGCTAGTATTTTAGGAAGAGAAGTAGAATTAAACAAACAATTACTTAAAGAAATCGAACAAGGAGAGATTGAAAAGCCTAAAAATTTCATACTTCCTTCTCTTGATTTTTTAAGCAAACCTGTTCAAACTCACCATTTTATAAATGAGAGTGAGATAGATAAAAAAATTTATGATTTATTAGAAAAACTTCGACGCTTTAAAATAGGAGGCGATGTTATAAGTACTTATACAGGTCCTGTTGTAACTACCTTTGAATTTCGCCCAAGTGCTGATGTAAAGGTAAGTAGAATTTTAAATTTACAAGATGATTTAGCAATGGCCCTAAAGGCTAGGTCCATTCGCGTACAAGCTCCAATCCCTGGAAAAGATGTAGTAGGAATTGAAGTTCCAAATGAAGAAATTCAAACTATTTATTTAAGAGAAATTTTAGAAAGTGATATTTATAAAAATGCTAAAAGTCCATTAACTATGGCACTTGGAAAGGATATTGTAGGAAATGCTTTTGTTACTGATTTAAAAAAGCTTCCTCATCTTTTAATAGCAGGGACGACGGGCAGTGGAAAAAGCGTGGGTATAAATGCTATGCTTTTAAGTCTTTTGTATAGGAATTCGCCAAAGAGTTTAAGATTAATGATGATAGACCCTAAGATGCTTGAATTTAGTATTTATAATGAAATTCCTCACTTGCTTACCCCCGTTATAACTGAGCCAAAAAAGGCTGTAAATGCCTTATCTAACATGGTAGCAGAAATGGAAAGAAGATATCGTTTAATGGCAGAGGCAAAGACAAAAAATATTGAAAATTATAATGAAAAAATGAAAGAAATTGATGGCGAGAAATTGCCTTTTATAGTGGTAATAATCGATGAATTAGCTGATTTAATGATGAACGCGGGAAAAGACGTGGAATTTTACATAGCAAGATTAGCTCAAATGGCTAGGGCTAGCGGAATTCATTTAATAGTAGCTACACAAAGACCAAGCGTGGATGTAGTAACCGGGCTTATAAAGGCGAATTTACCAAGTCGTTTAGCTTATAAGGTAGGGCAAAAGATTGATTCTAAGGTGATTTTAGATACTATGGGTGCTGAAAGTTTGCTAGGTAGAGGGGATTGCTTGTTTACGCCGCCTGGAACTAGTAATTTAGTAAGATTACATGCCCCTTTTGCTAGTGAAAGCGAGATAGAAAAAATAGTAGAATTCTTAAAGGCACAGCAAGTTGTAGAATATGATGAAAGCTTTTTACGCGATGAACAAAGCGTTGGTGGGGTAAATTTGAGTGGAAATTTTAACGATGAATTGGATGAACTTTACGAAGATGCTAAGAGGGTTATAATTGAGGACCAAAAAACTAGTATTTCATACCTACAAAGACGGCTTAAAATAGGCTACAATAGGGCTGCAAATATCATAGAACAACTTAGTCAAAATGGAGTTTTAAGCGAGCCAGACGCTAAAGGACAAAGAGAAATTTTATAAGGATAAAAATGGCTACTTTTACTGAAAAAGCGTGTTTGATTGAGTTAATGCAAATGGCAATAGCTAGGATTGCGAGAGTGGCAAGTGTATATTACGATAGTGTAGATATAAAAAAATTCATAAATTAATTGATGAAATAAGAAAAATTGATTATTGGGATTTAGATTTTGATAAGTATAAAAATATACTTGATGAAATTGAACGACCATATAAACAAATAGAAGATGTTGAATATTAAATATTTCAAAGACAAGAAACACAAAGGATAGAAAATAATTGAAAGAATTTACAGAAAAGGAATTTGAAAAACAATTACAAAAGGCTTGGAAAGAGCTAGTAATAAATAATAATATAACAAAATCAGATGAACCACAAGCTTATATCATAGGTGGACAACCTGGGGCTGGTAAATCTATATTGGTTGATAGGTTAATGGAAAGTAATAAAAATATTATGTCGATAGATGCTGATGTTTGTAAAACTTTTCACCCAAGATATAACTATCATGAAAAAGTATCCAGACCAAGCCCATGATATGCTTAAAGATTTTTCGGCTAAGCTTAAAGATACTATCACTGACAAGACTTTAAAAGAATATTTTAATGTTTTAATAGAAAGTATCTTTAGGGACCCTAATGTGCCTATAAAAATATTAAACGAACTGAAAAACATGGATATAAAAGGCATATTTTAATCCAAACTTGCGATAAAAAATAAGTTGGCAATCTTGCTTAGATAGGGCAAAGATTATCAAAAGAAATGTTAATAAAGAATTTCACGACAATGTTTTTCAAAATTTAGCACAAAATATTAAAATAGTGATTGATACAGGCTTAGCAGATAGCTTGCAAATTTATTTAAGAGAACTTGATGAAAATAAAAGATTTACAAATAAAGAAGTTTATAATTCAAATTCTAAGCAAAATTACGAACCAAATATAGTTAAAAAGGTTATTTCAAAAGAAGAACAAAAAAAGTTAAGATAAAAAAATCAATCAAGGGGCTGGTCAAGATAAAATCATTGCATAAAGAAAAAACTTTTTATCTGCTTTGCAATGCTATTTTCTAAGGACAATTGACACCTTGTTTTATCGCTTATAAAGGCTGTTTTAGCAAGTATGCTTGTTTGTCCACTATCTTGTTTGCCTTTAATTTTTATATTCATTTGCATACTATAATAATTTTCTACCATCCATTCACCCCTTGGTTCCATAGGTGTAAAATCATAAAAAAAAGTACCCGACCTTGAAACCTTAAGGGCATAAATATGCTTTTTAAAATTTACCAAATTTATTAATAATTCATAATCAGGGTTATTAATATCTTCTTTTAAACCTAAACTTAATAATTCTTCTTTTAAGCTTTCTTTAAAATTTGTTTCAATTGAGCTTGGATTTTGTAGGGTAATCTTAAAGCTTTCATTGACCCTAGCCTTAATGAAAATTCCTTCATTATTAAGCTCAGCATTGCTTTGTACAAATTTAGAACTAGAACAAGCTGTAAAAAAAAGAACTAAAAATATCAGACAAAAACGCATTGTTACTCCTCAATGGTAGTTGGAGTAGCATGAAGCCCTAAAGCCCTATATTTTTCAAAAAGTTCTAAAATTTTTTTAACCTCTGCGTCACTTACCTTTGGGTAGGTTTTTATATTTTCATCATAGTATTTTCTAAGAATGGCAATCTTATCTTTATCTGTTTTTGCTTTAGCACTTTCTTTGTATATCAGGGCTGATTTTTCAAAAGAACTTTTGCCGTGCACCGGAGTTAATATTAAATTTATTTGATGATTTGCTAATTCATTTTCTATATCTTTTAATTGTTCTCTACAAAATGGGCATTCTGGGTCTGTAAAAATGTAAATTTTTGGCTTAGTATTATCGCCTAATTTCACAACCATACTTTCTTTTTTTACAACATCTTTTGCATTTGCTGTAAATTTATCCTTAGCCTCTTGGAAATTTTTTAATTCAAAATCCCTTCTATAAGAAGTTCCACTTTTTATATTAATCATATCAGCACTGATAAAATCCCCTATTGTAAATGCAATATCATTTTGTTTTTCACCATTGCCTAAGTCAATTTCTAAGATAATGCTTTCTATATTGCTACTAGCAAGTTTTTCCCTTTTGCTTATGCTTACCTTAGCGTTCGGGGCTTGGGCTTGTATTATTTGTGAGTAAAAATTTATAATCTCTTCATTACTTGCTGCAAATAAAAAAGAACTAAGTCCTAAAAATAAAGCTAACTTTTTCATATTACTTCCTTTTAAAGTTTAGTAAAATTATATCTAAAAATTTGTATTTTAGCACAGTTATTCCCATTCAATAGTACCCGGTGGTTTTGAGGTAATATCATAAACTACTCTATTAATGCCATTTACTTCGTTAATTATGCGGTTTGAAGTATTTTCTAAAAGATTAAAAGGCAAATGCGTAAAATTTGCTGTCATTCCATCACTTGCATCAACTACCCTTATGCAAATGGTATTATCATAGGTGCGATTATCCCCCATAACGCCAACGCTTTTAACATTAAGCAAAACACAAAATGCTTGCCAAGCCTTATCATACCAACCACTACTTCTTAACTCTTCAAGCAAAATAGCATCTGCCTTTTTTAAAAGTTCTAAACTAGGCTTATTTACCTCGCCCATTATGCGTATAGCAAGGCCTGGACCAGGAAAGGGGTGCCTATAAATAACTTCTTTTGAAAGTCCAAGTTCAAGCCCTAAGGCCCTAACTTCATCTTTAAAAATTTCTTTTAAAGGCTCGATTAATTTTAAATTCATTTTTTCAGGCAAACCCCCTACATTATGGTGAGATTTTATAGTCTTACTTGCCCCGATTACTGAACTTTCGATTATATCTGTGTAAAGGGTACCTTGTGCAAGGTACTTTACATCTTTATGTTTTTTTGCCTCTTCTTCAAAGACTTCTATAAAGGTATTGCCTATAATCTTTCTCTTTTTTTCAGGGTCAATTACGCCCTTTAAGCGAGTTAAGAAAATTTCACTAGCATCAATGCTTATAAGATTAATGCCAAGCGTATTTTTAAACATAAATTCCACGTTTTGTCTTTCATTTTGCCTTAAAAGTCCATTATCTACAAAAACAACTATGACTTGTTCTTTTAAAGCATTTGCTAAAAGTGCTGCTACTACGCTACTATCAACGCCCCCACTTACTGCACACAAGACCTTATTGCTCCCAACTTCTTCGCGAATTTTTTGAGCTTGAGTCTTTGCAAAGCTACCCATATTCCAAATGCTTTCACATTTACAAGCATATTTTGCAAAATTCTTTAATATACTTTTTCCAAATTCGCTATGTTGCACCTCAGGGTGAAATTGCAAACCAAAAATTTTACGTTTCTCATCAGCAAACACGCAATAAGGGCTATTTTCACTAGTAGCTAAAACCTTAAAATTGCTAGGTAAATTTTCAACCTTATCAGAATGACTCATCCAAACTACTTGCTGTTTAGGTAAGTTTTTAAATAAATCGCTATCTTGCTTTACTTGTATATTTGCTTTGCCATATTCTTTATGAGTTGCTGGGGCTACTAGGGCTTTAAAATGATGTGCAATAAGTTGCATTCCATAACAAATTCCAAGTATAGGCAAATTTAAATCAAAAATTCCCTTTTCGCAAAAAAAGGCATCATTTGCATAAACACTGGCCGGCCCCCCACTTAAAATCAAGCCTTTAGGTTCTTTTAATTTTATATCTTCTAAACTTGCATTAAAGGGTAAAATTTCAGTATAAACGCCTTGTTCTCGTAATCTTCTTGCTATTAATTGAGTATATTGTGAGCCAAAATCTAAGACTAAAATATCTGCTTTTTTCATTAGCTAACCTTAAATTAAAGTGAAATTTAAAGCTTTATTGTAGCTAAAATTATTTAAGAATTGCATAAATTTTTTACCACCTTTGGAGATGCTGAAAACTTTTGCTTTCTTTAATAGTGCCATTTTGTTCATAATCATTATAAATAGGGTCGCCTTTATATCCACAAGCACTTAGTAAAATTAAGCAAAAAAGTGCTATTATTATCAAATGAAAAAGATTCAAAGTATAAGTAACGTTATAGGTTCTTTTGTAAATTTGCCTCATAATCCATTCCTAAGAAATTTATTTTTTTGTCAAGATTTTCTTAAAATTTATTTTAGCAAAGAACACCAAATGCTTATTTCAAGAATCTTCATTAAAAATAATATCTTGCACATTTTGACAAAATCAAATGTCGCTAGACAAGAATTTAACCACGATAGTACCAAAAATGAGATTAAATTTCGTATAAAAAAATATGCTAATATGTATAAAGATAGTCCATTTAAATATATAAAGGATATTAAAATTCTTTCAATAAAATTTAATGATAAAACTAAAATAGCTTATAAACCTCTACCAAAAGCCCCTTACATAGAACTTTCTTTAGCTAAATTTGAAAACAATTTTAAAAACCCTATCTTTTATCAAAAAATGGAAGAATTAAGACAAATCATTAAGAAAAATATCAATGAATGAAAATTTATTAAAAAGCTTAAATTCCTTACCAAGTACGCCTGGTGTGTATCAATATTTTTCAAGCAGTGGCAGACTTTTGTATGTTGGCAAGGCAAAGGATTTAAAAAAAAGGGTTCGTTCTTATTTTTCTTTTGTGCCTATTTTTAAGCCAAATGAAAAAAATTCCTTACGCATTCAAAAAATGATTGAAGAAGCAAGTAGTATTGAGTTTATAAGCACTCACTCAGAAGCCGATGCCTTGATTTTAGAAAATTCATTTATAAAACAACTTCGCCCAAAATATAATATTTTGTTAAGAGATGATAAAACTTACCCTTATATTTACATTGATTTAAATGAGGATTTTCCTCGCTTTAATATAACTAGAATGCTTATTAAAAAAAGTAAGATTAGATATTTTGGTCCATTTTTTAAGGGGGCAAAAGAACTTTTAAACGCTCTTTATTTGTATTTTCCTTTAAAGCAAAAAAATAACTGCAAAAGCCCTTGTATATTTTATCAAATCAATCGCTGCAAGGGGTATTGCGTACATTTAACAACAAAAGATGAGTATAAAAAACTTTTAGAAGATGCTATGAAAGCCTTGCTTAATCCTAGCATTTTAGTTAAAAAATTAGAAGAAAAAATGCTATTTTTAGCTAGTAATGAAAATTATGAAGAAGCTGCTAGACTAAGGGACCAGATAAAAACGATTAAGGATTTAGAGGTAAAAATAGAACTTGATTTAGCAAATTTTGAAGACTTTGAGGTCTTTGCAATGAGCGTTAAAAATGAGTTGCTATCTACTATTCGTTTTGTTATTCAAAATGGTAAAATCATTAGTTCAAATAGCAAAATAACTCCTTTAAAAATGGCTTATGATAAAAATGAAATTTATAAACAGCTTATCTTAGAAAATTTTAATGCAAATATTCCCTTTATTGCAAATAAAATTTATACCTATGAAGACTTTGAAGATAGTGAAATTTTAGCTGATATTTTAAGTAAGAGATTTAATAAAAAAATTCATATTAAAACTGCAAAACAAGGTGAAAAAAAGCGAATTTGTGAGTTGGCCTTTGAAAATTCTTTGCAAAATATTAATATCTATAAAAAGAAAGAAAATATAGAAAAGAGTTTGCAAGAATATTTTGGGCTTGAAAATGAACCAAACTGTATTGAAATTTTTGATAATTCTCATATGCAAGGAGTAGCATGTGTTGGGGCTATGGTGTGCTTTGAAAATGGGGTTTTTAATAAAAGTCATTATAGAAAATTTCATTTAAATTATAAAAATGATTATGAACAAATGCGTGAGATTTTAACGCGTAGGATTAAGGATTTTGACAAGCTTAGCCCACCTGATTTATGGGTACTAGATGGAGGGAAAGCTTTATTAAATTTAGCTTTAAATTTAATAAAAGATAAAGGCGTAAATATTGATATCTTAGCCATTGCAAAGGAAAAAATAGATTCAAAGGCCCATAGGACAAAGGGTAGAGCAAGGGATAAGATTTATTCTATTAAGGGCGAATTTAGCTTAAATGATGATGATAGAAGATTACAATTTTTACAAAAATTACGAGACGAGGCCCATCGCTTTGCTATATCTTTCCACCAAAAAACAAAGAAAAAGCAAGATTTAACAAGTTCTAAGCTTTTAAATTTAGGCATAACTCAGGGTAGTTTGCAAAAATTATTAGCCTATTATGGAAGTTTTGAAAATATTTATAAGGCAGATTTTGATGAACTTTGTAAGCTTACAAATAAAAAAACAGCTCAGAAAATAAGTAGCTTAAATTCTAAATTTTAGGATAAAACTTATCTTTTAAAATTTAATATCTATTCTCATATTTTAACACTAAACATAATTACTAAAATAAATTTAAATTCCTATAGTATAGAATTTTAAACAAAATTTAAGATAAATAAATTATACTTTCACTGCTTATAATTATTGATAAAAATTATCAATAATTAATCCTTAAAATTTAAATTAAATGGGGCTAAATTTAGCCCCAAAATACAAGGAATGTAAAATGCAAAATAAAATTTTAAAACTTTCTTTCATAGTATCCTTAATACTAATGAATTCTTTTGCAAATGAGATAAAAGATTTAAAGTCAGACAAAGTCGTAGTAAGTGCTTCTGGTTTTGAAGAAGAAGCAGATAGTACTATAAGAAATGTTATGGTTATTGAAGGCGATGAACTACATAGACGCTCATATACTTCACTAGAACAAGCCCTAGAAAGAATAGCCTTAGTTAGCTTTGTTGATAATGGCTTGGGAACTAGCATTGATATGCG
Organism: Campylobacter sp. LR291e; assembly: GCF_008633915.1. Lineage (GTDB taxonomy): Bacteria > Campylobacterota > Campylobacteria > Campylobacterales > Campylobacteraceae > Campylobacter_D. The sequence continues at coordinate 20,742 of NZ_VJNV01000025.1, read as the reverse complement.
TGGACAAGGTGATAAGGCAAATGTGGCAGTTAAACTTATGGTTGATGGAAGAAGTGTAAATGTACTTGATAATTCTCACGGGGTTACGCCTTTAAATTCCATTAATATAGATGATGTTGAACGTATTGAAATCATACCTGGAGGAGGTAGTGTTTTATATGGAAATGGCACAAGAGGTGGGGTTATCAATGTGATAACTAAAAAGAAAAAAGAAGATAGTTTTGGACTTGGAGTTAGAGGCAATATCTTTGAAGATAGTGGAGCAGGTGGTTTTTTAAATGCAAATGGGGCTAAGAAATTTAATGATAATTTTAGCTTTTCTTTTGATATAAATGGTTTTAACAAGGATGGCTATCAAGATGGATATAATGAAAAGGGCTTTTATGTCAATACTAAATCTTATGTAGATTTTAGCGAGGTAGCATCCTTGATAATTGCTTATAATTATTTTGAAAGCAAAAACACAAGCACGGGTTATTTGACAAAGGCTCAAATTGAAGCTGATCCAACTCAGGCTGGAAGTGATAATGCAATCGCTAAAACGAATAGACCTGAACTTAGCTTAGACTTTAACTATATTTTAAGCGATGAGTGGCAATTTGATCTAGGGGCGTTTTGGCAAAATCAAACCATAAAATATCTTAAAAACAATAGCCCATATGCAGGAACACTAGATGGACTTAATCAGGATGGAAGTAGCTTTGAAGATATGCTAACAGGTGTAAATTTAAAAACAAAATACGATTATTTAGATAATTCTTATTTAGTATTTGGATATGAATTTTTAAGCCATAATGCAAAAAGACTTTCAAGGCAAAATTATGCTATTGTTATATTTGAACATAATATGACTACTAATATGGATATGGATAAATTAACCCATTCTATCTTTTTGCTTGATTTGCATGAATTTAATGATATATTTAGCCTATCAGGTGGGGCTAGATATGAATATGCTACTTATAAAACAGATAGGTCTTATAGGAATCAAATGACTTATGTTATACCTATTATACCTAGTGTAGATACTACTACCCCTTATTCTATGGAAGATAAAGACACAAGTAATTTTGCTATCGAAATAACCCCTAGCTTTAAGTACTCAGATACAGGTTCAATTTATTTAAAATATGAAAGAGGTTATGTTTCACCAACACCGGCCCAATTTATCACAAGGGGTACTTCAACAGGGGCTAGTACTGATTTGTGTGGAGGGGCTGCTTATTGTAGTAGTGATTTAGATAGTGAAACATTTAATACCTTTGAGATAGGCGTTAAGGACTTTTGGTGGGATTTTCATGCTTGGAATGTAACTCTTTTTTATACGCAAAGTAAGGATGAAATTTCATATATAGGAGACCCACACAATACAGGCGGGGCTTATTGGAAATATTATAATATAGATGAAACAAGAAGATATGGGGTCGAACTTCACATGTCTCAAAGCTTATTAAATGATAGCTTGTATTTTAAAGAAGGATTAAGCTATATTGATGCTGAAATTTCAAAGGGCATTAATGATGGATTAAGAATTCCTTATGTTTCTACTATTAAGGCGAGTGCGAGTGCTGAATATAGCTTTAATAAATTTGTTAACGCCTTTATTGATTTAAGCTATCTTTCAAGGGCAAAGGATGGAGGAAACACTGATGCTGATACCGGCAAAATAACTTATAGTAACTGGATAAAAGAAAGATTTATAACAGACATTGGGGCACAATATCGCTATAAAAATTTATTAGTAATGGCAGGTATTAGAAATTTATTTGATGAAGAATATTACACATATCAAAATGCAGTAAGTGACAATTACACACCAGGACAGGGAAGAAACTATTATTTAGAGTTAAAATATGATTTTTAAACCTTATTATTTTGTACTATTTGCTATATTTATAGCCTATATTATTTGTATTCTTATCGCCCTTTGTTTGGGTGATGAGAATTTAAGCCCGGTTAATTTATTTAAATACTTATTTGGCGATGATGAGTTATTAAGAACTATCATTTTGCAAGGAAGATTCCCTCGCATTATAATGGCTATTTTAATAGGCATGTTATTAGCAAGTAGTGGGGCAATTACACAAAGTGTTTTTTCAAATCCCATAGCTGACCCCTATATAATAGGCATTGCAGCAGCTGCTACCTTTGGGGCAGTTTTGGCTTATTTGTTAAATTTAGGAGATTTTTATTATGGGATTTTAGGCTTTGTTTGTGCAGCCTTATTTTCTTTATTTGTATTTAAAATTTCAAGTCGGGCAAGTTTAGCTACCTTATTAATCATAGGCATAGCGACCTCTTCATTTTTAGGGGCGTTTACTTCTTTTTTTACCTATTATATAGGAGAAGATTCGTTTAAAATTGTAGCTTGGTTAATGGGAAATTTAGGCAGTGCAAGTTGGTTAAGGGTAAGCTTTTTGATAGGGCCACTAATTCTTTGTTTATTGTATTTTTATGCCTTTAAAAATGAGTTAAATATTATTTTATGTGGGGATGAAGAAGCCTGTAATCTAGGCGTAAATGCTAGAAAACTTAAAATAAATTTATTAATAATATCATCCTTAGCCGTTTCTTTTGCAGTAGCATTTAGTGGGCTTATAGCCTTTGTAGGCTTAATTATACCTCACGCAGTTAGATTAATGTTAAAAAATTATAATAACGCTTTAGTAATTCCATTTTGTACGCTTTTAGGAGGGCTTTTTTTATTGATTTGTGATAGCATTGCAAGGACCATTTTAGCACCTATTCAACTTCCTATTGGAATTTTAACCTCTTTATTTGGAGCACCGATTTTTTTATATTTAGCCCTAAGTGCTAGGAGATTTTTATAATGCTTGAGATTAAAAATTTAAGTTTTTCTTATCATAATAAGGAATTTTTAAAAGATATAAATTTAAGGCTTGAAAGGGGTGATTTTTTAGGAATTTTAGGACCAAATGGCTCAGGTAAAAGCACACTTTTAAAAAATATGTTAAAAAATCTTGATTATAAAAAAGGTGAGATTGTCGTTTTAGGTAAAAAATTAAAGGATTATGAATTAAAAGAATTTGCTAAAATTTCAGGCTTTATGCCACAACATTCTCAACTTCACACAGCTTTAAAGGTGATTGATGTTTTATTAATGGGTAAATTTGTAAGCTTAAAACATAGTTTTTTAGATTATTCTAAGCAAGACATAGATGAAGCCAAGCAAATGGCTAAAATTTTAAAGCTTGAAAGCTTTTTAGATAGAAATGTATTATCTTTAAGTGGTGGTGAATTTCAAAGGGTAATGCTAGGTCGCGCACTTCTTAAAAAGCCTAAAATTTTGTTTTTAGACGAACCAACTTCAGCCCTTGATTTAAATTATGCTATAGAGCTTTTAAACTTATGTGAAGATATGATTAATACCAATAATATAAGCGTTATAGCTATCTTGCATGATTTAAATTTAGCCTCTTTATTTTGCAATAAAATCATTTTTTTAAAAGATGGCAAGATTGCTTATAGTGGAGAGGTAAAAGAACTTTTTAAAAAAGAAATTTTAAAAGAAATTTATGATTTAAATTGTGATATAAGCTATCACAACGACAAACCATATATAATTTTAACAAAGGAGAAAAAATGAAAAAAATTTTATTATTGTGTATATTTTTAAGCACTATTTTTGCAAATCAAAGATTAATTGTGCTTGATCCGGCAAGTATTGAAACTCTTTTTATGCTAGAAAGTGGCGATAAAATTGTAGGTATGGCACATTTACAGCACTCAAAAATTTATCCAGAAGATAAGACAAAAGAAATTCAAAGCGTGGGTTCTTTTTCACACCCTTCAATAGAAAAAATTGTAAGTTTAAAACCAAGTTTAGTGATTTTAAGTTCGTATTCTTTAAATTTAGAAGAAAGTCTTAAAAACTATGGCATTAAAAGTTTGTATTTAAAGGCTGATAATTTAGATGATATTAACGATAATATTAAAACCTTAGCGAGTATAGTAGGTAAGGAAAAAGAAGGGCAAATTTTAATGCAAAATTTTAAAAATAATTTAGAAGAACTTTCTAAAAATCCTATAAATAAAAGTGCAATCTATCTTTTTTCAAGCAATCCTTTAATGGCCTTTTCTGATAATTCTTTAATGGCTGATATTTTAAGGCTTTTAGGGATAAAAAATTTAACCCCAAAAAGTGATATAAAAAGACCTATTATTTCAAACGAACTTATCTTAAAAACCAATCCTGATATGCTTATTTTAGGCATTGCAAGTGATAATATAAATGAGTTAATAGAAAAAAATTCCTTATTAAAAAATGTAAATGCAGTAAAAAATAAACAAATTTTTTATAATGAAGATACTAGAATTTTACTTCGTTTAAGCCCTAAGATAATAGATAGGATTAAGGAATTTAAAAATAGACTTGAAAATTTATAAGGTGTTACAAATTTGCATTATTAAAATTTAATTAATTTTTTAAAAATTAAAATCTTTAATAATGCCTTTTATGACTTCTTTCTACTTTAAATTTAAGCCGTTAATTTTTTGGCTTAAATTTTCTAACAAAGTATAAATTTTTAGTTAATAAAAGGCTTTTATTTTAAAAATCTTTCTTTAAAATTTTGATTTTATGCTATAATGGTTATTTTAAATCTTGTATTAAGGAACATACAATGTTACCAAGATGGGACAATAGCTTTAGCGTTCATAATGCTAAGGTGGATGAACAACACAAAAAGCTTTTTGAGTTAGCTGCTAAGGTTGAAAATATTTCAGATAGAGCTGTAAGTAAGGTTGAGGTTAAGGAGCTTTTGGCTGAATTTTTTAATTACATGAAGGACCATTTTAGCGATGAGGAAAAATATATGCAACTTATAGATTTTCCTGGTCTTGAAGAACATCGCAAAATTCATAAAGAAATTATACAAATGATGATAAATCTTATAAAAGATATAAAATCAACAAATGATTTAAAAGAAAAGCTTTATGTTATAGCTAAAAAATGGCTTTTAGAGCATATTTTATACGAAGATATGAAGGTTGCAAAATGGAGACGCGAGGCCTTAGCTACTGATGATGGTGGCGAGGTAAGCTTTGAAACAAGCGAGGAAGATACTGTGGCTGAGTTTTATCTATATACTTGCGATTGTGCTGGTAAGATTCACGACGTACCATACGGAATTCATAAAAAGATAGATATACAGGGTAAAGTTTTTACTTGTAAAACTTGTGGGGCATCAATTAGATTTTATAAAAAACAAGCTTAAATACTAAAATAAAGGAAGTAGTGATGAGAAAAGAAACAAAGATGTATTCTTTAAGGTTGCCAGAAGAACTTAAAAATAAACTTGATAAAGTAAGTAAAAAGCTTGGAAAACCAAAATCTGTTATTATTAGAGAGGCGGTAACCGCCTTTTTAGATGATATGCAAGATTTTTCTACTGCTATAAATGCCCTTGAAGAGTTAAAAGATGGAGATTATAATAAGGCTAGCAAGAAGATTGATAAATTAGTAAAGGATATACACGAAGAAGCTAGTCAAGAAGATATCTCTTCTGATGATTTTGATTTTGCTGTAAAGGCTCTTGAAGAGTTAAAAGATGGAGATTATAATAAGGCTAGTAAGAAAATCAATAAAATAGTAAAGGATTACAAGAAAAAATAAAATGTCTTGTAATCTTATAGGTTATTTTGTTTGGAAGATTTTGAAAATTTAGCACTTATTTATTATTTTATTTTATTTTTTATAGCACTTTTTGCGGGTTTTATAGACTCAATAGTAGGAGGTGGAGGGCTTATAACCTTGCCTGCTTTAATAGCTTGTGGAATTCCTGCACATCTATCTCTAGCTACAAATAAACTTCAAAGCGTTTTTGGTTCATTTACTGCAACTCTTACTTATTATAAGTCTATGAATTTAGCCTTTTTAGGTTGGGCTGTTTTTTTTACAGCACTTGGGGCATTTTTAGGGGTCTTTTGTGTTTTACTCATAAATGATAAATACTTAAAATTAATAATCCTAGTTTTTTTAGCACTTACCTTTTTATACACTGCCTTAAAGCCAAATTTAGGAAAACATAAGGGCGAAATGAAGGTAAAAAATATAAAAATTTTTCACTTAATAGCAGGTTTGCTTTTAGGCTTTTATGATGGCTTTTTAGGACCTGGGACAGGGTCGTTTTGGATATTTGCCTGTGTTATTTTTCTAGGGCTTGATATGAAAAATGCAAGCATTAATACAAAAAGCTTAAATTTTACTAGCAATGTAGTTTCACTTGCCTTTTTTTTATATGCTTATAAGGTCCTTTGGATAGTTGGAATTTTAATGGGATTGGGGCAGATTATAGGGGCATTTTTGGGTTCAAAGCTAGTTTTAAAAACAAATGGAAATTTTATTAGAACACTTTTTTTAATAGTAGTTTTTGCCACTCTTTTAAAGGTGGGTTATGATTATTTTTTTAAATAAAATAAAGTTAAATTTCAGTAGATAAATATTAAAATAGCTTTTTAAAAAATTTCAAGGTTATGATTTTGCGTTTTTTATTTGTATTTTTTGCAAGTATCAGTGTCTTATGTGCTGCACCGGAAGTTACTATTCCTACTGTTAATTTAAGCCTAAGTGCACCCGATACGCCAAATCAACTAGTAACAACGCTTAATATAATCATAGTTTTAACTATACTTGCCCTTGCCCCTAGTATCGTTTTTATGATGACTTCTTTCTTGCGTTTGCTTGTGGTTTTTTCATTTTTAAGACAGGCAATGGGAACGCAAAGTATGCCTCCAGGTACGGTTTTAACCTCACTAGCACTTATTTTAACCTTTTTTATAATGGAACCTGTTGCAACCAAGGCTTATAATGATGGGGTTAAGCCTTATTTAGCCGAAGAAATAGGCTACGAACAAGCCTTTGAACTTGGTTCTAAGCCCTTTAAAAATTTTATGCTAAGAAATACAAGGGATAAAGATATAGCTCTTTTTTATAGAATTCGTGATTTACCAAATCCTCAAAGTGTTGATGATGTACCCTTAACTGTGCTAGTTCCAGCCTTTATGGTTTCAGAATTAAAAACTGCCTTTGAAATAAGCTTTTTGATATATTTGCCTTTTTTGGTTATTGATATGGTAGTGGCCTCTGTTTTGATGGCTATGGGTATGATGATGTTACCACCTAGTATGATTTCTTTACCATTTAAGCTTTTAATCTTTGTTTTGGTTGATGGTTGGCATTTATTAGTACAAAGGCTTGTTGAAAGCTTTTCTGTGGTAGTTTAAGGGAGTTTCTTTTGGTAAGCGTGGCTAATCTTTCAGAAATTAAGCAAAATTATGATAAATTTTATTTTATAGATATAAGAGGAATTCAAAGTTACAATAATTCACACTTAAAAGATTCTTATCATTTTCAAAGCAAGGAAAAAATTTTTGATTTTATAAGTAAGATTAAAAATAAAAAAGACTTAGTATTGCTTTGTTCTAGTGCGAAAAAAGCTAAAAACATGGCTGATTCTTTAATGCAAATGGGGGAGAGGATTAGAACATTTAAATTTTTATTATGCTAGTATTTATGATTGTTTATCTTCTAATTTACCTATAGTTGAGTTAAACAATAACCTAAATGAAAATATACAACAAACCATACAAGATATATACTAAATACACAAAATATAAGCAAAAGACCTTTGTTATAGCCTTTAGTGGTGGTAATGATTCAAGCCGTGCTTTGTAATTGTTTTATGAAATGCTTGCAAATTTGCCTAAAAATGAACAAAGGCAAAGCTATGCAATAGTTTCAAATACCCTAGTTGAAGCCCCAAATATAAATGATTTTTTATTAAAAATAATAAAAGCTATAATTCACACGCAAAAAAGCATAAAATTCCCTTTAAGGTTATATAAGTAAGTCCTAAGTTACAAGATGAATTTTGGTTTAATCTAATAGGCAAGGGTTATCCAAGCCCTACTAGGACTTTAAGGTTTTAGATTCTACTGATTAAAGGATTTTTAAAATAGATTTGAAGAATTAGCTAAGGCTATAGGGATTAGTAATGCACTTTATTTTGCCTTAAATAATTTAAGTTTGCAATGTTCTTATCAAATACAAATTTCCAAAAAAGAAGAAGATTGGACAAAATTAGGGCAAAGTGACTTTGAACTGGCCATAAATAATCATCCAAATAATTATGATTTAGCACTTTTTACAGGCTTTAATATAGATAAAAAGTCTATATATTTGGATATAAATGGTACTCACCTCTTTGTAATTGGTACAAGTGGAAGTGGAAAATCTGTTCTTTTAAAGACCATGGTTTTATATTTACTTAAAACAAGCATGGCTAAACTTTATGTTTATGATTGTAAGAATGATGGGGATTTTGATATATTTAAACAAAATATAAAAATTTACCACGAGGCAAATGATATGCTTAAACATGTGGATGAAGTTGAAGCACTTCGCGTTTTAAGGAGTGATGATAAAAAGGAAAATAAAGGCTTTGAACCTATTGTAATATTTATAGACGAGGCTAGTTATTTATTCACTAGTAATAATGTCCTATTAGAAAGGATAATAAATTTGGTTAAGCTTTGTAGGAGCGTGTCGATTCATTTTATTTTTTGTAATCAAAAATTAAGCAAAAAATTATTTGACTCAGACTTATTAAGCAATATACAAGGTAGAATTGGTTTAAAGGTAACTGATAGGGATGAAGCAAGAATGGCTGGGTTTTAGGTGCTGAAAAATTATCAACTAAGGGAGATATGCTAGTTAAGCTATTTACTGGAAATAGTACAAGATTTGAAAATGTTTTAGGCGTTTATTTATATAATGAAGAAATAAGGCAATATCTAGCTAAGCTTTAATTTCCAGCCTATAAAAACGCAAATAAAAGATAGTAAAAAGATTAAATTTATATAGGGGTTTATGAATTTAGCTAAGCTTATATAAGTTGTACTATACAAAAAAGTAGCCGCCCCTATATATATGCAAATTTTGCTTAAACTGCCATCATCTGCCATTTTTCTACAAGGACAAATTCTATTATAAAAAGTAGGTTTTTCCTTTGGCTTTCTTGAGAAAAAAAAGCCAAGTAAGGAAAAGCAGATTATAAAGATTAAAAAATATAAGATTATTTCATTAATACTCATTTTTAAGCCTAAAAATAACTAAGCCAAGCATTCAAGTGCCTTTGTTCCGCCCTTAAACTTGTCTCATCGCCATGTCCTGGTAAAAGGCGAAAATCACCCTTATAAGTCATCACTCTTTCTAAGCTTTGTTTCATTAAAGTAGCATCTGAGTAAGGAAAATCCCACCTACCTATGCTTTTTAAAAATAAAAAATCCCCGCTAAACATTAAATTTTCTCCGACAAGTTCTATCATACAACAACCTGGCGTATGCCCTGGAAAATGGTGAAATTTAAATTTTAAATTATTTATCATAAATTCATTTTCATCACTTATTAAAAAATCAGCCTTACTCTTTTCAAAGCCTTGATTAAAGGGGTCATTTAGCATAAATTCATCATCTTTATGTATAAAAATATCTGCTTTAAAATGTTTTTTAACTATATTATTGTCCCAAACATGGTCAAAATGCCCGTGAGTGTTTAAAATAGCCTTGACATCTGAAGAATTTTTACTTATAAAATCAAAGGCATTTACCCCAGCATCAATTACTATATCGCCGTTTTCATTTTTTATAATATAACAATTTGTAGCATAAGCCCCACAAGGCATTTTTAAAATTTGCATTGCCTTTCCTTAAAGAAAAATCATTATAATTATATAATTTTTTTATTAAGGCTTGGATATGGACTATAAAAAAATAAACAAAAAACTAGTTTTTTTCATACAAAAAAGGGTAAAAAAAGCTGGTGCTAAGGGCGTTATTTTAGGACTTAGTGGAGGAATTGACTCAGCCCTTGTTTTAACACTTTGCAAAAGGGCGTTAAATGAAAATATACTAGCCTTGATTATGCCAACAAAAAGTTCAAATCAAGCAAATTTAAAAGATGCGATTAATCTTTGTGAAAGCTTAAAGGTAGATTATAAAATCATTGAAATTCAAGGAATTTTAGATTCTTTTATCAAAGAAAGTCAAGATTTAAATAAAATTCGCATAGGAAATTATGCTGCTAGGATTAGAATGTCCTTGCTTTATGATTATTCTGCTTTGAAAAATTATTTAGTTATAGGTACCTCAAATAAAAGCGAGTTAATGCTAGGGTATGGCACGATTTATGGGGATTTAGCTTGTGCTTTTAATCCTATAGGAAAACTTTTTAAGAGTGAAATTTATGATTTTGCTAGATTTTTAAAGTTGCCAAATGAATTTATAGAAAAAGCCCCAAGTGCTGATTTATGGGATGGACAAAGTGATGAAGATGATTTAGGCTTTTCTTATGCTAGCATTGATAAGGGCTTAAAAATCTTACTTAGCAAGAATAAAAAGGGCTTAAAAAATATAGATAAAAGGCTTTTAAATATGCTAAATTCAAGGATAAAAGCAAATGCTTTTAAGCTTAAAACTCCACTTATTGCAAAGATTTAATTATGACCTGGCTTGATAGCTATTTTTTTAACCCAAATTTTTTTCAAAAATTTATAGCCTTTTTGTGTCTTCCTTTAAGTGCGATTTATGCTATTATTGCTATTTTAAATACTAAATTTAGAAAAAAAATAAGTTTTTTTGTACCCATTATTAGCGTTGGGAATTTAAGCTTTGGAGGTAATGGCAAAACGCCACTTTGTAAAGCAATTGCAAGGGAATTTAAGGAAAGAAAAATTTTTGTAATTTTAAGAGGTTATAAAAGAAAAAGTAAGGGTTTGGTTGTGGTTAAATTTGAAAAAATACTTTGTAATGTTGAAAAAAGTGGCGACGAGGCCATGGAGTATGCCTTTGAAGAAAGTATTTTAGGTGTAATAGTAAGTGAAGATAGAATTAAAGGCATACAAAAGGCCATTGAAATGGGGGCAAATTTAATCTTGCTTGATGATGCCTTTTCTAAATTTCATATTAAAAAATTTGATATTTTGTTAGAAAGCGAAGTAAAGCCTTATTTTAACTTTGTATTGCCAAGTGGGGCTTATAGACTTCCTTTAAGTTTTGCTAAGAGGGCTGATTTTATCGCAAAAGAAGGTCAGGATTTTTATCGTTATTCAAGCACAAAGGAAAACACAAAGGCCATTTTAGTAACCGCCATTGCTAAGCCCTTTCGTTTGAACGAACATTTCAGTAAGGCTAGGGCTTGTTATTTTTTTGATGACCATTATAGCTTTAAAAAAGATGAGTTAGAAATATTACTTAAAAAGCACAATTGCGATACCCTAATGCTTACCTTTAAGGACTTTGTTAAGGTTAAGGATTTTGGATTTAAGTGTCAAATAATAGAATTAAGCATTATTTTAAGCGAGAATTTTAAGGAAAAATTACAAAATTATATAAGGAGTTTTAATGTTGCTAGTTGAAAGTAGAAATTCGCAAAATCAAGTAAGTTTTAAGGAAGCTTTAATTAACCCAAATGCTAAAAGCGGAGGCTTATACACGCCTTTAAGTTTGCCAAAATTTAAGGGTGAAGATTATGCAAATTTAAGTTATGCTGACTTTGCCTTTAAGTTAATACAAAGCTTTGATTTTGGGCATGATGAGTTATTTAAAAAGGCTTTAAAGGCTTATGAGTGTTTTGATGATAGTACTTGTCCTATAAATTTAAGTCAAATTGATGAAAAATGCTTTATAAATGAGCTTTATCATGGGCCAACTCGTGCCTTTAAGGATATGGCCTTGGTGCCCTTTGGCATTCTTTTAAATGAATTTAGTAAGGATAAAAAGATATTAATAATCTGTGCTACAAGTGGAGATACAGGACCTGCTACTTTGAAAAGCTTTGAAAATTCAAAAAATATTAAGGTAGTTTGTATGTATCCAAATGATGCTACAAGCAAGGTTCAAGCATTGCAAATGAGGGCTTTGGATAAGGTAAATTTAAAGGTTTATGCTATCAATGGTGATTTTGATGACGCACAAAGAATTTTAAAAAATTTTCTTGCAAAGGATGATTTTAAGTCTTATTTAACTGATTTAGGTTATGAACTTTGTGCGGCAAATTCTATAAATTTTGGTCGTATATTATTTCAAATAATTTATCATTATTATGCTGCTTTAAAGGTTAATGAAAAAACTGGCGAAAATGTTGAAATTATAATACCTAGTGGAAATTTTGGAAACGCCCTTGGGGCGTATTATGCTAAAAAAATGGGTGCACCAATTTCTCTTATAAAAATTGCTTCAAATGCGAATAATATCCTAAGTGAGCTTTTCAATAAGGGCGTTTATGATTTAAGGGGAAAAAGCTTGAAAAAGACCATTTCACCGGCTATGGATATATTAATTTCTTCAAATATAGAAAGACTTTTGTTTGATAAATTTGGTGATAAACGAACTAATGAATTAATGCTTAGCTTAAAAAATGAAAGGCATTTTAGCTTAACTAATGATGAATTAAAAAATTTGCAAAATGAATTTAAGGCTGATTTTAGCACTGATTTAGAATGTATGGAAGTGATAAATTCAAATTTTTCTTTAATCGACCCTCATACTGCTACTTGTTTTAAGCTTTTGAATAAAAATGAGGCAAGTATCATTACTTCTACTGCTGAATGGACTAAATTTACCCCAAGTATGATAAAGGCTTTATTTGATAGAGAAAGCGTGGACGAGAGAGCTGATTTAATGGAACTTGCAAAGAAATTTAATGTCAAGGTTAAGGATGAAATTTTAAAACTTTTTGAATTGGAAAATCAAAAATACGAAGTTTATGAGATTGAAAATTTAGAAAATGAAATAAAAAGGTGGATTAAGCAATGATTATTATACCTGCTAGATTGAAATCAACTCGCTTTAATGAAAAAATTTTATGTAAAATAGGGCAATACCCTATGTTTATAGCCACTGCAAAAAAAGCCTTAAGGGTTGATGATGTTTGTATAGGCGTGGATGATGAAAAGATTTTAAATATAGCTAAGGATTATGGTTTTAAGGCAGTTTTGACAAGAAAGGACCATGAAAGTGGTACAGATAGAATTAATGAGGTTTGTCAAAAATTAGGCTTAAATGAAAATGAAATTATCATAAATGTACAAGCTGATGAACCCTTTATAGAAGAAGAAAATTTAAGAAAATTTAAGGAATTTGCCCATTCTTGCTTAAATAAGGATGCCTTTATGGCAAGTTGCTTTAAAAAAATCGATAAAGATGCTGCACAAGATAGCAATTTAGTAAAGGTAGTATGCGATAAATTTGGCTTTGGACTTTATTTTTCAAGGGCAAAAATTCCCTTTGAAAGAGATAATTATAGCGAAAGTTTTAAGGGGCATTTAGGAATTTATGCATATAGTGTTAAGGCTTTGAAAGAATTTTGTGCTTTTCCTATGTCTTTGCTTGAAAAGGCTGAAAAATTAGAACAATTAAGGGCTATTGAAAATGGTAAAAAGATAAAAATGCTTGAAATTTCAACTACAAGCATAGGCATTGATACTAAGCAAGATTATGAAAGGGCATTAAAAGAATTTAATTATGAGTAGGCGTCCATAAGAATTTAATGCCTACAATTTTTCTTACAATAATGACCTTTTCAAAGCTTAAATTTCTAAAAATTATGTTTTGATTAAATATATGTCTAGGGCTTGAAAGCTCGTCAATGGCTAGTTTTAAAACAAATTTGCTAAGTTCTTTTTTAGTGTAATTTTGTGGCACGGCAAAAATTTCTTTAAAATCTTGCCATTTTATCTTAAAGCTATTGCAAACCCCACTATCTTTACAATTTTTTAAAATCATATAAAGTATTTTAGCGTATGTATCTTTAAGGCTTAAAAATTCCCTTAACTGCTTACTTGTAAAGATTGTCTTTAAATCCTTAATTAAAATTGACAAATTTTCATTTGCTTTAATTTCTATGTTTTTAAGTTTATTAGATATTACAAAACTATCAAAAAGATTGAAGGTTTTTAAGGTATAGCCCTTTTGTGTTTTTATGATTTTTTTTAAAACTATCCTTTGAAAATTTAACATTTATACTTGCTAGTAAATCATTCAATTTAGATAAATTTTGATCAATAATCTTTAATAATTCAACCTCTGTGATAGTTACGCTACTGCTTTTTTTATCTTATTAAAAATCAAAAATAATAATTTTTATTCGTTTAAATTTAGAGGTCCTAATCTTAACTTAGTTATGTCGTTGTTAAATTTCATCTTACACCTTACTCATTTAATAAAGTTTTTGCAAAGCTTAGGGCCTCTTCGCTTACTAACTCACCACTTACCATTCTAGCAAGTTCGTTCGCCCTTTCATCCTTGTTTAATTTTCTAACAAAGCTTTCATTATTAATCTTTTCTACTAAAAAGTGATTTTGTGCCCTTGAAGAAAGTTGAGGTAAGTGAGAAATAGCAAAAATTTGATAAAACTTAGCTAGTTCATTTAATACATTTGCTACGCTCATTGCCTCTTTTCCACTTAAATTTGCATCAATTTCATCTAAAAATATAATCCCACTTCCATAGCTTGTAATCTTACATTCAGTAGCTATAAAGGCAAGTCTAAGCCTATTTAACTCGCCAGAACTTAAATTTTTAAGCATGGTTTTATCGATATTTAAGCTTATATTATCCTTGCCAAGACTGCTAAGTTCTTCATCAAAAAGGCATAATTCTACATTTTTCATATAAAGATTTTTAAGATAATCATTTAATAAGCCTTGTAAAATAGGCAAATTTGCCTTTCTTTTGTCGCTTAGAATTTTTGCTTTTTTATTTACAATATCTTTTAATTTTTCAAGCTTTTTTTGCAATTCATCCTTTTCAAAGCTTAAATTTTCATAATGAAGTAATTCTTTTTTCTTTTCATCTAAAACTAAAAGGGCGTTTTCAATGCTTTCATAACGTCTTATAAGGTAAGATAAATCTTCGATTCTATCAAGTATAGATTCTATATTTATCATCTCAAATTCTTCAAAATTTTGATTTTGGGCAATTATTCTTAATTCATTTAAACAATCACTAAAAAAGGTATTATCAATCTCGCATAAATTTAATGCGTCAATTACAGCCCTTTCATAATCAAAAATATGCCCAGCCCTTGCCCAAGCTTCTTCTATCTTATCCTTTTTTGAAAGCCTTTTTTTAAGGCTTAGAAGTTCTTCATATTCTCCTATTTTTGGATTTATACTTGAAATTCTTTCTATTTGAGATTGGGCTAGTTCTTTTAATTCTAAAATTTGCCTTTCTTCATTTTCTATTTTTTTAAGCTCATCTTTAATCTTACTAAGTTCTTTAAAATCACTTATAAATTCCTCTTTAAAGTCCTTAAAAATAGGCTCTTTTTGCATTTGCAAACAATCAAGCAAAAAAAGAAATTTTTCCTTTGAAAATTCGTTATTTTCCTTAGAACTTAGATATTTTACAAAATTCTTACTAAGGCTTACTAGGCTTTTTTTTGCTATGTTTTGATTGTTTATAAAATATTTTGTGCTTTTTTCCTTAAGCATTTTAAAGGTATTTTCACCCTCGCCATATATCCCATAATCTTGCAAATTTAACTCATCATTTAATTGAAGTTCTACAAATTTAGCATCATTTTCACAAAGCCCAAAGGCAGATAAAATTCCCTTAAAAAGTATAGATTTACCAGCCCCACTTAGCCCACTAAATACCACAAGTCCATTATCAAATTTTAAATCTACCTTTTTAAAGCTTAAATTTTCTCTCATAAAAATATGCGTTATCATTAATGTCCCCAGTGTAATTTTTCTTTTAAAATTTGAAAATAATCTCTACTTTTTGGATGTATTAAAGAAACACTTTTTTCGCTTAATCCTACTTTTATTTTACTAAAATCATCAGCCTTAAAATTTTCATGCCCATCAATGTTAATTAAACAATTTTTAGCCCTAACCTCTAAATCAAAACCCTTTGGCAAAACAATAGGTCTTTGCGTTAAAGAATGAGAACAAATAGGAGTTAGTATAAAAACTTGTGCTAGGGTATAAACAATAGGACCATTTGCACTAAGATTATATGCAGTTGAACCTGCTGGTGTTGCCACAATTAACCCATCACCATTGTATTCATTAAAAATTTTATTATTTCTATAAAGTTCAAAATGTGCCATAGATACATTTTGTTCTCTAAAAAAGAAGACATCATTAAAGGCATATTTTAGAATTTTTTCTTTTTCATTTTCTAGGCTAATATCAAGCATAAATGGCTTTTCTATCCTAAATTTACCCATAAAAAACTCATCAAAAAATTCCCTTGCCTTTTCTACTTTAAAATCCGTTAAAAAGCCTAATTTTCCAGCATTTATACCTAAAATCGCCTTATTAAATTCAAAGGCCTTTTTTGATAAGGATATTAAGGTACCATCACCTCCAAGAGATATAACAAAATCACTTTGTTTAAATAATTCATCTATCTCAAAGCTAGGTAAATTCAAAGAAGAAGAATTTTTTAAAAGCAGGAGTTGTACTTTTTTTTCCTTTAAAATTTCATTTAAATACAAAATTTCTTTATCTAAATTCGTACCTATTCTACTTACAAGACCGATTTTTTGTATATTTTTGTAATCTAATTCATTTTGCATTTAAAAATTATATCAAAACTTAGCAAAGCAAAAGAATAAAAATACTATAATCTCAAAATTATTTTAAAAATTTTACACAATTAAGGAAAAACATTGCGTACACATTATAATACACAATTAGATATTAACGATGTTGGCAAGGAGGTTAAACTTTGTGGGTGGGTAAATAGTTATAGAGACCATGGAGGCGTGATTTTTATCGATTTGCGTGATAGAAGTGGGCTTATACAATTAGTTTGTGACCCAAAGGATAGCATTAAGGCACACGAAGCAGCCTCGCTAGTTAGAAGTGAATTTGTTCTTATTGTAAGTGGTAAAATTAGACCAAGGGGTGAGGGCTTAGTAAATTCTAAGCTTAAAACAGGCGAGATTGAAGTTGTGGTTGATGAGTTAATTATTGAAAATGAAAGTGCTTTACCACCCTTTGCAATAGGCGATGAAAATGTAAATGAAGAACTTCGTTTAAAATATCGTTTTTTAGACCTTAGAAATCCAAAATTATACGACAATTTTTTTCTACGCTCTAAAGTTTGCATAGCAGCTAGAAATTCCTTAGCAAATATGGGCTTTTTAGAGATTGAAACGCCTATTTTAACTAAGGCTACGCCAGAAGGTGCAAGGGATTATTTAGTGCCTTCTAGAGTTCACCAAGGCGAATTTTTTGCCCTACCACAAAGTCCGCAGCTTTTCAAACAGCTTTTAATGTGTGCAGGGTTTGATAAGTATTTTCAAATCGCAAAATGTTTCAGAGACGAGGATTTAAGGGCTGATAGGCAGCCTGAATTTACTCAAATTGATGTTGAAATGAGTTTTTGCGAACAAAAAGACATTATAAAGGTAGCAGAAACTTTTTTAAAGGATATTTTTATTGCTTGTGGAAAGGAAATTCAAACCCCTTTTAAACAAATGCTTTATAAGGATGCTATGGAAAATTATGGTAGCGATAAGCCTGATTTAAGATTTGATTTAAAATTTATTGATGTGTGCGATATATTTGCCCGTTCTAATAATGAAATTTTTTCTAAAATTGCTAGTGATAGTAAGAAAAATAGAATCAAAGCTTTAAGGGTTCCAAAGGGCGATACTATATTTTCAAAAAGACAAATGCAAAAATTTGAAGAATTTGTGCGTAAATTTGGAGCACAAGGCTTAGCCTTTATACAGGTTAAAGAAGATGGCTTAAAGGGGCCTTTGTGTAAATTTTTTAGTGAAAATGATTTAAACGAACTTGTTAAAAGATGTGAGTTAGAGATTGGCGATGTCGTATTTTTTGGGGCTGGTGCTAAAAAAGTTGTGCTTGATTATATGGGTAGATTTAGAAATTTTCTAGCACAAGAATTAAAATTAATAAACGAAAAAGAATTAAATTTCATTTGGATTGTGGATTTTCCTATGTTTGAAGAAAATGATGATGGTAGCTTTTCAGCCATGCATCACCCTTTTACCATGCCAAAAAATTTAGATGCTAATATAGAAGATATAGAATCAATTGCCTATGATATTGTTTTAAATGGTGTTGAACTTGGTGGAGGAAGTATAAGAATTCATAAAAATGAAATTCAACAAAGGGTTTTTAAACTTTTAAATATAGATGAAAATGAACAAAAAAATAAATTCGGCTTTTTACTTGATGCTTTAAGCTTTGGGGCACCTCCACACGGGGGCATTGCTATAGGGCTTGATAGATTGATAATGCTTATTTCTAATGCTAGTAGCATTCGAGAGGTAATTGCCTTTCCAAAAACTCAAAAGGCACAATGTTTAATGACAGGGGCACCAAGCGTTGCTAATAATGAAGCATTAAGGGAATTAGGAATTAAAATAAGGGAGAACAAATGAAAGAATTATTCTTAATCATAGGTGCACCAGGTAGTGGAAAAACTACCGATGCTAGTTTAATCGCAAAAAATGATGCAAATGTTACACACTATTCAACGGGCGATTTATTAAGGGCTGAAGTTGCTAATGGTAGCGAGTTGGGTCAAAAAATAGATAGTTTCATTTCAAAGGGCGATTTAGTACCCTTAGAAGTGGTTGTAAATACTATTGTCACAGCCCTTAAAAACGCACCTACAAAGGTAGTTATTATAGATGGCTATCCAAGAAGCGTGGAACAAATGCTTGAATTTGATAAGGTCTTAGGCGAACAAAACGAGATTGAATTAAAGGGTGTTATAGAAGTACGTGTAAGTGAAGAAGTAGCTAAGGATAGGGTTTTAGGCAGAAATAGAGGGGCTGATGATAATGAAGAGGTCTTTTATAATAGAATGAGAGTTTATACACAGCCTTTAAATGAAATTTTGGAATTTTACCAAAAGAAAAAACTTCATTTTATTATAGATGGGGAAAGGGCTATTGAGCCTATTGTTAATGATATGAAAATTTTAATTGAAAAAATTCAAAAAATTTAAAAACTTTTAAAAAAGGAGTGTTAATGAAAAAAAGTTTTATTTTAGCTTGTATGCTAATGGGGGGGGTGGATTTTTAGTTAGTGGTTGTACGCCTTATACGATTTACAATGTAAATTATGAAGAAAGTTATAAGGAATTTGAGTATGCTAGCGCTACTTGTGGAACCAGCGAAGAAGAACAAAATCTTCAAGAAGCAATCAATAAGACGTTGCAAGAAGAAAAAATTTATGGAGATGATTTAGTTGTCCAATGTAAAATTTTACATTATGATGAGGGCAATCGTTTTCTTAGATATACGGTAGGTTTTGGAGCTGGCGAGGCTAGTGTTAGTGCAAGTATAGAATTATTTAATCAACAAGATGAAAGTAGGGGCAGTTTTGACATAAATGCGTCTTTAAAAGCTGGTGCCTTTGGTGGCGATGCTAGTGGGCTTTTTACTGACATTGCAGAAGGTGTAGTTGAGAAAATAAAAAACGAATATATTACAAAGGAGAAAAAAAGATGAATTTGAGTAAGATTAGCATTGGCGATATCCCAAATAAAATCAATGCTATAATCGAAATTCCTTATGGTTCAAACGTTAAATACGAACTAGATAAAGAAAGTGGGGCTATAGTTGTAGATAGGGTAGTACCAAGTGCAGTTTTTTACCCTGCAAACTATGGTTTTATAGCAAATACCCTAGCAGATGATGGCGATCCTGTGGATATTTTAGTTTTAAATGAATACCCTGTACAAGCAGGGGCTGTTATACCTTGTAAACTAATAGGCGTTTTGATAATGGAGGATGAAAGTGGTATGGATGAAAAGCTTTTAGCAGTACCAGGTGATAAAATCGATGCTAGATTTAAAGAGATAAACGCCCTTTCTGATTTACCAAAGGCTACTCTTGATAGGATTAAAAATTTCTTTGAAACCTATAAAATTTTAGAACCTAACAAATGGGTTAAGGTACAAGATTTTAAAGACAAAGAAGTAGCTGTTGAAATTTTGCAAAAGGCTATTAAAAACTACAAAAACTAGTCAAATTTGACTAGTTTTAAATTTTTATATATATTTTTTTGCTTGGTTTCTTTTAATTTTTCTAATTGTTTTTTATTAGTTTATTTAATTCTTCAAACAATAAATTAAAGGGGTCTTTATAGTTTTTCATATCTTCTTTTATTCTTTCTTGTGTATCAGGGTCGCCAAAAAGATAAACAATCTCATTAGATTTTATTGAACGCATAGCATTTAATTTCGATAAACTCATGCTTTTATCAAAGTCTTGAAATGTACCCCAAGAAGTAGTTTCACTCTCTTGTGTAAATATTTGCATTTACAATGGTAACCAAAATCCCACCCTTGCTTATAGTTCCATCACTATTTGTATATTTTTGACCATTAGGATTAAAAAATACTCCAATATTTACATTTTCCTTTCCACCATTGTTATTGTTAAGTATATCTATTGCAGTTTTTCCTTTCATTTTATCACCATTGCTAACAAAAAAATAAGTTATTGATTAAAGTATTTGTATTATTTTTAAAATTAAAATGCAATTCTTCATTAAGATAATCAGTGCTTGTATTATAAATTTTTCCTACTTGCATACTTTGGCGATTAAACTCATATCCTTGTGGAAAATTTGCAATATAATAAATGCTAAAACTATCTTTTGAATTTAATATATTATAACCTACTACTTGTGAAAGAATTTTATAAGCATTAGCTATGGTTTTTGC
>NZ_VJNV01000024.1 GCF_008633915.1 Campylobacter sp. LR291e | reverse complement strand
CTTCTGCCAAGGCACCAATCCCTGTATTAACTGAGGTTGAGATAACTACATCTCTAAAAGTAAAGTCTTCAATACCATTATAATTTTTAATGGTTAAAGAAACTGTTCCACTACTAAGAGATTGAGAACCTGTTTCAAAACGAGTAACGCCTATTTTAGATGATTGAGTAGCACCTATACTAGCACTTACTGTTGTGTTTGATTGAGAACCGATTTGAAACTCTTGGTTAGTAAAGCTACCACTTAAAAGTTGTTTTCCATTAAAAGAAGTAGTGTTAGCTATGTTATCTAACTCTTCCATTAAACGATTAATATCTGCTTGTAGCATTGTCCTAGTAGCCAAGCTTTGTCCATC
>NZ_VJNV01000023.1 GCF_008633915.1 Campylobacter sp. LR291e | reverse complement strand
GGTAGAGCATCTGACTCTTAATCAGGTGGCCGTTGGTTCGATCCCAACACGGGACACCACCTTCATGTTTTGTACCTAAGGACAAATAATGGCTTTTACAAATCTAAAAGAAGAAAATTTTACCGGGTCAAATTACATAAAACCAAAAAGATATAGCTATATAAGCAAGGGTAAGCTTTGTACTTGGGATTTTATACAACCAAAAGATAGCGTATCTGTTTTTTTATATCATACTAGCTTAAAAAGCTTTATTTTTGTAAGACAATTTAGAATTCCTATGTGGTTTCACCAAAATAACGATAAAAGCTATATAAAAGATGAAAATATGGGCTTTACTATAGAACTTTGTTCAGGTCTTGTAGATAAAAATTTAAGCCTTGAAGATATAGCAAAAGAAGAGTGCGTAGAAGAGGTTGGGTATTTGCCTAAGAATTTAGAAAAAATTGGAGATTTTTATACAGGTTTTGGTTCAGGCGTTAGCAAACAATCTTTCTTTTTTGCCAGCATTGATGAAAGTGATAAAATTTCAAATGGAGGTGGGGTTGATAACGAAGAAATTGAGATAATCTATGTTAAGGTTAATAAATTTGATGATTTTATTAAAAATCTTATTCATACTCCTTTATTAAATTTTGCTTATTTGTGGTTTATGAAGTATAAGGCTAAGGAATTTAATTTATAAGGTAATAAAATGTGTGTTTTATGTGGTGAAATGATAAGCTTTTTCCATTGGAGTGATACGAATTTTAAGGATAAAAAAAGCTTAATAACAGCTGGTGAAAATCAAAAAGATAGAATGAAAACTAGACTTCAAAAGGTAGCCATTTTAAATAAAATTTTAGAATTTTATGCCTTAAAACTTGCAGATTGGCAAGGAAGCAAATATATTTTAAGCAATAAAAAGGGTCAAAATGTTATCGTAAATGATTTAGGTGATTTATGGTTTAAGGCTAGTGAGCTTGAAAAATGCGAATTTGATGCCTTGGATGAGAATTTATTAAATTTTTTAAAAAGAAAAAATGCCTAAAATTTCAACTCATATAATAACTGGCTTTTTAGGTAGTGGCAAAACTACATTTTTACAAGAATTATTAAAAGATAAAAAAAATGAAAATATAGCAGTTATAGTTAATGAACTTGGTGAAATCGCCCTTGATGATATTTTGATTAAAAGCGAATTTGTAAGGGAAAAAACCTTGCTTTTAAATTCTGGTTGTATGTGTTGTAAACGCAGGGAAGACCTAGCCCTTAGCCTTAAAAATATACTAGATAAAATGGATTTAAACAATCAAAAATTACAAAGGGTTATCATTGAAACAACAGGTCTTGCAAACCCTGCCCCTATAATCTTTACCTTTTTAACCGACCCATTTTTAAGTAATCATTTTGAACTATCAAATATAATTACTTGCGTTGATGCGTTAAATGGCATAGAACATATTAAAAATAACGAAGAAGCTCTTAATCAAATAATTATAAGTGATTGTATTTTACTTACAAAATGTGATTTAAACCCAGATATAAATGAGTTAAGCAAGGTAATTAAGGGCTTAAATTCAAGCATACAACTCATAAAAAAAGCCGAATTTAACTTTGATGATTTAATTAACACAAAACACCAAGAAATTAATATTGAAGATACACAAAAACACAGCGACGATATAAATTCTCTTTGTTTTTATTTTGAAAATTTTATTGATTGGAATCTTTTTAGCATTTGGCTTAGTATGCTTTTGAATAAATATGGAGATAAAATTTTACGCGTAAAGGGCTTACTTGATATTGGAGAAAATACCCTTATTAACATAAACGGTGTAGGTCATTTAATCTATCCACCAACTCATATTAAAAGCGAAGAAAAAAACTCAAAACTAGTTTTTATAGCTAAGAATTTAAGCCTTGATAAAATAATTTTGTCCTTAGAATCTTTTTTAAACCTTAGTAAGCAAGAAGTAAAATTTAGGGTAGTTAAATTTTAAACTTATAAACTTTCGCTAAATTCTAAGACCTCAAAATATACGTTTTCTAAATTATTTAATTCGTTTTGAAGTGTTTTTAATTCTTCAAAAAGCTTATTTGTGTTTTCATAATCACTTGTTTTTGAAAGTTCTAAATTTAACTTTTTAATCTTTTTTTCTAAAAGTTCTATTTTTTCAGGGTATAAGTTTAAAATTTCATTTTGCTTATAGCTTAATTTTTTATTTTGTTTTTCTTTTATAGCACCTTTTTCTTTTTCTAAATTTAATACAAAATCATCAAATTCTCTTAGTTCAAATTCTCTTTCTAAATACTGAGTATAAGACATATGTTCTATATTAATAACACCATTTTCAAAGACATAAAGCTTGGTTGCTAATTTATCTACAAAATATCTATCGTGAGAAACAAAGATTAAAGCACCCTTAAATTCCATTAAATATTCTTCTAAAATATTTATAGTTGCAATATCTAAATCATTAGTAGGTTCGTCTAAAATAAGCACGTCGTAATCTTTTGTAAAAAGCAAGGCCAAGGCTACGCGATTTTTTTCTCCTCCACTTAGCACAGATACAGCTTGGCTTAAAAATTCCTTAGGAAATAAAAAGCTTTTCAAATAGCCATAAATATGCATATCATGGCCTCTAACCTGCACTCTATCCCCTCCATTTGGACAAAAAAGTTCTATTAAGCTTTTATCCGAATTTAACATAGCCCTTGCTTGGTCAAAATAACCTATCTTAATATCTGCATTTTTGATCTCGCCACTACTTAATTTATCTAAATTTAACAAAATCTTTAAAAAAGTAGATTTACCACAGCCATTTTGCCCGACAATGCCTATTTTTTCACCTTGCAAAATACGCGTAGAAAAGTTTTTAAATAAAATTTTATTATTTATGATTTTACTAGCATTAACTAGTTCAAAAATCATTTTTTGCTTATTAAAATTTGGTTTTTGAATACTAGAATTTGCCCTTAAAAGTTCTAGCTTTAATCTTTTTATTTCACCAGGATTTTTCTTTGCCTCCTCACGCATCTTAAAAATACGCTCCTTACGACCCTCATTTCTTTTTAACCTAGCCTTAACCCCTCTTCTTAACCACTCCTCTTCTGCTTTTAAATGCTTTATTAAGGTTTCATAGCTTTTTGATAAAGAGACTAGAATTTGTGCCTTTTTTTCTAAATAATAAGCATAACCTCCATTAAAAAAACTGATTTTACCACCTTCAATCTCAACGCAACGACTAGCGACATTATCTATAAAATATCTATCATGAGATATAAAAATAACGCAAATTTTTGAGTTTTTAAGCAATTTTTCTAAAAATTCACACATATAAACATCAAGGTGATTAGTTGGTTCATCAAGCAACAAAACATCAGGGTTTTGAAGTACTAAAATACAAAGATTAATCTTGCGAATTTCCCCACCACTTAAACTTGATATAGGTCTATTTTTATACTCAAAAAGCTTAAATTCCTTTAAAAAACGTTCTTTTTTTTGTTCTATATTCCAAGCATCCTTGCTTTCAATAAAATTAATTAAATTATTAATTTCTTTATGCAAATTCTTATTATCTAAATGTGTGGCAAGTTTTGCTTGTAGGTTTTCATATTTATTTAAGGCTTCATAAATTTCACTCAAATTTTTATTTATAAGTTCATCAAGGCTTAAATTTGTATTAAAATCAACTTGCTGAGCAAGCATTGCTATGCTTTTATCATTTTGCCTTATAATTCTTCCACTATCAAGCTGCAAGGTGCCAAAAATAGCCTTTAAAAGAGTCGATTTGCCCTCGCCATTTTTGCCTATAATGGCTATTTTTTCATTTTCATTAGCACTAAAATTTATCTCATCTAAAATAATTTTTTCGCCAAATTTTTTACTAGCTTTAATTAGTTCAATAAGTGCCATAAATGACTAAACTTCGACATATTTTACAAAAACACAAGCATCAAGTTCATTTAAAATATCAAGCACCTTTTGATTTATACACTCATCAACCAAAACAACAGCCAAAGCATAACCAAAGCCATCTCGTCCAAGCCTAAAATCAGCTATATTTATATTATTTTCAGCTAAAACTGAACTAATAGTAGCAATAACGCCTGGAATATCTTTGTTTTTAAAGACTAGCATTTTTCCCTTTGGCTTAAAATCCGTCTTAAAGCCATTTAAGGCAACAATTCTTTGTTCATCTTCGTTAAACACGGTGCCTGAAACACTAACCACACTATTATCAGTAGAAATTTTTACGCTTAATTTATTATTATAACCACTATTTGGCAAGGTTTCACAAGCTAATTCTATGCCCTTATCTTTTGCGATAAATTCAGCATTTACATAATTAATAGTCTCGCCTAAAATGCTATTTAAAGCCCCCACTGCTGCAAAGGTAAGCATTGAATTTGTATACTCGCCTATTTTACCCTCTGCTTCAAGTTTTATACTTTTTATAGGACTTTTATCAAGCTGGGCTGCTAGAAATGCCATTTTAGAAACAA
This sequence comes from Campylobacter sp. LR291e, assembly GCF_008633915.1. GTDB lineage: Bacteria > Campylobacterota > Campylobacteria > Campylobacterales > Campylobacteraceae > Campylobacter_D. Next base: position 143,411 of record NZ_VJNV01000023.1, on the reverse strand, counting down.
GTTCTATATAAGGTTCCACAAAAGGAGGCAAATCCTCTGTTTTTATAGGCAAATTTAAAGCATTTGCAAAAACTATGCCTCTAGCTGCATTTAAGGCATTTTCACAGGCTTGTATGGCGATATTTTCTTGACTTTCTAAGGTATTTGCCCCAAGGTGAGAGGTAACTGAAATATTTTCAAATTCTAAAAGTGGGTGATTTGTGGCTGGTTCTTTTTCAAAAACATCAATGCCAAGCCAAGCAATTTTACCACTTTTTAAACCCTCACAAAGTGCTTCTTCTGTGTATAAACCACCTCTAGCACAATTTATAAGGCGAATTTTATCTTTCATTTTAGCTAATTCATTAAGCCCTATCATGCCATTAGTTTCTTTAGTTTTTGGGGTATGAATGGTTATAAAATCACTTTTTGTTAGAATTTCATCTAAGTGTTTAACACAAGTCATTTCTAAATCTGTAATCTTAGATGCTGGAATATAAGGGTCATAAGCAATAATATTCATTCCAAAGGCCTTTGCACGAACAGCTACTCTTGAACCTATATTTCCAAAGCCTATAATGCCTAGAGTTTTATCTTTTAACTCAATGCCGTACCATTTTTCACGTTCCCATTTTCTTTCAAATTTTAAAAAATTATGAGCGTTTACAAAACTTCTTGCCGAAGTTAAAAGGTGTGCCATGGTAAGTTCTACTGCTGCAATGGTATTTGCAGTAGGTACATTCATAACGATTACGCCTCTTTTAGAACAATTTTGTATATCTATATTATCTACTCCAACACCTGCGCGAACGACAGCTTTAAGCTTATTTGCATGGCTTAAAAATCTATCATCAACATCTGTTGAACTTCTAGTAATGGCAACATCAACATCTTTTAATAAGGGCATTAAATCATCTTTTGAAAGCTTTGTAGCATCGATAAGCTCGATATCTTCGGCATTTCTTAAAAGTTCTACTCCCTTATCTAAAATCGCATCACATACTATAATCTTCCTTTTCATAACCATATCTCCTTAGCCTGGGTATTAATTTTATATTTTTTAAGTTCTTGTATAATCTCATCAATTAGCTTTTTATTGCCTGTATCTATGAAAATTTCAGGGCTTTCTCCTGATTTTACTAAAAAATATTTTACATTAAAAGAATTTAAAATCTGCCTTAAACAAAACATAGAATAAATATCATATTTATTTACGATAAGTTGAAAATATTGATTCTTCTCTTTTAACTCGCTTGTGTCTGCGTCAAAATAAAGGCTATATTGTTCTGCTGCGGGTACAAAGTCCTTAGTAGTCCATTGAGAAAGTTCTCTTTGCCAAGCATTTTCATCATTTTCTTGCTTTATTAAAGCAGTGCTTGTATTTTCATCGTGAGTAAAACGAGGCAAAGAATTTGCACTAGCCCTAAATTCCCATAATAAATAAAAAACAACAAATAATAAAATACATAATAAGGCGATTAAAATCCCAAAAAGGGTATATTTTTTCATCTTAACTTAGCTGGTCTTTTATAATATCACCTAGGGTCATTTTATCATCGCTATTAATCTCATTTAAGGCCTCGCGTTCTTTCATCTTAACCAAATTCTTAACGCTTAAACGAATTCTATTTTTCTTTTCATCTATAAATACAATAGCTGCTTCAATTTCTTCTCCAACGCTTAATTTTTCAAGCATTGAAGCACTAATATCTTCTTTATGAATTAAAGCATCGACATTTTTGTTAAGTTCAACAAAAACACCAAAATCTTTAATATCCCTTATAATGCCCTTTACTATATCTCCTACCTTATGCGTTTGAGAATAAGTACCTGCCGGACTTTCGTTTAATTCTTTAGTACTAAGTGAAATTTTTTGATTTTCTTCATCGATTTTAATAATTTTAACCTTAATACTATCTCCAACCTTAAATAAATCCTTGCACTTATCACTTCTATTCCAAGAAGCATCCTCGTTATGTAATAAGCCTTCTATATAATCAAGCTTTATAAAGGCCCCAAAGGCTGTTATAGAAGTTACAACGCCTTCTAAAATATCACCTACCTTGTGATTTTTAACAAAATTATCAAAAGGCTTAGCAAGTAAATTTCTCAAAGAAACCCTAAGGCGTCTGTTTTCTGGATTTATTTCAATCACTTCAACATCTATTTCTTGACCCTTGCTTATATAATCCTTTGGATTTTTAATATTTTTATCCCAAGAAATTTCGCTAATATGCAAAAAGCCCTCTATATCATTGCCTAAATCCACGAAAGCCCCGTAAGGTTCGATATTTGAAACTATAACCTTAATGGTATCGCCGATCTCTAAGCTATCCTTTATCTCGCTCCATGGATCAGGCAAGGCCGCCTTTATAGAAAGTGAAAGGTGTTTTCTATCTTTATCATACTTAATCACCTTAACAGGCACTTTATCGCCTTCCTTATATAAAGCACTAGGATTTACAGGTCCCTTATAAGAAACCTCGCTATAATGCACTAGCCCATCGACCCCACCAACATCAACAAACATTCCATAAGTAGTTATTTTTTTAATCGTTCCTTCAATGGCACCTTCTTGTTCTACTACATTATTAATAACTTCTTTGCGTTTTTTTCTTTCATCATCTAAAATTCTTTTCCTTGAAATAACTATACTTTGGGCATCTTCATCAATTTTAAGAATTTTAACCTTAAAGCTTTTTCCTATGATATTATTTGATTCCTTAAAGCCATATTGAGATTTTGGTAAGAAAAATTCAACGCCCTTATCATCAACACAAACTAATCCACCCTTATTTTTACCAACAACCTTAACATCAAAAATTTGTTCACTATCTTCTTTGTAGTTTTTAATAAATTCAACTACCTTTTCTTTTCTTAAAGCCTTTTTATGTGAAAGCAGTGCTTTACCACCACGTGAGCCAACTACAGCTACCTTAATCAAATCGCCCTTATTAAAGGTCAAAGTCCCATTTTCATCTTGTATTTCACTAATAGCTAAAATACCTTCTGATTTCTTGCCTATATCAACATACACTTCATCGTTTTTAATATCTACAATCTTACCCTCAGTAGTATCAGATCTAGATTTATTAAAAGCATCTAAAACCTGTCCAAAATCGACATCTTCTTGATACTCATAGTCATTTGTTTGAACTTCTTTGTTCGCCTCATTCATCGTGGTCCTTTTAAAAAAATGAAAAATTCCTTGTATTTTACACTAAAATTCTTTAAATAGCGTTAATTTTACTTGATTTTTTTGAGTATTTTATAAATTTTCTTCAATTTCAAAGCTCTCAATTTTATCAATTACCTTTTGAATAATCCACTCAGGCGTAGATGCCCCAGCACTGATTCCACAATGTTTTTTGTTCTTAAACCAAGTTTTTTTGAGCTCAAATTCATTTTCTATTAAATAACTTTTTTTGCAGTATCTTTTAGCTATCAAAAAAAGTTGCTTTGTATTTGCAGAATGCTTTCCACCTACAATGATAACAATATCGCTTTTCTTAGCTAAATTTGTAATGGCTTCTTGATTTTTAAAGGTAGCATCGCAAATTGTGTTAAAAACGCGAACTTCCTTTACCCTTAGCATTAAAAAATTTACTATCTCTATAAATTCTTGGATTTTTTTTGTAGTTTGACTTACGACAGCTATTTTGCTAGGTAATTTTACATTTTCAAGTTCTTTTTTATTTAATACCACATAAGCCTTAGTGCTAACATAGCTTTTAACACCCTTTACCTCGGGGTGATTTTCATCGCCAAAAATTACCACCTCATAGCCTTCCTTACTCATTTCTTCGCAAATTCTTTGAGGTTTTAAAACAAAGGGGCAGGTTGCATCATAAATTTCAATATCTTTTTTTTGAAGTTCAGCCAAATCATCCTTTGTAATGCCATGAGTTCTTATAATAGCCTTTTTTTCATCGCTTAATTCTCTAATATCCTTTAAGGTTTTTACATTAAAATTTTTAGCTAGTCTTTTTATCTCTTCGTTATTGTGTATCAAAGGTCCTATGGTAGCCGCATTTTTTATCCTTTCAGCCTTTACAATAGCCCTTTTTACCCCGGGACAAAAACCATAATTTTTAGCAAGTTCTATTTTCATTTTTATTTATTTAAGCTTTTTAAAAGTTCCTTAAAATTTGGAAAAGAGGTTTTTATACACTCATCATCTTCAATATAAGCCCCACAAACTAAGCCTAAAATAGCAAAACTCATAGCAATTCTGTGGTCTCCAAAGCTATTAACTCTTGCAAATTTAGGTCTTCCTCCAATTATCTCAAAGCCATCATCTAACTCATTTACCTCAATCCCAAAGGCCCTTAAATTTGTAACCACACAAGAAATTCTATCACATTCTTTAACCCTTAATTCCTTTGCATTACTTAAAATGCTTTTTCCTTTTGCCATGGCAAAGGCTATTGCAAGGCCGGGTGCCTCGTCTATCAACCAAGCTATATTTTCACTAACTTCAATGCTTGATAAGTGGCTACTTTTAGCTATTATATCTCCAACTATTTCAAAATTTGTATTTTTATCAACGATAAATTCTATATTTGCACCCATTTTTTGCAATACCTTATAAGCTTCAATACGAGTAGGATTAAGCAAGATATTTTTAAGCCTTATCTTCGAATTTGGTATTATTAGGGCTGCTAAAATAAAATAAAAAGCAGAAGATGGGTCATTTGGGATAGTAATATTAAGTGGACTTAAAGGCTTATTTAGTGGCGAAATTTCAATACTTAGTTCATCTTGTGAAATTTTTAAAGGAGCGTTCATAGCCTTTAACATATTTTCACTATGATTCCTACTTAAACTAACTTCTTTAAATTTACTAACCTCACTTGCCTTAAACCCCGCTAAAATCATAGCTGTTTTAACCTGTGCTGATGAAATTTTACTTTTATAATCAAAGGCTTTTAAGTCTTGTCCTATTATGCAAAGTGGGGCTAAATTTGCATTGTCCCTTCCATAAATAACTGCCCCTATCTCACTTAAAGGCTTACTAATTCTTTTCATAGGTCGATTATTTAAATACTTATCCCCACTTAATACAAAAAAGCCCTTAATTCCACTTAATAAGCCTATCATTAAACGCATAGTTGTGCCTGAATTTCCACATTCTAAGATAGAATTTGGCGATGTAATTGTGCTTGGTGGATTTATTATAACTTCATCTTTTTTGCGTTTTACCTTAGCCCCTAAGGATTTTACAATATCTAAGCTATGGAGTGTATCTTGTGCTAATAAATAATTTTTAGCCCTACTTTGTTCGCCAGCTAAAAGAGAAAAAATCGCAAAACGATGACTAATACTTTTATCAGATGCTATATTTTCTATAATTTTATTAAATTTTTTTAAAGGCTTTACTTTCATCTTAGTTTTAACTCCAACTCTTTTAATTTTTCTAAAATTTTATCTATACAAAGGCTTACTTCTTCATCTTCTAGGGTTCTTTCTAAATTTCTAAAAGAAAAATTTATAGTCAAACTGTATTCATCTTTTAAATTCTCATCGCTATAAATATCAACTATTTTAAAATGTTCTAAAATATCTAAATTTAAGTTTTCAATGGCATTTTTAATATTTTCATAAACATAACCCTTTGGAATTAAAACGCTTAAATCCCTATTTATGCTTGGAAATTTAGAATAAGGCTTAACATTTTTATGCTTTAATCTTAAAAATTTCGTCTCAAGTTCGCAAACATAGGTTTTTAACAAATCTTTTTTATTTTCTAAACCCAAATGCAAACGTCCTACAAAACCTGCCCTTTGTCCTTTTATATAAATATCAGCTTGTTCAAAGGAGCTTAAAAAGCTATGTTTTGATTCTTTTAAGCTAAAATCCCCTACTATATTTTTTATATCTGTTAAAAAATCATAAAAATTTACAAGTTCGGGTTTAGCATGGTTTTTAATACCTGCTTCTTCTTTAAAACCACAATGTATAAAGGCTAAATGGTGAATTTCATTAGCATCTTTATCAAAACAAGCCCCTGATTCAAAAAGTTTAATAATCTTTTTAGAATTTTTTATATTAAAACTTGCTGCATTTAAAAGGTGGTTTAAAAGCGTACTTCTTAATGCATTTAATTCATTTGTGATAGGATTGATTAGTTTTAAATTAACCCTTTCAAAACCAAGTTCGCTAAGTTCGCTTTCATTATCTAAAACATAGTGCAAACTCTCAAAATAGCCATTGCTAACTGCTCTTAATCTTAAATTCATTAATTCTTTATATAGCTTAAAGGTATCATTTATCCTATTTGTTTCTACAAATTCAAGTGGCTTTGAAGTAATATTATCAATGCCTATAATGCGAACTATTTCTTCGCAAATATCAGCTAAATTTTTAATATCACTTCTGTGAAGTGGGGCTTTAACATTGATAGGTCCTTCATTTGCTACTATTAGGGTAAAACCAAGTTTTTTAAGGATTTTAAAAATTTCATCTTTGTGAACTTCTTGCCCTATGATTTTATTTATAATATCGATATTTACGGCAATTATTGGATTTTCTTTATATTCTAAAAAGTGTTGCGATGAACTATAAATCATAATATCAGGGGAGCTATCAAGGTTTTTAAGTAAAAAATTCATACCCAAACTTAAATTTGGCTCACTTCCTCTAAAACTCCTATAAAGTGAGTTTTCATCGTGCTTTTTATAAGAATTTTTTGCTAAAGCAATGGAAACTGGGTCCGTATAATTTGCCTCTATAATGACAATTTTTTCTTCTTCATTTAAAAGCAGTTTTTCACTTTGAAAAATTCCACTTACACTTAGCAATTTTTCATCACAAAGCACCTTTGTAGCACCATTTTCATCCTTATTTAAATGAAGAGTTATTTCTTTGCCATCCTTACTCAATGTATTAAAATCATAGGCATTAAATAAAACGCCTGTTGAATACGTGGCGTAATTAAGCACATTTTCAATAGAATTTTTACCTAAAAACTCAATTTGTGCTAATCTTAAACGCATTAATAAGCTAACATTAACATTATTTTTAATCTCAATCGCCCTATACATAAAAAGCGAATTTATATCCTTTTGAGTGATAATCCTTAGCACTCTGCCTATACCTAATACATTATCGCTTTCGTTAAATTCAGCATTTTTCTTAAATTCTAAATTCCAAACCGTGGCTAAATCCCTTGCAATGCCATAAATGCTTAAACAATCGCCTCTATTTGGCGTTAATTCTACCTCGATTATAAAATCATTAAAAAGACTATATTCATTTAAAGGCTTGCCAAGTTCTAATTTTCCAATGCTTTCATCTAAAACCATAATGCCATCATTAATCTTGGCAAAACCAAGCTCACTTGATGAACAAATCATTCCACAGCTTTCAATACCTCTTAATTTTGCCTTTGAAATTTTCATACCATTTGGCATTATAGCACCCTTTAAAGCCACTGCTACAAACTGCCCAGTCTCTACATTTGGAGCCCCGCAAACAATTTGTAAAATTTCACTACCTATATCAACCTTAGTAACATTTAATTTATCTGAGTCTTCATGCTTAAATTTTTCCTTTACAAGCCCTATTACTACTTTATCAGGTGCCCTTAAATGAGTAGCACTATCAACTTCTAAGCCAAGGGAATTTAAGGTCTTGCTAAGCTCATTTAAACTTTTATATTCTACATCTATCCATTCATTTAACCAAGTTTTTGTAATTATCATCTAAATTGCTCCAATAACCTTAAATCTCCTTCAAACAAAGACCTTAAATCAGGAATTTGATGAAGTAGCATCGCAAAACGTTCAATCCCAAGTCCAAAGGCATAACCACTAACATTTTTATAAGAAACAAAATCATATACATTAGGATCAACCACCCCACAGCCCAAAACTTCAAGCCAACCAGTGTGCTTACATACCCTACAACCATTTTGCTTACAAAAAACACAACTTATATCAACTTCTGCAGAAGGTTCTGTAAAAGGAAAAAAGCTAGGTCTAAAACGAATTTTAACATCTCCAAACATGTAATGTAAAAATTCTTCTAAAACACTTTTTAAATTTGCAAAATTTACCCTTTGTCCTTCTTCTACTACAAGCCCTTCTACTTGGTGAAACATAGGGGTATGAGTTATATCAAAATCCCTTCTAAAAACAGCCCCCGGTGCTATCATGCGAATGGGTGGTTTTTGACTTAGCATAGTGCGAATTTGAACAGGAGAAGTTTGAGTTCTTAAAAGTCTTTTATCATCAAAATAAAAGGTATCTTGCATATCTCTTGCTGGGTGAGTAATAGGCAAATTTAAGGCTTCAAAATTGTGAAAATCATCTTCTATTAATGGACCACTTTCAACGCTAAAATTTAAAGAAACAAAGTATTCTATAATCTTATCCATGGTAGCCATAATAGGATGCAAGGCCCCTGTTTTAACATTTTCATCAAAATAATGAAAACTCATTGCATCTTTTTGCATTTTTGCTTCAAGTTCTATATCTTCAAGTTGCTTAATCTTTAAATTTAAGGCCTTGTTAAAGCTTTCTTTTTGCTCATTTAAACTTACAGCAACTTCCTTTTTTTTCTCATTATCTAAATCTTTTAATTTAGCAAATTCTTGCGTTAAAATGCCCTTTTTTCCAAGTACAAAAACCCTAAGTTCTTCCAAGTCCTTTAAAGTTTGACATTCTAAGACCTTTTTTATTAACTCTTGCAATGATAACCCTTTAAATTTTTGTTTTAAATGCTAATTTTATTAAAAACTAATTTAAATTAAGCATAAAAATTTAACTTATTTAAAGTATAATTATGCAAAATTCATTTTCAACAAAGGATAAACGATGAGAGAAAAAACCATTTTTGAACTGATAATTGAGGGTAAATTACCTTCTAATAAAGTCTTAGAAGATAATGATTTTCTAGCCTTTCATGATATTCACCCAAGGGCTCCTATTCATATTTTAATTATCCCTAAAAAGCATTTTAAAGATTTCCAAGAATTTAAACCTGAACTTATGGCAAAAATGACTAAATTTATACAAGAATTAGCTGTTTTACTAGGCGTTGATAAAAGTGGTTATCGTTTAATTACAAATTGTGGTAAAAATAGTGGACAAGAAGTTTTTCATCTGCATTTTCATTTATTAGGTGGTATGAAATTACCTCACGATAAGGAAGAAAAGGCAAATCCACAAACCTTATTTTAATTATTTTTTGTGCATTTTAATATGAATTTGTAAAATATCAAGTGCTGCAGGGGTTATACCACTGATTTGAGAGGCTGCAAAAAGGGTTTGAGGACGAAATTTTTCAAGCTTTTCTACAACTTCATTACTAAGCCCACTTAATGCCTTAAAATCAAAATTTTTAGGGATTTTTAAAGATATTAAGCCTTTCATTTTTTCAACTTGAAGCTTTTGTATGCAAATATAATGATAATACTTTGCCTCGTTTAAAATTTCATTTAAAGAATAATTATCCATATTTTCAAACATTGTATCAAGTTTTTTTAGCTTATCTATGTTAAAACTTATCCTTGCTACTATTTTTTGCAAACTTATTATAGAAGTAATTTTTTCTTCATTTATACTGGCTAAAAAAGCGTTATTTTCATTATTTGGGGTTAATTCTTTATTAAGTAAAAAATCCATTGCCTTATTTAAATTTGAGCGAATATTTTTAATAAAATTAAATTCATCATCGCTTAAAAGTCCAAAATTATAAGCATATTCTCCAAGCCTTAAAATAGCATTTTCCTCTCTTAAAAGCAGTCTAAATTCAGCCCTTGAAGTAAACATTCTATAAGGTTCTTTTGTCCCCTTTGTAACTAAATCATCAATCAAAACACCTATATAGGCCTCGTCCCGTCCTAAAATAAAGGCATCTTTTTTATCAATTGCTAAACTTGCATTAATACCTGCCATAAAGCCTTGTGCTGCTGCTTCTTCATAGCCTGTAGTACCATTAATCTGCCCTGCACAATATAAATTTTTAATTTTCTTAGTTTCTAAGCTATGATAAAGTTCAGTGGGCTCAATATAATCATACTCAATAGCATAGCCAAAACGCGTAATATCAGCATTTTCAAAGCCCTTTATACTTCTTAGCATTGAAATTTGCACATCATAAGGCAAAGAGGTTGAAAAGCCATTTATATAATATTCTGTCGCATCCTTAGTTTGTGGTTCTATAAACAGGTGGTGGCTTTCTTTGTCACTAAATCTATTAATCTTATCTTCAATACTAGGACAATACCTAGGCCCCACCCCTTCAATTTGCCCTGTAAAAAGTGGAGCCCTATAAAAATTTGACCTGATTATTTCATGAGTATTTTTATTTGTTCTTGCTATATAGCAAGGAAGTTGAGTGGGATTAAAATTTTTGGAACGAAAACTAAAAGGCTTTGGATTCTCATCCCCATTTTGAAGTTCTAAAACGCTAAAATCAATACTTTTTGCATTAACCCTAGGACAGGTACCAGTTTTCAAACGACCCATTTTAAGCCCACTTTGTTTTAAAAAATTGCCTAAATTTATAGAGGCTAATTCCCCAACCCTACCTGATTCAAGCTTATTTTCTCCTATGTGTATAAGCCCATTTAAAAAGGTGCCTGTTGTAAGAATTATTTTTTTAGCTAAATAATTATTTTGTAAATTTGTGCTAAGGCCTTTAACTTCGTTATTTTCAATGATCAAAGAAAGAACTTGTTCTTGAGAAATATCTAAATTTTTAAGCCTTAAAAGCTTGTTTCTGGCTATTATTTTATATTGGTCCATATCAATTTGAGCCCTGCTACCCCTAACAGCTACACCCTTACTTTCATTTAAAATACGAAATTGAATTCCTGCTTCATCGGTAATTAAGGGCATTAAGCCACCAAGTGCATCAAGTTCTTTAACCAAATGCCCCTTAGCAAGTCCTCCTATTGCAGGGTTACAACTAGCAGCTGCGATTTGTTCTATCAAGGTAGTTAAAAGCAGTGTTTTTTTACCCATTTTAGCACTTACCCAACTAGCCTCTATACCAGCATGACCCCCACCTATAACTATAATATCGTAATTATTTTGCATATTTATCCTAAATTTATTTAAAGATTGCGATTATAATATATTTTTAACTAAATTTGACTTAATAATTAAGCTTAATCATTCTTTTAATTTTCTTAAAAGTTCGTTACTTTGTTCTTCAAGTATCTTTATGTCTTTAAGTATCAAATCACAAGCATTTTGGTCAATCGTTAACTTAGAAGTACTAATTGCTTCTTTTGCCTTGCTTTGTATGATATTTTTACTAGTGTTAAATTCTTCTTCGCTAACATATTCAAAGATAACTTCTTTTGCCTTTTTTTCGTTGCAAAATTTAGAAATAGGGTCGATACTTAAACAATCAAAGTCCTGCGTTCCATTTAAACTTAAATACACATTTGATTTATATAAAATATGATCAAGCTTTAAAACAGATAAAACAAGCCTTTTTGCAAAGGCATTAAAGCCACCAAAAAGCGATGAACTATGATTTTCAAGCCTAGAAAAGGCGTGAGAAAAATTATTTATCTTTTCTTCTGCATTTTTTACTATATCAAAAATTTGTTGGCTATTTTCTTGTATACTTGTAAAATCTTGTTGCATGGTTTGAATGCCTATGGCTATTTCATTTGTTGATTTTTGCGTTCTTTCTGAAAGCTGTCTTACTTCATCAGCCACCACTGCAAAACCTCTGCCATGTTCTCCTGCTCTAGCCGCCTCAATTGCTGCATTAAGGGCAAGTAAATTTGTTTGAGAGGCTATATCTTTGATAACATCAACGATTGAAACTATATTTTGAGAATTTACCCCAAAAGTTTCCACGCTTTGCTTACTTGAATCTACCATATCTAAAAGTGAAGTTATAGAACTTTGTAATTCATCAACATCCTTGCCATTTTCATTAGATACCTCGGTTATTGAATTTACCACCTTATGCACATCTTGCATATAAACAATATCTTTATTTAGGGTGTCTGAAATTTCAACCATATCTTTATTTTGATTACTTAGGCTTAAATCCATTAAGGACTTTGAAAGGGCATTTTTTACACTTGATTTTGAAGTAAGTTCTATATTATCAAGGGCCTCGTTTATAAAATCAATATTATGGGCAAAAATTCCCTTTAAACCTTGTGGCAATGCCTTTCTATAAAATTCATGTCTTTGAGAGCACATAATAGAGGTATTAATCTCTCTTAAATACGCCTCAAGTTCGTCTATCATATCATTTAAACAATTTGCAATAGTAGCTAACTTTTTATCCTTGCTACTAGTATAAACAACCCTGCTGTCGAAATTTCCTTGCTGTAATTGCTTTGAAAGGGTTAAAATTTTATCTATCATGCTTTGCGAATTCGAATAATAAAACAAAGTATATATAAACAAAGAAAGCAAAAGTATAAAAAATACTAAACAAATATAAGCATTAAAAAAACTAGATACAATACCACAAAAACTAAGCACTAAGCCTAAAATAATAAGATTTTTCATTTTTTACCTTGCGTTTTTTTGTAAGTGTAAGATTAATTGATTATAGGTCATTTTATGCGAATTTACCACCTCTAACAAGGTATCAACACCTGCTTTTATGCCACCCTTGCTTTCAGCTTCAAGCATAGAAGAATAAAGCTTTTCTATGATAGGCAAGGCCTTTCTATTTGGGGCACGGCGAACAGAATAATAATTTATAATTTCTTTACTTTCATTAAAAGAAGCCGTGATATTTGCAAATACCCAGTAAAACTGCCCACTTTTAGCCTTATTTTTCACAAAGGCAAAAATTTCATTGCCTTGTTTAATATAATCCCATAAACATTTAAAAACAGCCTTTGGCATATCTTTATGGCGTACTATATTGTGAGGTTTGTATAAAATTTCTTTTGTTGTGTAACCTGCGTATTTTAAAAAGTCTGAATTTGCATAAATTATATCGCCTTTTAAGTTTGTTTTTGAGGTTATTAAAGTATCATCAGCTACGATAATTTCATCCATGGTAAGCCTTTAAATTTTAATAATCATTTATTTTAGTAAATTTAGCGTTAAAGGTCAATAAAAATTAAATGAAAAATAATATATTTGGCGATTTTTACATAAATTTTTTAAATTCATAACGTTTAAGCATTGATATATTGCCTATAAGCCCTCCTTGGTGTATGTATAAAAGTGGATTTTTAAAAATATTTTTGTGTTTTAAAATACAAAGCAAACCAAGACTATCATATAATAAATCAAATTCTATTTGAGTTTGTTTTAAAATTTCTTTATATATTTTAATAAATTCAGCATAAGGCTTAGCAAAATGATATTTTTTATCTAAGCTTAAAATATGCAAATTTGAAAAATCATAATCCTTAATAAGCGTTAAAATTTGGTCCTTTAAATAAATTTCATCACCCACGCAAAAAGTGGTAAAAACCTTAAATTTAGAATGTTTTGCCAAAAAAGCTGCAGAGGTGCCAGTTCCTGATGGCAAAAATATATCAAATTCTATGTTTAAATTTCTAGCTTGTAATTCAATCTCTTTTGCAAGTTCCTTATATCCAAATTCTGCCTCATTTTGAGCAATACCTTCATTTAAAAAAAATTCATTATCTTTTTTTAAAGAATAGGCAAATTCTTTTAAGGATAATTTTGAAGTATTTTCTATAAAATTTGTGCCATAATTTAAGGCATAAAGGTAGTTTCCACAAGGATTATTTTTTAAAAAATTTGAGATTTTAGCATGAACAAAATTTAATTTATAGTCTCTTTGTTTAGTAAAGATTGCCAAGGCTAGTAAAGCGTTACTTTGCGTTCCACCATAGCTTAAAAAGCCTTGTCCTTTTGGATAATTTTTAGACATAAAAAAGGCTAATTTTCTAGCCTTATTGCCATTAATTAAACCTAATTCATCATCTCTTTTAACATAAAATTCAAAACCTTTAAATTTAATTTTGTCAATTCTAGTTAAATTCAAAAAAATTCTCTAAGTCTTTTAAGGCATAATTTGTTTTAATGATAAATTTTATCTCCATTCTTTGGCTTGCATCCTTATCTTCAACGCCGTTTTTAAGGATAGGCACAGAAGAAGAACGGCCACTTGCGATTAAAAATTTATGTAATTTATTGTCTTTATTAAAGGTATAAATAAAATTCATAAGCTCATATGCCCTTTTTTGAGATAAATCAAGATTATAAACATAGGACCCATCGCTACTTGTATGACCTTCTATAAGTATATTTTCTATATTTAAATAAAGTTTTTCATCGTTTAAAATCACTTCAAAATATTTAGTTAAAAAATTTCTAAGCCTTACCTTAACTTCATCTTTTAAAACATAAGAATCTTTTCCAAATAAATTCGTAGCAGATAGCACAATAGACCCTGTTTTATCATTTATACTTATATTATTATCTAAATCATCAAGCTTTAATTTAAGATTTTTACTAAGATTTGTACGAAGTAAGCCTAAATTTTGTACCTTTTGCTTTGCAATGCCAAATTTATCTTGCCAAGCTTGTATAATCTCATCTCTTCTTTCAAGCTGTCCAAGAAGTATCAAAACTTGCCTGTCTTTGCTATCTAAACTCGCGTTTTTTTCGCTATTAAATGAGACATTTGAATCTTTTACTAATTTTTCAAATTTGTTAAATTCCACTACTTCTTTGCTTTTGCTTAAATCTTTTCCAAGTTGTTCTATGAGATTTTCTTTTACTTTTAATTCTTCGCTACTTAATCTAATGTGTTCTTCTTGGGCATCCAGGCTTTGCTTTATCTCTTTTAAATCACTTTGAGCTAAGACATATTTTACAATCACAGCCCCGATAATTAAAATAAATACAAAAAGCAGTCCTGCCATCAAATCAGCATAGGCTATCCAAAAAGCACTTTCTTCTTTTTTTTTCATTTATTCACCGCTATTTTTATTATCAGGAGTAGAATTGTTAACTTCCTTAGCCTCTTTCATTTTTTGTTCTAAAACTTTTTCATCTTTTTCTTCTTCAAGCCTTGAAATCATGGCACTTGCTTCGCTATCTATAAGCTTAATCTCTTGTTTTAGATTATCCATCATTTGAATATTTGAATCTATATTTTTTTCTTCTTCATAAACTTCTTTAAAACGATGCATACCCTCGATTAAGGTATCCTTAAAGCCATTAAAGATTTTTTCTTGATTTTCAAGCATATGTCTTTCATAAAGCTCAAAACCTCTTTGAAATCTCTCAACCCTTTGATCAAAATTTAAAAGCGTTTTATCAAGGTGTTGAGTTTTTTCATTGCTTATATCTAATAAGCGATTGTAATGCTCGCTCATTCTTGTACTTATCTCTCTTAAATTGTGGCTTAAAACACTGGTAGCATTTAGCATATCAGCATAAAGTTTATTTAAATCCCTTTGTTCTCTTTGAGATTTACCAAGTTCAGCCATGGTTTGTTTAATGTGTTCAGCACCTAATATAATGGTCTTTTCTTCCTTATCAAGCATATCTTTAAATAAATCAAATTTTCTCTCTATGGTTTTATCTAAATCAGCGAAGAAATTTTCGTTGCTAACTTGATTAAAAATTAATCCTATTTTTTCAAAATGTTGTAAGCTTTCGCTTAAATACCTTTGGTCTAATTCTTCTTTGGTCCAAAAAAAGCCACTTGTTGATTTTTTTTGTCTATTTAAAAGCGTGATTAATTTACTTGTACCAAATTTTTCAAAAAATAACCACCAAAGGGCTAAAAAAATTCCATAAATAGAGATATAAAAAGCAGTTGCAACCCCACTTAAAAGCTGTGCTATTTCTTGTTCTAAGGCTATTGTATCACTTGAGGTAAAATTTGGTAAAGAAATAGCAATGCTTATAAAGGTGCCTAAAATTCCAAGCATAGGAAAAACACTAGGAGCAATTGCTGCGAATTTCTCATTCCTTGCAACCTTTATATACTCATATGCAAAGTCATCAAAATTTGCATTTGATTTTGTATCCTTGCCCACGGTTAAAAAATGCTTCATAATATGGCTTTTTAGGGCTTGTTTAAACTCATCTTTTTGTTGTTCGAAAATATTATAAGCGTATTCTGCGTTATGTCTAGCAAAGATTAAGGATACTACATAAATAATTGCTATCATAACAAAGGTATGAATTTGTATAGGGAAGGGAATATAATTAAAATAACCAAGCAAAACAAATAAAAAAATCAAACTTGGTAAAAAAACTATCTTAGTATAAACAAAATATCCCTTTTTCTCTCTACTCTCAGGTAAGATGAGTTCTGAAATTTCTTCTGATTTTATATCCATTTTAAACCCTATTAAAAGCTTAATTTCTATTAATGCAATTTAAATTTTCAAAGGCAATTTCTAAACGTTTAATCATACTTTCTTCGCCACTTCTTAACCAAACGCGTGGGTCATAGTATTTTTTATTAGGCTTATCATCGCCTGTTGGATTTCCAATTTGTCCTTGTAAATAGGCCCTATTTTCAAGCTCATAACCTCTTATGCCATCCCAAAAAGCCCACTGAGTATCTGTGTCTATATTCATTTTTATAACACCATAGCTAACAGCGTCTTTAATGTCTTTTAACTCGCTACCACTACCACCATGGAAGACAAAATTTATAGGCTTATCGCTATTTAACTTAAATTTATCCTTAATAAAACTTTGAGAATTCTTTAAAATGCTAGGTTGCAAACTAACATTGCCAGGCTTATAAACACCATGTACATTACCAAAACTAGCAGCTATTGTAAAATTTTTACTAATTTTGCTTAATCTCTCATAAGCAAGGGCTACGTCCTGAGGTTGCGTATAAAGCTTAGCGTTATCAATGCCTGTATTATCCACGCCATCTTCTTCTCCACCAGTACAACCCAGTTCTAATTCCAAAGAAATTTCAAGTTCTTCAAATTTCTTTAAGTACTCTTCACAAGTGCTTAAATTTTCTTCTAAACTTTCCTCACTTAAATCAAGCATATGAGAACTAAATAAAGCCATACCTTCTTTTGCCTTAAATTCAGCATTTGCCTTAATTAATCCATCTATCCAAGGAAGTAATTTTCTAGCAGCATGGTCAGTGTGCAAAATCACAGGTACCTCATAAGCACTAGCTAGTAAATGAACATGCTTTGCCCCACTAATGGCACCTAAAACATCGGCATTTGGACAATTTTTACCAGCATAAAATTTTGCCCCACCATTTGAAAATTGTATAATGACAGGGGAATTTACCTTTTTAGCACTTTCTAAAACAGCATTTATAGAATTTGTACCTACAACATTTACAGCAGGTATTGCAAAATTTTCTGCCTTGGCGTATTCATAAATTTTATTTAAATCATTTCCTTGAACAACACCGGCTTTTACTATATCTAAAACGCCCATTATTTAATATCCACTTTTGCAGCTTTACCTAATTCCTCGCCCTTTTGACTCATTACCTTTCTAAGTTCTTCAGCTTTTAAGGCGTTTTCAATGCTATCCTTTACCTCATCATAAGTTCTTTGTTTTTTAGCTTGTGAGTTTTCTTTAAGGATAATATGATAACCAAAATTTGTCTTTACAGGGGTCTTGCTCATCTCGCCATTTTTTAAAGAAAAGGCTACGTCTGTGAAATTTTTAACCATAGTATTTTGGTCAAACCATCCAAGTTCGCCACCATTTGTAGCTGAACCTGGGTCCTTTGACTTAGTCCTAGCAGCCTCGCTAAATTTAGTTTTTAACTCATCACCCTTGAAATTTTTAAGCTCATTTATAATGTCCTTTGCATCTTTTTCATTTTCAACTAAAATATGTCTTGCTTGAACCCTTGCTGGTTCCACGAATTTATCTTTATTGCTATCATAAAAAGATTTTATTTTTGCATTGTCGATTTTAATCTTATCAAACATTTTTTTCTCATAAGTACTTACTAATACCTGTTCTTTTGCCTTTTCAAGTGTTTGAATATAAAATGAATCCTTTTCTAAATTTTGCTTTTTAGCATCTTCAATAATCAATTCTCTTAATACATATTGAACCACTAAAGTTCTCTGTTCGTTTTGAGATAAAGAACTAAAAGAACGGCCTCTAAGAATCGATTCAAATTCTTTAGCAACTTCTGTATCGCTAATATTTTTACCATTAACTGTGGCAACTGTAGCTGCATTTAAAGAAGTGCCCATAAGTAAGGTTGCTACAACTAAAGAAAGTTTTTTAATCATTTTTTTATCCTTTTGAAAAAATTTATTTAATTATAGCTAAACTTGGTTAAAGCTAATTAATTAAAATAAAAAAATGAAAAGAAATTTAAAAATTAAAGAACTTTTTTTACAAAAGTATCAAAATCCTACTACTGAGCTTAAATTTAATAATTTATATGAGCTTTTAGTTTGCGTTATGCTTTCTGCACAATGTACGGATAAAAGAGTAAATTTAATCACCCCTGCACTTTTTAAAACTTACCCTGATATAAATACCCTTTGTAATGCCAAAATAACGCACTTAAAAAGCCTTATACAAAGTTGTTCTTTTTTTAACAATAAGGCAGAAAATTTAATAAAAATGGCTAAGGCTGTTAAGCAAAATTTTAAGGGAGAAATTCCACTTAATGAAGATGATTTAAAATCCTTAGCAGGTGTAGGGCAAAAAACAGCCCATGTTGTTTTAATAGAATGGTGCGGGGCAAATTTTATGGCCGTTGATACCCATGTTTTTCGCGTAGCACATCGCTTAAATTTAAGCAAGGCAAAGACCCCTGAATTAACCGAAAAGGATTTAAGTGCTATTTTTGTGGATAATTTAAATTATTTACACCAAGCAATGGTCCTTTTTGGTAGATATATTTGCAAGGCTAAAAATCCACTTTGCAAGGAATGCTTTTTAAGTGAGTTTTGCAAAAGCAAGGACAAAATTTTATAAGCATGAAAAATTTATTTAACTTAACTTTACTTTTTTAAACACTTTTATGTAAAAAATTTGACAAATTTACACACTTTATAAAATGCTAAGAAAAAATAGAATAAATTCTAAGTTCAAGGGAAGTAAAATACAAGGGGATATAAATGAAAAAAATAAGCTACTTAGTATTTGCATTATTTTTTGTAGCTTGTTCAAACAAAATAACTCAAGCAAAGCTAAATCTTAATAATGAAATTTTACAATTTGAAAGAGAAAGGTTACAAGTTTACAAACACATAAAAGAACAATACAAAAAAGATGAAAATATAAAACATTTAATGCAACCTAAAAATCATAAGCAAGATTGTAAGATTATCTATAAAGAAGTAAGCAAGGATTATATAAGTTATATTGATGCTTATTGGGATGGTAGCTGTAAAAATGGCTTTGCTAATGGGCTTGGGAGACTTTTTATAAAAGATAAGCAAAGTGGAATTTTAATTAGAGAATTTATAGAAAGTTATGAAAATGAAAATGTAAGCGAACATTATGCGTACGACCCATTAAATGAGCTTTTTTATTTGATTGCAAATGAAAATATGAGTAAAATTTTTCGCCTTAGCGATGATGATATTATCGTAGAAACTAAGATTGTAGATTTTGATAATATGCTAGTTTATAGAATGGAAGAATCAACCTTATTTTCTAGCATAGTTTATTCTAAGCAGTATCCAAATTTTGCCTATTTGATAAGTGATTATTCACAAAATAATTTAATAGAAGAAGAATACATTTTTGTGCCTGTAAATATGGCAGGAAGAAGTGATGGATATAATATAATTAGCTTAAAAAATGGCAAAAGCTTTAGTAATTTTTATCAAAATGGAACTAAGATAAAAGATATTAAGCTTGATGATGCTTATATAGACTATGTTAAAAATATAGCAGATGATATAACAAGGCAAATTTTAGCCACTAAAAAGCCCTTAGAAAATGCAAATAAGCAAGTAGAACTTTATAAAGAAAGAATTTGTAAGGATGATATAAGAGTTAATTTTATGAAAAATGATGATTATAAGGCAATTTGTGACTTAGAGATAGAATTTAAAGATATAAAAATGGACTTTGAAGGCTTGTTAAAATAACTTAAGTATGATAATCAAATAAATTTAAGAATTTCTTCGCTCTTTTTGAGTGAGGATTTTCAAAAAATGCCTTTGGGGTATTAGTTTCTACGATTTGTCCTTCATCCATGAAAACAATCTTATCAGCAACTGCTTTAGCAAAGCCCATTTCATGCGTTACTATAAGCATGGTCATACCTTCTTTAGCTAAATTTAAAATCACCTCTAAAACCTCTCTAACAATTTCAGGGTCAAGTGCAGCAGTAACTTCATCAAAAAGCATTAATTTTGGATTCATACAAAGGCTTCTAACTATGGCAATCCTTTGTTTTTGCCCTCCACTTAACTGCCTTGGGTAAGCATCTATTTTATGAGCTAAGCCAACCTTTTCAAGCCACATTTTAGCCTCTTGTAAAATTTCATCTTTATTTCTTTTTTGTACCTTTAAAGGACCTAAACATATATTTTCTTTAACACTTAAATGTTCAAACAATTCATAAGATTGAAAAACC
Organism: Campylobacter sp. LR291e; assembly: GCF_008633915.1. Classification (GTDB taxonomy): domain Bacteria; phylum Campylobacterota; class Campylobacteria; order Campylobacterales; family Campylobacteraceae; genus Campylobacter_D. The sequence continues at coordinate 122,948 of NZ_VJNV01000023.1, read as the reverse complement.
ATTCCTACCTTTTGGCGAATTTTAGTCCATTCTTTAAAATCCTTTGTTATTTTTTCATTTTCTATATAAATACTTCCATCCTTAATCTCTTCAAGCCCATTTATGCACCTTAAAAGCGTAGATTTACCACAGCCACTTGGTCCTAAAATCACTACAACCTCGCTTTGCTTAACTTCTAAATTTATATCTTTTAAAACCTGGTGAGTTCCATAGAATTTTTGTAAATTTTCTATCTTTAAAATCATTCTAACTCCATTTTTTTTCTAATTTTTTTGAATATAAAGATAAGGGATAGCACACTAAAAAATATATGAAAAATATCAAACCATAGATTATAAAGGGTGCTAAGTCGTTTTTATTGTGAAGTTCTATAATTTGCTGCCCTACTTTTACAAGTTCAACTGCTCCTATTAAATAAGCAAAGGTAGTACTTTTTATCATTCTAGTTAATAAATTTATACTTGCAGGGGTTAATCTTGCAAAGGCTTGTGGAATAATAATAAAAAAATAAGTTTGCCTTGTGTTTAATCCTAATGAGACCGCACTTTCGTATTGGTGTTTTGGTATGCTTTTTAATGAAGAACGAACTAAATCCATCATTTCTAAACTGCCCCAAATACTAAATACGATAATAGTAGAATTTACTGAGTTTATATTGATATTTAACCACCTTGAAAAGCCAAAATACACTATAAAAAGCCATACAAGCAAGGGCATTACCCTAACAAATTCTAAGCCAAAACGACACAAAGCATAAGTATATGGATTTTTAAGACACATTATAATGCCTAAAATTAAGCCAAAAACAGAGGTAAAAATCAAGCTTATAACTGAAATTTCAAGGGTTATAAAAAGTCCTTGCCAAAGTCTATAAAAGGTGCTTAAACTAAGTAAATCAACCATTTATTAGCCTTTTTTCATACCAAGATAAGATTAAGGAAAGTGGCAAGATTATAATTAAATAAGACATAAAAAGCATAAATAAAAGCTCATCCGTCTTATAGGTCAAGGAATTTAAATTTTTCATCAAAGTAACTAAATCAGGCAAAGCTATAATGCTAACTACTGAGGTTTCTTTAATTAAAAAAATAATATTTGCACTAATGCTAGGCATTGCGACACTTAAGGCTTGAGGAAAAATTATAAAACGCAAATTTTGCCAATGTGTAAAGCCAAGTGAAAGACCTGCTTCAAATTGCTGTTTTCTCACTGCTTCAAAACCTGCCCTTAAACTTTCAGCCATATAAGAACCACCCAAAAAGCTAAGCCCCACAACAGCACAAGCAAAAGAAGGTCTTAAACTATCATCAACGCTAAGGCATATTAAATCAATTAATGGCAGTTTTTCTAAGTGTATATCAAATTTAGGCAAGGCATAATACAAAAAGAAAAGCTGTATTAAAAGTGGGGTATTCCTTGAAAATTCAATATAAATTTTACAAATCTTTTCTAAAAAATTAAATTTAAAATAAGTCATTAATATACAAAAAAAGCCAATTATAAAAGAAAAAACTATACCAAAAAAACTAAGTTTTATAGTTAAAAAGGCTGCATGTAAAAAGGGCATTATTGAAGTTAGTAAAAAATTATAATCCATACTAAATGCACTCCTTAATAATCTCTTCTTTATCAAGCAAGAAAATTTTACCCTGCTTTGTGTTGATTAAACCTTGAATTTTAAGTTCTTTAATCACCCTTGATAAGGATTCAACCCTTATATTTAAATAACTTGCAATTTGTTTTTGAGATATTTTAGCTAAATTTCTTTCATTTTCTAAAAGATAATTTAGTAATTTTACTCTCAAGGGCATAGAATTTTGCATTAAATTTTTGCCTAAAATTTGGATTTTTTCAAATAAAGAACTAAGTAAAAGCATATTAAATTTTTCATTTTCCTTACAAAGTCTTTTAAAATCATTTATATTTACTTCTAAAATTTCACTCTCTTCAAGGCATTCAGCATTTGCAGGATAAGGAATTTCTTTTAAGGTAGCCATTTCAGCTATAAAACTTGCAGGCGTAAAAAAATGCAAACTTAATTCTTTATCATTTAAACACTTATAAACACGTACCTTGCCCTTTATTAATATAAGTAAATTCAAAGCTATTTCACCTTCATAGAATAAAATAGCCTTTTTTGGATATTTTTTAACAAGCCCTATATTTTTTAAAAATTCTAAATATTCTTGCATTCCTTAACCCTTGTTAATATTTTAAAATCTTAATTTTGATATATTAACGCTTAGTAAATTTTAAAGGATAAAAAATGTCAAAATACGAAACCATAAATCAAGAAAGCATAGCTAAATTAATGGAAATTTTTTACGAAAAAATAAGAATAGATGAAAATTTAGGACCTATTTTTAATAAGGCAGTTGGGGTTAGTAATGAAGAGTGGAAAAAACATAAGAAAAAAATAGGAAATTTCTGGACTGGAATGTTGCTTGGGGAAGGTGATTATAATGGTCAACCCTTAAAAAAGCATATGGATTTGCCACCTTTTAAGATAGAACTTTTTGATAATTGGTTAAGTTTATTTGAAGAAAGTTTAAAATCAATTTACAATGATGAAATGAGCAATGTTATCTTGCAAAGAGCAAATATGATTGCTAAAAATTTCAAAAAGGCACTTTATCCAAATATTTAAAATTAAAAATAATTTGTTATAATTTTTTCTTTATTAAATTTGAAAGAAAAATATGAAAATAACAATTGTAGGAACTGGTTATGTAGGGCTTTCAAATGCCTTACTTTTAGCCCAACAAAATGAAGTGATAGCCCTTGATATAGATGAGAAAAAAGTAAGTCTTTTAAATGCTAAAAAAAGCCCAATTGATGATAAAGAGATAAAAGAATTTTTAAGCCTTAAAGCCTTAAATTTCAAAGCTACCCTAGATAAAGAAGAAGCCTATAAAAATAGCGATTTTATCATTATTGCAACACCAACTGATTATAATACACAGAGTAAATTTTTTGATACAAGTTCTATAGAAAGCGTTATAAATGATATTATTAAACTTAATAAAAATGCAAGTATTATTATAAAAAGTACCATACCCATAGGCTATACAAAGAATTTAAAAGATAAATTTAAGGACTTAACTTTATGCTTTTCGCCTGAATTTTTAAGAGAAGGAAAAGCCCTTTATGATAATTTATATCCAAGTAGGATTGTAATAGGTTATAGTGATGAAAAAAGCAAAAAAAGTGGCGAAATTTTTGCTAATTTACTTAAAAATGCTGCTTATAAAAAAGAAATACAAATTTTATTTATGAAAAGTGACGAGGCAGAAGCTGTGAAACTTTTTGCAAATACCTATCTAGCAATGCGTGTGGCGTATTTTAATGAGATAGATTCCTTTGCTCTTTCAAAGAATTTAAACGCAAGTGATATTATCAAAGGAATTTGTTTAGATGATAGAATCGGTATGCATTATAATAATCCTAGCTTTGGTTATGGAGGGTATTGCCTGCCAAAGGATACAAAGCAACTTTTGCAAAATTATGAAGATATTCCAAATTCTTTAATTAAAGCAATTGTACAGGCAAATGATATAAGAAAGCATTATATTGTAAAACTTATACTAGAAAAAAAGCCAAAAGTAATAGGAATTTATCGCCTTGTAATGAAGATGAACTCAGATAATTTTAGACAATCAGCCATTATTGATATAATGAATCTTTTAAAAGAAAAAACTAAGTTAATAATATACGAACCACTCCTTAAAGATAGTGATTTTATGGGTATAAAAATCATTAATGATTTAAATGAATTCAAAGAAAAAAGCGAGTTGATACTTGCAAATAGAAAGTGCGATGAGCTTTTAGATATAGAAGAAAAGGTGTTTAGTAGAGATATTTTCTTGCAAAATTAAGAGCTTAAAACCCTTAATTTTAATGCAAAAAATGCCTAACCTTTGTAAAATAAAGTGCCATGTCATGTTCGTTCGCTGCGTCAATTACTTCTATATCCCTTATACTACCACCTGGCTCAATCACTGCCTTAACGCCAACCTTAGCGGCTTCATCTATACTATCTCTAAATGGAAAAAAGGCTTCACTAGCTAAAACGCAACCTTTTAAATCAATTTTCATTTCCTTAGCCTTTGAAATAGCAACCTTTGCTGCATCAATCCTACTTGTCATTCCCATTCCTATAGCAACTAAAGCACTATCTTTTACATAAACTACATTATTTGACTTAGTAAAAGCTGCGATTGTCATGGCTATTTCCAGGTCCCTTAACTCATCCTTACTTGCCACCCTTTTACTCTTTAAAACTGCATTTTGAAATTCATTTTCTAAAATTTCATCGCTATTTTGATACACAAAACCACCATTTATATGCTTAAAATCATACTTATCAACTGCTTTTAATAAAAACCTACTTTTTTGGGTAAAAATCTTTATACGTTTTTTATTTTCAAAAACCCTTAAAGCATCATCACTAACATTTGCAGCTATTATTACTTCAACATAACTTTCATTAATCTTATTTGCCAAAGTCTCGTCTAAACAACCGTTTATAGCCACTACACCACCATAAGCACTAATACTATCGCATTTTAAGGCATGTATATAGCTTTGTACCAAATTTTCTTTTATAGCAAAACCACAAGCATTACCATGCTTAACAATGGCAACACAAGGTGTGCTCCCAAAGGCAGTAGCTAAATTTAGGGCTGCGTTAATATCTGTTATATTATTAAAACTTGCATCGCCTTTTAATACCTTAAAATTACTAGAAATAAAATTTTCAAATTCATATAAAGCACCACTTTGATGAGGATTTTCTCCATATTTACAATCTAATATCTTTTGACCTACTATAAATTTCTTATTTCCAAAGCCTTCTTTAAATCTTTCATTCATATAATTTGCAATATAAGAATCATAATTTGCAGTATGTTCAAAGGCTTTTATCATTAAACCTCGCCTAAATTCTTCATCATTATAACCATTATTAATAGCATTAATTACCCTTTGATAATCTAAAATGTCACACACCACCAAGACATCTTTATAGTTTTTAGCCGCACTTCGTATTAAAGCAGGACCTCCTATATCTATATTTTCTACTATCTCGTTAAAATCATTTGTAAGCATGGTAGTTTTTTTAAAAGGATATAAATTTACGCATACTAAATCTATGCTTTCTATATCAAATTTTTTAGCTTGACCTGTGTGACTTATATTATTTCTTTTGTATAAAATTCCACCATGAATTCTAGGATGCAAGGTCTTAACCCTGCCTTCAAATAACTCAACACTCTTTGTATACTCACTTACTTCAAGCACCTTTAAACCAGTCTCTTTTAAAAGCTTGTATGTTCCTCCTGTAGATAACAAATCAAAGCCAAGTTTTGCTAAATTTGTAGCAAACTCAACAACTCCTTTTTTGTCACTTACACTAATTAATGCCTTTTTTTTCATTTTTAATCCTTTAAATGTGTTTGTAATTTTTCATAACATTCTTGAAATTGAATAAAATTTTTTATGAGCTTCTTCTTTTTCATGTTCTGGTTTTAAATCAGGGTAAAATAATTTTACCAACCTTTTATAGCTTTTTTTCAAATTTGTTCTATTAAAGGTATTTTCTGTTAAACCAAAAATTTGCAATAACATAAGAAATTCTTCCTTATCATTTTCTTTGCTTTGAAATTTTTCTTCTTCTTGTTCTTCTTCGTATTTTTCTTCATTTTGATAACTTTCTTTATAAGCCTTATAATACTCTTTTTGTCTTTCTTCTTGTGCTTGTTTTTTTCTTAAATGTTCTTTTTCTAATCTTTCATAGGCTTTCATATGGATTAAAAGAAGGAATTTTTGAAATAAATACATAAATCCCAAGCTTATAAAATCAACTGCTATAAAGATTGAGAAAAATGAGAAAATATAAGAATAATCAAGTTTTTTCATAGTAATTATTTTTTGATAATTATTAAGGCAAAAATCCACAATTATAGGAATTAAATTAAAATGATAAAAGGCAAAAATGATAATTCCTAAAAAAACGAACCAAGCTAAAATAAGTGAAATTCTAATAAGCCAAGAAAAGGACTTAAAAATAACTATGCTACAATGTATAGGATAATATATAAAGGTCTTTGTAAAATGATAAGGGGCAAATATAAATGATATTGCAAGATAACCTAAAATACGCCAAATATTATTAATAGCATGGGTTAAAAGCATTTTTATAAATTCAATAATAAAATATCCTATAAAAAAACATGCACCAACTGTTATTGCAAAAACTAAGATTGAAACTATCCAACTACCCTTATCAAAGGCTAAAAATTGTATAGTTTTACCTACAAAACCCTTAAAATAATAAGCATCTTGTGCTAAATGATACCCTAAATAACAAGCATATACAACAAGTATTATTTCAACAAAGCCCATAAATAATCGCATAGCAATAAGCAAAAGAATTTTCATCTATTTTCCAATTTCTTTTTAAGAAGTTCGTAAGCTTCGTTAATTTGCTGAAATTTCAAAACACCTTGTTTTAATTGTTCGTCACTTACCTTATTTGCATTTAGCACATCAGGATGATACTGCTTAGCAAGTCTTCTATAAGCCTTTTTTGCATCTTCAATACTAGCATTTTTATCTAAATTTAAAATCCCGTAAGCTGTATTTATATCCATACTTTGTTTTGAATTTGAAGGCTTATAGTTTCTAAGTTCATTTATAAAGGCATTTAAGGCATTTTGCGATATAGAAAAGGCCCTTGCGATTTGATTTAAAAGTTCTTGTTTTTTAGGGCTAAAATCACTATCTATTAAGGCCATAAAAACAAGAACTTTTAATATATTAAATAATTCTTCCTTTGGCAGGGGTACTTCTTTTATAAATTCCCTTGCCACTTCATAGACATCGCTTAAATTTTCTTTATGTTCGTTAAAACCTCTTTTTAAAAACTCCCTTTCTCTTTCATCTTTTGCATTTGCATTTAAAAGCTGGGCTATCATATCCGCTTCTTCTTCGCTAACCCTGCCATCACTTTTTGCAATCTTAGCTAAAAGGGCGATTACATAATAATTAACCCGTCTTCTAAACTCATCTATCCTTTCTTCCATTACACCCCTTGAAAAATCCCTAGCAAAGCCCTTAGCCCCACGGCTAAATTTATTAATAGTACTAGAAAAATCTTCCTTTCCCCAGGTTTTATAATAATAATAAAAGGCAAAAATAGCTACAAGTAAGATAATAAAAATCATTGAATTTGTTCTTTAAAGCTCTTAAAATAAGCATTTTTAAGCTCATCAAAACTAATATTTATGCTATCAAGTTTAAAGCTTTTAGCTTTATTTGTAGTGCCTAATTTTGTGATTTTTAACTTAAATTTCTTAGCTAAAAGTCTAAATTTCTTTTCATTTTTTACCCCACAAATAACCCTACTCGCACTTTCATCAAAAAGCAAAATTTCATTTTTAAAATTTGATTTTGCATTAATGCTAAGATTTGAAATAGCACACATTTTAGCTAAGCTTAAAGCTAAGCCTCCAATTCCTACGCTATTTGCACAAGTTAAAAGATTGTTTTCATTTGCCTTATATAAAAATTTCCATAATCTAAGTTCTTGTTTAAATTTAGGCTTTTTAAGTTTACCAGCTACTTTATTATCTTGAATTTTCATAGCTAAACTTGCCCCAAATTCGCCCCTAGTTTTACCTATTAAAAAAACGCTTGAATTTGGACTAAATTTAGCCTTTAAGCTTTTTTTACAATCCTTTAAAACCCCTACATTTACTATAGTTGGACTTGGAAAAATACTAATTTTATCGCTTTCATTATAAAGTGAAACATTACCACTTACAACAGGAGTTTTTAAGGCCTTGCAAGCCATTTTAATACCATCACAACCCTTTGCAAATTGCCACATTACTTCTGGATTTTGAGGATTTCCATAATTTAAACAATCACTTATTGCCAAAGGTCTTGCCCCCGTACAAGCTACCTTTCTACCTGCATCCATAACTGCCCTTGCTGCACCTATTTTTGAATTTATATAATTTAAACGAGAATTGCACTCAATAGCCATTGCAATACTTGCATTATTTTCTTTAACGCGAATCACACTAGCCCCAAGACCTCCATCAGCCTTTATAGTGTTAGTTTGCACGGTTGAGTCAAATTGTTCGTAAATAAAGCCTTTATCATTTACGTTTTCATTACTTAGCATTTTTAATAACAAGTCCTTAGCACTCATTTTTAAGCTAAATTTATAATCCTTTATCTCATTTAAATACAAAGGCTTACTAAGAGGTCTATTTAAAACGGGTGATTTTTTACTTAATGGCTCAATCGGTATTAAACCCACCCTTTCATCTTGCCAGAAAAGTTCCATCTTTGAAGTATTTGTAACCTCTCCAATAATAACTGCGTCAAGTCCATATTTTTCAAAGATAGCAATAATCTCTCTTTCATAGCCATGCTTAGCACAAATTAGCATTCTTTCTTGACTTTCACTTAACATTAATTCATAAGGAGTCATTTTAGCTTCTCTCATAGGCACCCTGTCTAAATAAAGCTTCATTCCAGCCCCACTTTTTCCAGCCATTTCAAAGGAACTTGAAGTAAGCCCTGCTGCACCCATATCTTGTATGCCTATTATATAATCGGTTTTAAATAATTCTAAACACGCCTCCATTAAAAGCTTTTCACTAAATGGGTCACCTATTTGAACCGTAGGTCTTAAAGTTTTACTAGACTCGTTAAAGCTATCACTTGCCATAACTGCCCCACCAAGCCCATCGCGTCCTGTTTTACTTCCAACATAAATAACGCTATTTCCAATGCCTTCTGCCTTAGCATAAAAAACATCCTTGATAGGACAAATTCCCAAAGCAAAGGCATTTACTAAGATATTACCATTAAAACAAGAATCAAAGGCTATTTCTCCTCCTATTGTAGGTACACCCATACAATTTCCATAATGTGCTATGCCATTAACCACACCTTTTACAAGGTATTTTTGATGCTTTCCTACCTTTTCATCAAAAATATCACCAAATTTAAGCGAATTTAAACCTGCTACTACCCTTGCACCCATGGTAAAAACATCTCTTAAAATGCCTCCAACCCCTGTTGCTGCACCTGCAAAAGGCTCTATAAAGCTTGGGTGATTATGACTTTCTACCTTAAAAACAGCAACCATTCCTTGACCTATATCAATAACACCTGCATTTTCTCCAGGCCCTTGTATAACCCATTTTGCCTTAGTTGGAAAACCACTAAGATATTTTTTACTAGACTTATAAGAGCAATGTTCGCTCCACATTGCAGAAATAACCCCAAGTTCAAGTAAATTTGGCTCTCTTCCAAGAATATTTAAAATTTCTTGATACTCCTCATCACTTATTTTATGAGCTTGTATGGTTTTTTTATCCATTTTTTATCCTTTATTTTCCTAAACAAAAATTACTAAACATTTCATCTAAAATTTCATCACTATTAAAATCCTTAGTAAATTTTGCAATCTCTTGTATAGCTAAGTTTAATTCAAAAGCAAAGAGTTCTAAATTTTCCTCATTTATTAAATTTTTTGCCCTTAAAATCGCCTCGCTTGCACTTTTTAAAGCATTTATAACATATAAAGAATGAACAATCACTCCATTACTATCAAGGCTTTTTAAATATGTAACAAGGGCATTTTTAAGTGCGTTTATATCATGCTTTGTGCTAATTTTTATAAAATCTAAGTTCTTAAAGGTTTTAAAATTTTGCTTTAAATCGCATTTATTTAAGACCCAAAAAATTTTTTTTGAATTATCCTTTAAAAGTTCGTATAAATTCTCATCTTCTTTACTTAAATAAGAATTATAATCAAATAAAGCTATGATTATATCAGCTTCATCAATGCTTTTTTTACTAAGTTCTATGCCCTTATTTTCAATCAAATCATCACTATTTCTTATGCCTGCTGTATCAATTATACGAAGTAAAAAGCCATCTAGGCAAAAGCTTTCTTCTACTCTATCTCTTGTAGTACCTGGTACTTGTGAAACAATGGCCCTTTCATAACTTAAAAAGGCATTTAATAAAGAACTTTTACCAACATTTGGCTTTCCTACAATGGCAACCTTAAAGCCATCAATCAGGCCCTTTTTACTTTGTGAAATAGTATAAATTTCATTTAAAATATCAGCATTTTCCTTACACATTGCTTGAATTTGATTAAGCAAATCCTTAGGTAAATCATCATCTGCATAATCAATGCTAGTTTCAACAAAGGCCAAAGTTTTTACTAAATCCTGCCTTATTTTTTCAAGTAAAAGCCCTAATTTCCCTTCTAAATTTCTAGCTATAATTTTTGCTGCAAAACTTGATTTTGCAAATATTAAATCCTGTATATTTAAGGCCTTTAAAATAGACATTTTGCCATTTAAACAAGCCCTTTTGCTAAATTCTCCTGGCCTTGCTAGTCTAGCCCCCAAAGTTATGAGATTTTCTAAAACCACTTCGCTAACACTAACTCCTCCATGTACTTGAAACTCGACTATATCTTCACCACTAAAACTAAAGGGTGCCTTAAAGTAAAGTACAATGGCCTCGTCTATAAAATCATTATTTTCATCATAAAGCTTACAAAGGGTAGCGTAACGTTCTTTTAAATTTGTTTTGTGAGTAAGTTTAAGGGCAATTGAAAGGGCATTATCGCCACTTAATCTTACTATAGAAATTGATGAAATTCCATGGGAAGTAGAAATGGCTGCTATAGTCTCATTCATTTCTTTTAAAAAAATCGTTAATAACTACAAAACGTTGTTCACCATTTTGCTTAATGCCTACATATTTATTAGGAAACTGAGCTCTTAATTGTTCTAGGGCTATTTTTATCAAAACTCCATCAAGGGGCTTTGTTTGACCTCTGCCACTAAGTTGTACCTTTTCAATTACAGATTGTAGATAAAACTGCATGCCTCTTATTTGATTTTCTAAAAATTGTGCTATTTCAAGTCTAATTAATAAATCATATTTTGAATTTATCCAACTATGTAAAAGATAAGACATAGCTTTATATCTATGAGCTTCCTTACCTATCATTAAGGCTGCATCTTCTCCATCAAGTCTAATCAAAACGCAGTTTTCATCAAACATTCTTAATTCTTCTAAGTGTATGTTAAATTCCATACTTTCAAGCAAAGAAACAATCCCTGTGCGAATTTCGCTTAAAATTTCATCTATATCTTTTTTACTTTCCTTATGAAAGCTATCAAAAATCCTATCGCTTTCTACATTATAAGAACTTCTTAGAATTTCTTTTCTAATTACAACTTCTTCTTGTTTTACTTCTTCTTCATTTGTTAAATTTTGTCTTTCAAATTTGCTTTCACTTCTTGTTTCAAAATTTTTTTCATATCTTTTATCTTTTTCATAATTTTTATAAGGCTTTTTCTCAAATTCCTTTTTAAATGCCTTTTTTTTGGAACGTACTTCTATGATAGCATTTTTTTTTCCAAAACCTAAAAAACCACCCTTAGAATATTGTAAAATTTCATATTCTAGGTCAATAATAGAACATTGTAATTCTTTGGCCGCCTGTGTTAAGGCGCTTTCTAAATTTGAGGCTTCAATTTTCATAATCTACTCGCTTTCTTTTCTTTTATGATGTTCTCTTGCAAAAAGCTTATTAATAACAAATTGTTGAAGTAAAGAACAAAGGTTATTAACACACCAATAAAGTGTAAGTCCTGCTGGAAACCATAAAAAGAAAAAGGTAAAAATTACAGGTAAAAATTTCATAATCTTAGCTTGTGTAGGGTCTTGTATACTCATAGGTGTAATGAGTTGTTGTACAAACATTGTCACACCCATTAAAATAGGCAAGATAAAATAAGGGTCCATTAATGATAAATCATGTATCCAAAACGCCCAAGGGGCGTCTTTTAACTCTGTGGCATTTAACAAAACTCTATAAATGGCAAAAAATATAGGAATTTGTAAAAATATAGGCAAACACCCACTCATAGGATTTGCTCCATGTTTTTTATAAAGTTCCATCATGTGCATATTCATTTTTTGTGGATCGCCCTTGTAACGTTCTTTTAATTCTTTCATTTTTGGGGCTAAGTCTTTTAATTTATTCATAGACATCATAGATTTATAGGTTAGAGGAAATAGCACAATTCTAACTATTAAGGTCATTACTACAATGGCCCAGCCCCAGTTATTAATGTATTTATGTAAGAAATTTAAAAAATCAAACATAGGCCTAGCTATAAAGGTAAACCAGCCATATTCAATAACATCTTTAAGCCTTTTATCAATATTCATTAAAACAGCATGTTCTTTTGAACCTATGTAACCACCTGCTTTAAAACTATTTTGTGCTTGTGCGTAAATTATAGGATTTTCTTTTTCATCGTGGCTAATAACTATATTTAAAGGTTCGTCAAAATTATAAAACACAGAAGCATAGTATCTATCAAAGGCAGAAGCAATGATAATATTATTTACTTGTTCATTTTCATCCACATCCTCATCTTCAAAGGTAGTAATCTTTTCATCCTTATCAACGACTAAAGCCCCATGCACGGTGTAGCCATCAATTGCTATACTAGGTCTAAAACCCGGGCTTATAAAATAAGGTGTATCCTTGCTAAGCTTAATCTCAATCTCATAATTTCCCCTGGGATAAAAGGTAATGATTTTTTCTACTTTTAGATCACTTAAATTTTGAGTTAAATGTAAAATTTTATGTTCATTTTCTATTATAAGCTCACTTTCATCGCTAATATAAGGGGTATTAAAGGCTTCTTGATTGATATTTGTATCATTAAAACGAAGTTCTAAAGGCAGTGGCAATTTATCATTTGTTACTAAATTTGCCCTACTTCCATCTTCTTTTTGATGCTTTTTATCCTTTAAATAAAAAGTACTAATGCGTCCATAAATATCAATATCTGCTTCAAAGAAATCGCTAGAAATTTTAACTAAATTTTGACTTTGTGAAATGGGAGCATTTGTCGTTGGTAAAGAAGTGTTTTCTTGTTTAACTTCTGGGGCTGTATTTGAAATTGTACTTTCATTTGTGCTAATTTGAGTTGTGTTTTGTTCGCTGTTTATAGGCTTTTTTGGTAAGAAAAAATAATCATAAACCATAAAAAATACAAAAGAGATAATAACAGCTAAAAAAATTCGTTTTTGTTGAGTAGCATTATTTTTATTATTAATAGGATTCACCATTGTTCCTTTATAAAATTTTAATTAAATAATACGCTTCTTTTTTATAAGGAATATATAAAAAACGCAAGGGTTTTTTTGCTAAAAAAGAAGGCTTAAATATACTTATAGTTTGAAAAGAAGTTGAAATTTTTGGATAATCAAAACCACCTTTAAAAAAAGGATTGCACTTTATAATTCTAATAAAGGTTGCAAAAAAGGCTAAGAAAATATTATTTTTTTGAAATTGCAAAAAGGCAAAATTTGAACAACTTGGATAATATCTACAACAATTAGGCTTTAATGGGCTTATAAAATACTGATAAAAACGCAATATCTTTAAACAAATTATCTTAAACATTCTAATTTTTTAAAACCCCATTTTAAATCTTTTTCTAAACGCAAAAAATGTGCAGTTTTCATTTCTTCTTTGGCTATAAAAATATACTTACCACTTTTTAAACTATTTTGTGCGTTAAAAAATAAAGCCCTTAAAACGCGTTTAACGCGATTTCTAATAACTGCCTTACCCACCTTTTTACCTGCTACAACTGCCATTTTTTTTTCTTCACTTTTTAAATAAAAAATAATAAAACCATTGCAGTGCCATTTTTTGCCTGTTTTGTAAACTTGTGTAAATTCTTCATTGCTATCAAATTTAAAAAAAGTTCTCACACAGCAAGTCTTTTTCTACCCTTAGAACGTCTTGCGTTGATAATCTTACGTCCATTTTTACTTTTCATACGAACCCTAAAACCATGAGTGCGTTTTTTAGGAGTATTATGTGGTTGATAAGTCCTTTTCATAAGAATTTCCTTAAAAATATAAAATAAAGTTCGTATTTTATCTAAGCCTTACTTATAAATTGCTTTAAAATTTCAAGCAATTCTTAACCTTTATTTTGTTAAATTTACAAAGTTTAATTAAACTTGAAAGTTCATTAATGATTCGAAGCTTACATTATCTTAAAGCCATGGGTTATGATTTTTTAGATGAGATAAAAGATGAAAACATATATAATTTAAGCTTTGATAATCTAAGAAAAACAGCTAGTACTTGTTCTTTATGTCAATTTTCAAAGCAAAGAAAACATATTTTAATGCAAAAAACTCAAAAAAATGCAAGACTTTTTGTTTTAACAAGTTTTGGGCAAAAAAGTGAAAATGAGAGTGGAATTTTGCTTAATTCAAAGCAAGGTGAGAGATTAAAAACTTTAATCTATGAAAACTTAGGACTGAACGAAGAAAATTTTTATTTTTCTTATCTAATTAAATGTTTTTCTTCTTTGAAAGTTGACGATTTTTCGCTACAATCTTGTTTGCCATTTAGCTTAAATGAGATAAATTTAATTAAGCCAAAATTTATACTTTGCTTAGGTTATTATCCTTTTAAGGCTTTGGGATTTGATGATTTTAACTCTTTAAGAGGTGAAATTTTATCTTATAAAAATAGTCTTATAATGGCAAGTTTTGATATGGATTTTTTAGAAAAAAATCCAAGTTATCAAGATGAATTTAAAAAAGATTTATTAAAGATTAAGGGTTTTATATGAAAAAAATTATACTTATTTTAATGCTAAGTTCGATATTACTTTATGCAAAGAGTCAAAAATTATCAAAAATAGAACCAAGTGAAAATATATATCCAAATTTAAGCACTCATGTTTGTAACAAAAATTGCCTACTTGAATACCTAGAATCAAGACTTTATCTTAGCTTTTTAAGTGAATTTAGCTCAAATACTGACCAGCTTTTAGTAAATATCTATGCAAAACTTTTAAATTCCATAACAGATTTTGAAAAAAATATTCAAAAATCAGCCTCAATAAAACTTGCCATTATTATCCCTGAAAAAACTATAAAAAGTTATTCTAACACCATAATAAACGCAAGTGTAGCTTATTTATTAAGACAAAGGGCAGATATTAAGCTTAAAGTTTTTTTAATAGGCACAGAAGATAGTGTTAATATAAAAGAGGCCTTACAACAAATAAAGGCTCAAAATTATCAATATATAGTAGCAGGCCTTACTCAAAAAGGAGTTAGCGTACTTGAAAATTACCAAGATAATATGAAAATTTTCATACCTACAACGCATAAAAGCACGACAAATGTAAAAAGTGAAAATATCTTTTTTGGTGGCATTGATTACGAAGCACAAATTAAAACCCTTTTAAATAAAGGAAATTCAAAGATAGCTATATTTAGTGAAAACTCATCCTTGCTAAATAGCCTAACAAGCGAAGTTAAGCAACTAAATCCTGATACGTCTACTTATAATGTTAATAGTGATAAAATGAATTTTGCATCTTTACTTCGTTCGCAAGAGTCTTTAAATGGGACTACGATTTTTTTTAATACCTCCTTAATCAAAACTGCCCTTATTAGTTCTCAACTGCGTGTATATAAAATTTATCCAGCCGTACTTTTATCAACTCAAATAAATTATAACCCTGCCCTTTTTAGCCTTACTCAGCTAAATGACAGACGCAATTTTTACATAGCAAATTCCATAAATAACACAGATGATAATCTAGCTTATTTAAATGAAATTTTCAATCAAAATATAAATTATAACTGGGTGTCTTATGCTACTAGCATAGGGGTTGATTATTTTTACACAAATTTTTTAAGCGATAATAAATCCTTATTTGAAGAAAGTATAAATAATTCACAAGTTATTTATAATATTCGCTTAATGCGTGGTTTAAATGGGAATTTTGAAGAGACTAAGTAGATAATTCTTTAAAATATTTTTTAATATTTTCATCCATTTTACAAGGCTTAGAATCTTTTATATAAGCTAAAACAAAGTTTGCAGAAAAGATTTTGATATCGTCTTTAAAAATATCTTGTTCTAAGATAACAGAGGCATTTTTAAGTTCTAAAATTTGCGTTTTAATCTCTAAAATATCGCCAAGCTTAGCAGATTTTATAAAATCACAAGTAGTTCTTTTTAACAAAAAATGTCCCCTATCTTTATCAAAAATATCAGCATTTTTTTGAAAAAAAATTTCACTCCTTGCTCTTTCACAAAATTTTAAATAATTACTATGATAAACAACCCCACCTGCATCAGTATCCTCGTAATAAACACGTATTTTCATATACTATCCTTAGAATTTTTACAAATTATAACAAAGTCTAGGTTAAATTTTTATTTTTAAAAATACTTATCAATTTTTTATAACTTATTAAAGAATTTTAGATACAATAGCCAACTTTGATAATTATTATTATATTATAAGGATATTTGTGTTTTTAAGACATATTTTTTCGTTAAAAATTTTGCTTAGCTTACTTATTATCTTTTCTTTTATAAGCATCTTTGTAGGCGTTAAAAACATAAATTTAAGCAATTTTTTAGATTATGAAAATATAGAAATTTTATTAATCACTAGGATACCTCGCTTAATTGCCATTATATTAACGGGAATGAGCCTTGGAATTTGTGGGCTTATAATGCAACAATTAACGCAAAATAAATTCGTATCTCCAACCACAGCTGGAACTATGGATTGTGCGAGATTTGGTATATTAATAGCCCTAGTTTTTTTTGGGTCAAATTCCTTTATAATTCAAGGTATAATAGCTTCTTTGTTTGCTATGATTGGAAGTTTTATTTTTATTCAAATGCTAAAATATATCAAGCTTAAAGATATCATCTTTGTACCATTAATAGGCATTATGTTTGGAGGTATAGTTAGTGCGATAAGTACATTTTTTGCTTATAGTTTAAATTATATTCAAAGCATAGGTGCTTGGTTACAAGGTAGCTTTACAAATATAATGCAAGGAAATTATGAGTTAATTTATATTAGCTTGCCCCTATTTTTACTAGCCTTTTTCTTTGCAAATAAAATTACCATTGTTGGAATGGGCGAAGATATTGCCTTAAATTTGGGTGTTTCTTATAATTTAGTCTTATTAATAGGGCTTTTAATAGTTTCAATAATCACTTCAATCATAGTTGTAAGCGTTGGGGTTATCCCCTTTTTAGGGCTTATAATTCCAAATATTATAGCAATTTATAGAGGAGATAATCTTAGAAAAAATCTCATATACATAGCACTTAGTGGGGCTTTGTTTTTACTAATTTGTGATATTTTTTCAAGACTTATAATATATCCTTTTGAAATGCCTATAAGCATAACAGCAGGAGTTGTTGGAAGTTTTGTTTTTATCTTGCTTTTATTTAGGAAACAAAACTATGCTTAAAAGAATGCTTATTTTAATGCTTATTGCCCTTGTTATAATTGTTGCTTATATATTTAGCTTTACAGGGGAATTTAGCGAATATGCCATTAAAAATCGCTCAATGCAAGTTTGTGCCGTTATAATAGTAGCATCTTGCATAGGCGTTTCAACCATTATTTTTCAAACCATAAGCAATAATAAAATTCTAACCCCAAGCATTATAGGGCTTGATTCTTTATATTTGCTTTTGCAATCTTTTTTAGTTTTTACCCTTGGGGCTATTAATTTAAGTGTTTATAAGGAAAATGTAAATTTTTTATTAAGCTTAGTTTGTATGATATTTTTTGCCCTACTTCTATATAAAATTTTATTTAGAAACGAAAGAAGTATATATTTAATCATGCTTTTAGGCTTAATCTTTGGGACCTTATTTAGTACATTGAGTTCTTTTTTTGAAGTATTAATTGACCCTGATGAATTTATGATTGTACAAGGTAGAATGTTTGCAAGTTTTGATAATATCGCCTTGGATGTTTTATTACTGGCTAGCATTGCTACTATTGCTTGTTTTTTAATAATATTTAAGTATCTTAAAATTTTAAATCCTTTGATTTTAGGCAAGGATTTAGCTATAAATTTAGGCATTGATTATCAAAATGTAGTTAAAAAATTAATGATAATAGTTGCTGTTTTAACCTCGATTGCAACTGCCCTAGTAGGTCCTATAACTTTTTTAGGACTTATAGTAGCAAATATAACTTATGAACTTTTTAAAACCTGCAAACATGAAATTTTACTTTTTGCTTGTGTATTTGTAAGTATGATTGCACTAGTTGGGGCGATTTTTTTCGTATCAAAGGTTTTTGGCTATAACACAACTGTGAGTGTGATTATAAATTTTCTAGGTGGAATTTATTTTATTTATTTAGTATTTAAGGATAATAAAAGATGATAAGGCTCGAAAATATTAATAAATTTTATAACGAAAAAGCTGTTTTAGAAAATATAAATTTAAGCTTTAAAAAGGGTAAGATTACTGCTTTAATAGGGGCAAATGGGGCTGGGAAAAGCACCATTTTAGCTATTGCTAGTCGTCTTATTAAGGCTGATAGTGGTGAAATTTATGTAAATGATAAACCTATAAATTCTTATAAAAGCGATATTTTAGCCCAAAAAATTTCTATATTAAAACAACAAAATAATATAAATATGCGTTTAAGGGTCGATGAATTAGTAGCCTTTGGACGTTTTCCTTATTCTCAAGGAAAATTAAATAAGATTGACAAAGAAAAGATTAACACTGCCCTAAATTATATGGGAATTTATGAACTTAAAAATAGATTCTTAGACACACTCAGTGGAGGTCAAAGACAAAGGACCTTTATAGCGATGATTATAGCACAAGATACTGATTTTATCTTTTTTGATGAGCCATTAAATAGCCTTGATATGAAACATTGTGTTCAAATTATGCAGTTAATGCAAAATTTAGTGCATGATTTTAACAAATCAATAGCTGTTGTCTTGCATGATATAAATTTTGCTGCTACTTATGCTGATGAGATAGCTGCCCTAAAAAATGGCAAGTTAATCGCCTGTGATAGCACAGACAAGCTTATAAACACGGAAATGCTAGCACAAATTTATGATATGCAAATTAAGGTTTGTGAATTTGAAAAAAAACGAGTTTGCATATATTTTTAATAAAGGAGAAATAATGAAAAAAAATTTAGTTGTCGCACTTTGTGCGATTGTCGTTGCTTTCAGTGCTTGCACTGATAATAAAAAAGTAAGTACTGAGTCAAATAGTACTGGAAATAATACAAGTGTTGAAGTAAATTCAAGCACTGCAGAACAATCTAAGCCAGTTGATGCAAAGGCTAGTTTTGAGATAACCCCTATTAACGTGGAAGAAGATGGGGATAATTTTATCATTCATCACAGCCTTGGTACAAGTTCAGTTGTAAAGGCCCCTACAAAGGTAGTGGTACTTGATTTAGGTATATTAGATAGCTTTTCTGCCTTAAATTTAAATGACAATGTCGTAGGGGTACCTATTAAAAATTTGCCAAGATATTTAGTGGAATTTTCAAATAAAAATAGCATTGGTGGCGTTCAACAAGTGGATTTAGAGGCCATTAATGCCTTAAAGCCTGATTTAATCATCATTTCAGGAAGACAGGCAAAGTATTATGACAAGCTTAAAGAAATAGCCCCAACTGCCTTTATGGGTATAGGGTATGATAATGCAAGCTTTTTAAATTCTTTCAAAACAAATACTTTAGCCCTTGCTAAACTTTATGGAAAAGAAGCAGAGGCTAATGAGAAAATTGCTCTAATTGAAGGTGAGATAAGCAAGGCTAAAGAAGAATTATCAAAGGATAAAAAAGCCCTTATCATAATGACAAATGCAAATAAAATTTCAGCCTTTGGACCTTCTTCTCGCTTTGGTCTAATACATGATATTTTAGGCATTAACCCGGTTGATGATAGCATAAAGGTAGGGACTCATGGAAAAAGCATAAATTATGAGTATATTTTAGAAACAAATCCAGATTTTATCTTTATTGTAGATAGGAATGTTATAGTTGGCAAGGATAAGGTTAATGACGAGTTTTTAAATAATGCCTTGATTAAAAAAACAAAGGCTGCAAATGAAGGTAAAATAGTCTTTTTAGACCCTGAGTATTGGTACTTAGTAGGTGGAAATGGGATTAAATCTTTAAGTGCCATGATAAAAGAAGTAGTTGACGGAGTTAAATAATTTACTTAAGGCTTAAATTTAATTTTAAGCCTTAAGCTTTTAAAAAAATTTTCTTGCTTAATTTTAATAAAATAAAAAAATAGATACAATATTATAAATATTTTAAAGAATTTTCAAACAAAATATAAAGGAAAGTTGGATAATAAGGCATTTGAAAGCAATTTTTATTGTATTACATACAGGCATACAAAATTCAAATTCAGTGTTTTTTAAAATACATAAAAAAATCATAAATAATGCTATGCTAAATTTTTTCTTTGCCACTTATAAAATAATTGATTTTATACGATTTACAAATACAAAACTAGCTTTTAGGAATTTTCAAAAATGATGGGGCGAAATAAGCTATTAATATTTTTAAGTGTATTAATATTAAAAAATTCCATTAAAAATCACCCCTTTAATATAGAAGAAATTCCTATGACAAAACTACACAATACTCTTTTAGATTATCAAAAAATCGCTATTTTAGTAACCCATGCAGAAGATAGGGTAGAAGAAAAAAAGTTATTTAACGATGTGCTAATTCGCACCTTAAATATGATGAAAGATGCTAGTTTATTATACTTTCAAACTAAGATTATAAAGGATGATAAGGGTAAAAATAATATAGTTTTAACTAAATTAAAAATGGCAGAAAATGGCTTAAGATTATACGAACTTTATCAAAATGACCAAAAATCAAGTAGCTTTGTGGATGATGATAAATTAAAAAATTTAAGCTATCAAGGCATTAAAAAATATATCTTAGATAAAAACATAGAAAAGGAGTATGTATATAATGAATGATGAAAAGGCTAAAAATTTACTTCAAATTTTTACGGATTTAAATACTGTTCTTATGGATAAAAACAAATTTTTACACTTAAAAACACTATGTAAAAAGGACGACAAGGCAAAGGAAAATTTAAACGAACTTCTAAGAATAGTTAATGAATTTTCAAGCAAAATTCAAAAGCAATAATTAGGGATTTAAATGCCCTACACCCTAGAAACAAAACTGAAAGCAAATAAATTTTATTCAACCCTTGGCATAGAAATAAGCTTACCAGAAGAAGTAGGCACATATAGCAATCAAGGAAATTTTGAATGCAACATATATTAAATATTATTTTAATGATAATTGCTTTATTTTTTATCAATAATAAAAAATATTGTTTGGTTTATGGTTTTTGTTTTTATATATTCCATTTTTATTCTTTGTTTATAATGGAGAAAAAAGCTCTTTAACAATGGCTGCAAGTATAAACAAAACATCTTTTTATCTTATTTAGAAATTTTTATTATAGCATTTGTGTGGATGAATGGAGAATTTTTTATTTCTTTTATAGTTTATAAGTTATTAAAATTTTTATTTGCTTGATAAATAAAAAGACTTATTTAAAGTTTTTTAGATTGCCTACGCTTTTAAAATGTCCTTTTTTAATTTCATACAGGTAGTAAAATAAATAGTAAAATTATATCATAATATTTAATTTATTATAAATATATTTGGATATCTAAGAGTGTCAAAGTGTGCTAAAATGGTAATTGAAAGATATTGATAAAACTTAGAAATAGCTTAATGGTGGAGACGAGGGGAATTGAACCCCTGTCCAAAAATAATCCCACAACAATCTCTACATGCTTATCAAAGATGAAAATTTCACTAGTTTAAACTCACCTTTAAAATTTCACAAACTAGCTAAGACTAAATTTGGCTTAAAATTCGTCAAAAATCAAGCTACACTATCAAAAAATGACTCGCTTTTTTAACTAGATAGTATCATCAAAAAGCAAGGCTCAACCACGACTACGCAACTCTAGCGTAGGCAGGAGCAAATTTCGCGTTGTTTGCGTTTAAATTTAAGTAGGCTTTTTACGCTTTGCCCAAAGCGACATGCCATCATTGCAAAACTATTCCTGTCGAAGCCAGGTCGTCCCCATTAAGAAAAGTTTATTTAGAAATGATATTTGGAACATTAACAATTAAAGGATTAAAAAGAGCTAAAACAGAAGCATCATTTTCATAAGAACGGCAATATTTTTCAAACTGGTCACTCATTAAAAGCAACCAATCAGCAAATTCATCACTTGCAGGACCATTAAAACGACTGGCTTCTTGCATCATTTCTTCACAAAATACACAAAAATCAGTAATTTCTCCTAAATCAAGCCTTCTTGCCGCCCAAGCTGTATTATGGGCTAGTCTTTCTATCTCATTTATTGCTTCTTTATATTTTTCACTATCGCTTGTAAGCTTGATAATTAAGGGTTCAAAGCTATCACACATGGTCCTAAAGTACTGCAAAAATTTATCCACATCATCAATATCGTGTTCCATTTCTAAACTGCGTAAAATTCCCATAAGCACTCATCGTAATTTTTGCCAAATTTTAACAAAAATTAGTTAAAATCTTATTTGAATTTTAAAAACAAGTGTAAAAAATGGATAAAATCGTAGAAATAGAAAAATTTTCCTTTGATGAAAAATACGAAAATTCTTTACGTCCTACCTCCTTTGATGATTACATAGGACAAGAAAATATCAAAAAAAATTTAAATGTTTTTATAAGTGCTGCAAAAAAAAGAGAGGAAAATTTAGACCATATTTTATTTAGTGGTCCTGCTGGACTTGGAAAAACAACACTTGCAAATATTATCTCTTATGAAATGACTGCAAATATCAAAACAACGGCAGCTCCGATGATAGAAAAGAGTGGGGATTTAGCTGCTATTCTTACAAATTTAAGTGAAGGTGATATTTTATTTATAGATGAAATTCATCGCCTTAGCCCTGCGATTGAAGAAGTACTTTATCCGGCAATGGAGGACTTTCGCTTGGATATTATCATAGGTAGTGGGCCAGCTGCGCAAACCATTAAAATAGACCTGCCAAAATTTACCCTAATAGGTGCAACCACAAGGGCAGGAAAGCTTAGTAATCCTTTGCGAGATAGATTTGGAATGCAATTTAGGCTTGAATTTTATAAAGATGAAGAACTAGCAACGATTATACAAAAAGCAGCTGTAAAATTAAATAAAACTTGTGATAAAAACGCAGCCATGGAGATAGCAAAAAGGAGCCGCTCAACGCCTAGAATAGCACTTCGTTTATTAAGAAGGGTTAGAGATTTTGCAGATGTAAACGATGAAGAAACAATCACTCAACAAAGGACCGTAGAGGCCTTAAATTCACTTGGAGTAAATGAACTTGGCTTTGATAGTATGGATTTAAAATATTTAGAACTTTTAACAACTTCTAGGGGCCGTCCTATAGGGCTTGGTAGCTTAGCAGCGGCCTTAAGCGAGGATGAAAATACCATTGAGGACGTGATTGAGCCCTATTTACTTGCAAATGGCTATATAGAAAGAACTGCAAAGGGCAGAATTGCTAGTGTTAAAAGCTACAAGGCTTTAAAATTAAATTACGAGCGAACTTTGTTTGACGAGGAGTAAGTTTGAAAAATGGTAAAGTTTTTTTATTTTGTTTTATTTTAATAGTTTTATTATTATTATTATATCTTTTCAAAGATTTCTTGCTAGTAATTATCATTTCGAGCCTAATGGCGGTTGCTACCTCAAATTTACATGCTAAAATTTTATTTTTTGTAAAGGGAAAAAAATTACTAGCTACTATTTTAACGACTATTTGTATAATAATAGTCTTTTTTGCACCCTTTATTTATGCCATGGTTGAACTTGCAAAAATACTTAGAAATTTCGATATAAATGTGGTTAGTCAAACCTTAGAATATATTAGAAGTTATGAATTTAAACTACCTGAGCCGCTTCAATTTTTAGAACCAAAAATAAAAAAATTTTTGATAGAACTTGATTTAAATCAACTAGCAAAACAATCATTAAACTATCTCTCAAATTTTACAAAAAGTGGGGCTAAATTCTTAGTAGATATGGTTTTAATTTGTATTTTTTACTTTTTTGCAAATTTATACGGGACTGAACTTGTTATTTATATAAAATCAGTCGTGCCTATCAATAAAAAAGAATTAGAAGACGTTTTAAGCGAGGTTAGTAATGTAATGGCTGTTGTGCTTTATTCTATGGTGATTGTAGCTATTTTTGAGGGCTTTTTATTTTCTATAATTACAGGAATTTTTGGCTATGATGCCATTTTAATGGGCTTAGTTTTTTCAATAAGTTCTTTAATACCAGCAATAGGTGGGGCTTTAATGTATATACCTATTAGCATTTATGAGTTTACCCTTGGCAATCAAGCAACGGCCTTTTGGATTTTTGGCTATTGTATAATAGTTATTTCTTTTCTTGCAGATACTATCATTAAGCCACTTATAATAAAATGGATTAATCAAAAATTAGTAAAAACCCCTGCTAAAATCAATGAATTTTTAATATTTTTAGCAATGATAGCTGGAATTTCAAGCTTTGGTTTTTGGGGCATTATACTTGGACCTGCCATTTTAACCTTTTTTATATCTACCATTAGACTATATACCATTTTAAAAGATAAAAATTATATTTAATTTTTATCTTTACTTTATTCTAGTTATTTTTTTCATCTCAAATTAATTGATAATTTTAATCAATAAAAACTTATATTTTTCAAAAAAATTTATATTTTTTTGAAACTTATTTTCAAGTTTAAATACTTATATATAGACTATTTTAGAATTTTTCTTTCGTTTTTTTTTTTTTTATAAATTTTTAAAATAATTATCAATATAATACAAAGATTTTTTTAAAAGGAGAACCATGTCTTATATAGACTATACAAAATATGATTTTGAGCTTATCAAAAAAGCTGGAAAAATAGCTTATTTGGATTGTTGGGGTGATTCTTTGTGTTGCGAGGCAAAGCATCTTTGCGAAGAAGAACTTTATAAAGGGACCTTAAAAAAGGTTGATATTTATGAGGACTTAAATGAAATTTTTTGGCAAGAAAATCACGCAGCCATTCTTTTTCCTATGAATATAGACCAAATTTGGCTAAGTTCATATAAGGATAAATTTAAAGAGTACTTAGATAGAGGTGGAATTATTTTAAATTTCACGGCCTCAGTGAGTGATTTTTGTCCTTATGATAGTAAGTATATAGCTAGTAAAACACCTATTAGATTAAGAGAGGTTAAGCTAAATAAACACCCTATTTGTAATGGTTTGAGAGAGTATGATATAAATTATAGACGTGGAGTAAAGGGCTTTTTTAATAGAGGTTATAAAAATCCAAGTGATGAGGCTGAAATTTTTATGCAAGATGATGAAGGATATTGCGTAGCTTATGTTGATAGAACAAGCTCAAAGGGCGTTTTAATAAACACAGCAGGGGCTGATTTATTAGCTTATGGGCTTTTTGATTTAAGCACGGCTAGACGCCTTGGATTAAATGTCTTAATCTATATAGAAAATATCTTAAAAGAAAGGCTAGAAAAATGAAAAAAGCAATAATCACAGGAGGTAGTTCTTTTCACCAAAATTTCTTCATAAATAAAGATGCAAAATACAGTAATTTTTATGATGAAAAAATTTATCTAGCCAATCTTAAAGATAAGGATTTAAGCGAATTTGACTTAGTAGTTTTTGCCTCTCGTATGTATCCAAAATTTATGAGAGAAAATTTTGAGAAAATTTTAAATTATCTAAAAAATGATGGCAATGTTTTAATGTTTCCTGACTTAATAAGTGGACTTTTTAATCATATAACCTATGAAACAGGACAGGTAAATTTTTGGTGGTGGATAAGTCAAAATGCAGATTTACCTATGTATAAGGCTAATGAAAACTCTACTTTGTGGAATTTTTTAGAGGTTAAGGAGTGCAAATGGCATTATCATGGTACTTTTAAGCATGGTGGTGAAGTAGAAAAACTGCTTGTTGATGAACTTGGCAGGTCCATACTTTGTAAGGATGAAAAGACCTTTAAAGGCTCACTTTATCTAAGTGCACTAGACCCTGATTTTCACCTAGGACAAGGCTTTATGCCTATAACCGAAGTCTTTTTTGACAAATTTATGAAATGGCTTGAATTTGATATAAATAGCAAGGAGAAATAATGAAAAATAAAATTTTTTTAAGCCTAGCTTGTTATTTAGGACTTTTTTCAAATGCTTTTGCAAATGAAAATAACAAAACAAGCGAATATCAACTAGATTCAATCATTATTAAAGATAGTGCTGATTATCTTAATACCTTTGATACTCCCTTAATTGAACAAAGTAGGAGTATAAGTGTGATAAATTCTGAGTCAATTTTAAGAAATAGTACTACAAATGGAATTCAAGGTATATTAGAACAAGCACCCGGTATTATGTTTGTTCGTTCAGGCAGTACAAATGGACAAGTTTCTATTAGAGGTATGAGTACACAGGTTTCAAGGGCTTTGATTACATTAGATGGGGTACCTGTACTTGGTAGAAATACTTTGGCTTTAAATATTTTTGATTCAAATTCACTTGATGCAGTTGAAATTATTAGAGGACCTGCCTCAGCCCTTTATGGTTCTGATGCTATGAACGGAGTTATAAATTTTATTTCAAGGCGTTATAGAGGTGATATTAATAAAGAATTTGATATGGATTTTAGATTAAGGGCTTTGGAGTATTCTAGCGTAAATAGCGGCTTGGCTTCTCGCTTTGAAGCAATTGGAGGTGGTGATGGTTTTGATGTTTTATTTGGCTTAAATGGACGATATACAGAAGACTACCGAAGTCCAGAAGGTGAAATTAAAAATTCAAATTCTAAAAACTACGGCTTTGATTGGAATGTAGGATATAGTTATGATGATATAAGATATTACACGCAAGGTCGATATTCAAGGGCAGTAGATAACGATGGAGGTGGTCAATTTGCTGGGGCTGGAAGCGATTTTGGTTTCATTAGAAAAAGAGATCCTATTTATGAGACTTATTTAAAATTTGGAGTAGAGGCTGAAAATCTAAGCTTTGCTGAAAAGCTTGATTGGTATGTTTATTGGAGATATTATACGACTGATTTATATACTTATAACGCAGGAACGGGAAATTATGTAAATAATAAAGTATATAACAATAACTATATAGGTGGACGCCTAGCCTTTACTTCTATACTAAATGCTCATACTTTAAGATATGGCGTTGAAACATTAAATGCATTATCCCCAACTCAAGGAAAACAAGTAAATTTAAATACAAATATTGCACAAACTGATGGTAGAAAATCTTGGCAAAACACTATATCAGCCTTTATAACAGATGATTATTCTATGCTTGATAATTTAATACTTCAAGGTGCCATTAGATATGACCATGTATTCACCACAATAGGCAAAAGAAGTGCTGATACAGAATCAAGTTATAGCGATGAAGTAAAAGAAAAACTTAAAAATTTAGGTACGCTTGATGAAGGTGCATTAACAGGAAGTCTTGGTGCTGTTTGGTTTTTAAGTAATATATTTTCTATAACTGGTAATATTAGTCATAATTTTAAAGCACCAGGTGCTTCTAATTATTCATCGGCAAGTAGAGATACAAATGGAAATGAAAAATGGCCTAATCCTAATTTAAAAAGCGAAACTTCTCAAACTTATGAACTAGGATTTAGAATTCATGATGAACAAAACTTTTTTACCATAAACGCGTATAGGACAAATTATAAAGATATGTTAAAAACTACTAGTTCAGCTAGTTCTAGCAATTATTATTACGAAAACATAGGAAAAACTTACATTCAAGGCGTAGAACTTGAAGGAAATCATAAATTTTATGATTTTATCTTAGCTTATAATGCAACTCACACCTATGGACAAAATCGTACTGAAAATAAACCACTTGATCATATAGCCCCACTTTATGGCAGGATTTCACTTCAATATGATTATAAAAATTTTGGTTATTTAAAAGTACAAGAAAGAATGGTTAAGGGCAAAACTAGAATAGATGAAAGCCAAGAAAGAAAAAGTGGTAGTTATGCTATGAGTGATATTTACGCTGGTTTAAATTTGGGTGCGTTTAGTACTAATATGAAAGATATGGAACTTACTTTTGGGGTTGAAAATATCTTTGATAGAAAAGGACGCAATCCTGTAAATATTGAAGATATTAGTTATGATTTTGCAAGGACAAATCCTTTATTAGAACCTGGTACAAATTTCTTTGTAAAATATTCTTATAATTATTAAGGACTTTTATGAAAAAATTAATATTTTCTTTATTTATTTTTGTAAATTTTATTTTTGCCAAACAAGTAGTTATAGTTGATTTATGGCCAGTACCTTCTTTATTGGCCTTTATTACAAAAGATGCTAATATGGTTTTAATACCAAAGGCTTCATCAAATTTTATTAATAACTCACTGCTTGTAAAATTTTATCCTCAATTAAAAAATATCAAAAGTTCTAATAATCCTAGTTTAGAAGAACTTTTAGCCTTAAATGCTGATTTATATATTTGTCATATAAATGATTTAAAGATTTGTGAGTTTTTGAGTAAAAGTGGCAAAGAAGTATTAAAATTAACTATAAATGTAGATAATTATAATTCAAGATCAGCTCTGAAACATTGGCTAGAATCGCTCAATAAGTATTTTGATATTAAACAAATAAGCGATAAACTTTTATCTAATATTGATGAAGTAGAAAAAGAAATAAACTTAAAATTATACAATATCAAACCTATAAAAGCTGTTGCATTAAGAGGATATGATGGTAATAAAATAATGACAAGTACCGGTTTTGTAGACTATTTATTTAAAAAAACAGGTGCTACTAATGCATTTAAATTTAATGGCTTTAATAATAGTTATTTAAATTTAGAAGAATTCTACTCCCTAAATCCAGACATTATTTATATAACAAATTTTACCCCCTTGCAAGTTGAAGATATTATGCAAGATAAAAATTTACAAAATTTAAAAGCTGTTAAAAACAAAAAAGTTTTTAAATTGCCACTTGGTTCGTATCGCCCAACCGCCCCAAGCCTTGATTTAAGCTTAATATTAAAATTTCTAGCAAACAACAATCACCCAGAACTTTTTAATTATGATATAAAGGCTGAGTTTAAAAAGCATTTTAAGGAATTTTACGATATTAATTTAAGCGAGAACGATTTAAACTTAATTATGAATCCAAAAAGAGAGGCTGGAATTTCAAAATAATGAAAATATTGCTTTCCCTTTTAATCATCTTAATACTTGGATTTTTAACACTTGGCATAGGTCGTTATGATATAAGTTATGCTGAAATTTATGAAATTTTACTTTATCAAAATATGAATGATAAAAATTTTATTATCCTAAATGTAAGACTGCCTAGGGTTATCTTAGCTATCATTGTAGGTGCTGGGCTTGGCATAAGTGGGGCAAGTTTGCAAGCTATTTTTAGAAACCCTTTGGCAAGTCCTGATATTTTAGGCGTTTCAAGTGGGGCAAGTTTTGGAGCAGTTTTGTCCCTAATTTTAGGCCTTAATATATATTTTTTAACGCTTACTTCTTTTCTTTGTGGACTTTTAAGCTTAGGGCTTACGATTATTATAGCTAGGGATTTTAGCAATAAAATTATGATTATACTAGGAGGTATTATCATAGCTGCACTTTTTCAAAGCTTTATCTCGCTTTTAAAATACATAGCTGACCCACAAGATACCTTGCCCACTATTACTTACTGGCTTTTAGGTTCTTTGCAAGTTAGTAACACTCATCAAATTTTATTTTGTTGTGCCTTTATTATAATTTTTGGCCTTATAATATATTTGTTTCGCTGGAAACATAATATCTTAATGCTTGATGATAACGAGGCTAAAACGCTTGGCTTTAATGTGATTTATGTGAGATTATTTATCATATTTTGCGTTACCTTAATAATTGCTTGTATAGTTTCAATGTGTGGAATTATCGGCTGGATAGGTCTTGTAATACCTCACATTGCAAGAATGATAGCTGGTTTTAATACAGCAAAAGTCATTGCTTATAGCATAGTAATAGGTAGCATTTTCATGCTATTAATCGATACCCTAGCTAGAACCTTAATCAATCAAGAATTACCACTTTCTGTACTTAGTGCTATAGTTGGTGCCCCATTTTTCATAGCCATACTTTACAAATACAAAGGACTTAAAATATGAACGTGTTTAAAGCTGATAACATAAGCTTTAGCAGGGATAAAAAAGAACTTTTTAAAGATATAAATTTTGAACTTAAAAGTGGTGAAATTTTAGCTATCTTAGGGCGAAATGGGGTTGGTAAAACCACGCTTTTAAACTGCTTAATGGGGCTTTTGCCTGTGAAACATGGGAATATTAAGTTAAAAGATAAAAACCTTAAAGAATATAGCAAAAAAGAACTTTTTTCGTTAATTTCTTACATTCCACAGGCTAAAAATAACAACATTGGCTTAAATGTGCTTGACATGGTCTTACTCGGCTTAAATGTAGATATTAGCTTAATGCCTAAAAAAGAACATATCCAAAGGGCTAAGGATATGCTAAATTTGATAGGAATTTATCATTTAAAAGACAGAACTTGCGATAATCTAAGTGGAGGGGAATTGCAAATGGTAATCTTTGCAAGGGCGTTAATATCTAATCCATTGCTTATAATACTTGACGAACCTGAATCAAATTTGGATTTTAAAAATCAGCTTTTAATCTTAGAGAATTTAGAACGTTTAAAAGATAAAAAAAAGACTATTATTTTTAATACCCACTACCCACAAAATGCAAAAATCCTAGCTTCAAAAATTCTAATCCTAGAACCAAATTCACATTTATACGGCACAAATTCCTTAATCAATAAAACCCAACTTGGAAAAAGCTTTGAAGTAAAAGAAAGTTTTTTTGATTATTTAGCAAATATTGATTAAAAAATAATGTGCGAATGCCTGTGATTTACGTGATAGTGTTTATTAGTTTTAGACTTAAAGTTTGTTTATAAAAACAAAATCACGCATTTTCTTTTATTTTGCGTTTGGCAAGTCCCATTTGTTCGTAAGCATCAATTTCTTTTCTGTATGAATTTGAACTTCTTTTTAATTCTTGATTTAAAAAACTAATAGTACCAGCACTAGCCCTTGTATTTGAAGCAAGGGCTGATATAAATTCAAGCTTATTTTTGGTTTCATCATCCAAGGTTTTACTAGTTTTAGAACCAAGCTTGTGCTTTTGCAAAAAAAGCTTTGCAAGTTGTTTTAACTCAGAATCTGAATTATTTCTATTAGCTGCTTCTTCTATCATTTGATTTAATTCGCTTTTAAATTTCTTAGCTGGTGGGGCTTGTTCTTTTTTTTTCTTTGATTTTTTAGACTTTTTAGCTTTTTTAGGCCTTTTTTTGCCATCACTTAATGCAAAATAGGTAATAAAACTTAACACTAAAAAAAGTGCTAAAACGCTAAATAAGCCAACCATTACTAGTTTTGACACTTAAAGCCTACCTACATAAGTTCTTTTTGTATAAGAAAAAATTCCTAAACACACCATTAAGAAAAAGCCCCAATATACATAATCAGGGATTTGAGCTGCCTCTCCTCCTGCGTAAGAATGCATACCTGTTAAAAAATAATTTACACCAAAATAAGTCATTATAATAACCCAATAAGCAAACATTGAAGTTATAGCAAAATTAAATTGAGTAGCCCATGAAGGAATCATTCTAATATGCAAAATAGCTGCATAAACAAGTATACTAATTAAGGCCCAAGTTTCCTTTGAATCCCAGCTCCAATACCTGCCCCAGCTTTCATTTGCCCAAATAGCCCCTAAAAAATTTCCTATGGTTAACAAACAAAGCCCTAAAATCATAGCCATTTCATTAATCCTAGTGGCTTCTGTGATATTTCTTAAAATATTTGCGTTAAATTTGTCATCCTTTCTTAAAAAGCACATTAGTATTAAAACAAAAATTCCAAGTAAGGCACAAAGCCCTAAAAATCCATAACTTGCAGTGATTACAGATACATGTATGCTTAGCCAGTATGAATTTAATACAGGTTGAAGATTTGTAATTTGAGGATTTATCTCATTTAAATGTGCTACAAGCAATGTAATACCTGCTAGAATTGAGGTTAATGATAGGGCAATAGGGCTTTTCTTTGAAAAGAAAATACCTGAAAGCGATAGTGCCCAAGCTATATAAACCATACTTTCATAAGAATTACTCCAAGGGGCATGGTCTGCTAAATATGCCCTTAAAATAAGACCTATGCTATGAACTAAAAAGGCAAAAATATTAAAATAATAAACTAGTTTAAAGATTAAATTTATCTTTAAATTTGGCTTAATCATCTTAGCTAAAACTATACATAAAAGTAAAAAACCAGCCACTAAATAAAGTGGGGTAAGCTTTACAAAAATTTCTGCATGATTTACAAAAATTTCAGTTTGAAGTCTTGTTTTACTAGGGATTATAGCAGCACCAACCTTTTCTTGATATTCTTTAAGCAAATTCAAACCTCTATCTGCTTTTTTCCAGTCATTATTTGCAAAGGCCTCAGTAACAGCACCAAAATAATTTTGTATCAAGGAAAGTACAAATTCTCTTTCTTCTCCTTTTAAATGCGATATTGCAGAAAAAGGCGTTAGCCAAGCATTATCCTGGCTATTTGCAATAGGTATAAAGTGAAATAATTCTCCACTAAATACCAAGTACATAATATTTGCCCTTTCATCTAAATAAAGCAATTCTTTATCAAAAATACCTCTTGCGTTTGGGTTTTTACGATTTGCATTTTCTACATATTTTTGTAATTTATATTCTTGTCTATCTTCGCTTAAAAAGTCTAAATAAGATATATAAGGCTTACTTTCTATATTTAAAATTCTAGCAATCTCATCCCTTACAGCCTTATTTTTAGGCATAATGATAATGTCTTCTTTTTGCCACTCATCTACATTTGTTAGCATAGAAAGGACTATTGCATTTGCACTTTTTCCCTTGTATGTTGATTTTTTATAAATTTTTCCTAAAATTTCTTTTGAAAGCGTATCAAGGGGGGCCATCCTACCATCAGTTGCCTTTTGCATAACCAAAGAGGCTAAATTTTTAGCGTGTTTTTCATCTACATTTAAAATAAAATCACTATTTGCAAGGCTTTTTGTATTAAAGATAAATAAAATAAATATAGCAATACTTGCCGTTTTTAAGGCATCTTTATTTATAAGCCTTGCAAGAGTTCTAAATCTTGAATGTGGGTTAAGCAAATTTAAAAACATACCAAGGCTAAGTAAAAAATAACCTATATAGGTAGGAATTTTGCCAGGATCTTTGTTAACTGAAAGATAAGTACCCATTTCATCTTGGTCATAAGAACTTTGATAAAATCTATATCCATCATAATCTAAAACATTATTCATAAAAATCCTATAATCAAAATTTTCTTTATCATTTCTTACCTCAACCTCGCTTGCATAAGAAGATGGCGACATTGAACCTGGATATCTATCCATTATAAAATCTTTTAAATAAAGTTCAAAAGGCAAATCATAATACTCGCTACGCCAAGATACAAAAAATCTTTGTCCACCAAGTTCTATTCTTAAAGGATTTGAGTGTTCAAATATATAAAGTTCTCTTTCTTCTCCATCATAGCTTAATCTAAGTTTTAAGGCATTTTGGCCACTTAATTCAAGGGAATGATAATCTGTGCTCATAGCAAATTCTTTAAAAGGTGTAAGAAAAAAGGCTTTCCAATTGCTAGGTTCTCCAAAACTAGATACTAGCATGGTTCTAAATACTTCAAGCCAAGCACTTTTAAACCATAGCCACCAACTTTCATCCTGAGGTCTATTTTTACCAATTAAACTTTCTTGTCCATGCAAGGAGGCAAATTTGACAACGAAATTTATATTATTTATAGTATAAAGTCTTCTTTCTTTACTATCAACCATATCAAAAGGATTAATTGACGCACTATCTCCACTACTCATTTGCAAAAAAGATAAGGCATTGCTTGAACTAAGCTTTAAATTTTCATCAATCTTTACAAATGGTTTTTCTACCTCATCATTTAAAAAAGCAAAATTTATACCATCAATTGTTTTTATCTCCCCTTGCCTAAAATACAAATCAACTCCCTTGCTATCTTCACTAGAAAGCGTTAAGACAAGCAAGGGTGGAGATTTTTCATTTTCTTTAAAAACTGAATTAGCATCAAGTAATAAATTTTCATAAACTAATTTTGCCTTGCCCTTTTCTAAATCTAAATTTAAGTTAAAGCTATTTACAAAGGGTAGTAAAGAAATATAATCGCTATTTGTAACGCTAATTATATCGCCATCCTTAATGGTAGAAAGTCTTACAAAGGACTTAGAACTTTCAATGGCTGAATTTGTATCTCCTTCTCTAATATGAACCATACCCTCAAAGCCTAAATACCTTGTCATAGCAGCTCCAAACAAGATAAATAAAAAAGAGATATGAAAAAGTAAAAGTGGAATTTTTTTTCTATTTATCATCTTATAAGAAAAAATTGCACAGGCTAAGTTTATACCAAGTAAAAGCTGTATTAAGCCAAACCACCAAGTCCCATAAATCATAGCCCAAGCAGTTTGCGTTTTGTACGCACTTTCAATAAATGTAGCAAGGGCACTAAATATTGCAAAAAGCAAAAACAACATAATAGAAATTTTAATATTTCCCACATTTTTTATAAAAACTTTCATTTTACAATCCTAAATATTTTTTACGCACTTCATCATCGTTAATTAAATGCTTAGCCTCGTTTTGAAGTACTATTTGTCCATTTTCTAAAACATAAGCATAATCACTAATTTTAAGGGCACTATAAGCATTTTGTTCAACTAAAAGTATAGTGATACCTTCATTTTTTAAACGTACAATCGTTTCAAAAAGCTCTCCTACAATCTTTGGTGCAAGTCCAAGGGAAGGCTCATCAAGCATTAATAATTTTGGTTCACTCATTAAAGCCCTTGAAATTGCAAGCATTTGTGCTTCTCCTCCACTTAAATTTCCAGCCAAAACATTTTTTTTATTTTCAAGCCTTGGAAAAAGCTTATACATTTGTTTTTTTAAGTGTTCGTAATTTTCATCATTATTAAAAGCCCCTATTTTTAAATTTTCTTCTACGCTTAAATTTATAAATACCCTACGACCCTCAGGTACTAAGGATATCCCTTTTTTTACCAAGCTATGCGTTAAATGCCTCTTTGTTTCATAGCCTAAAAAAATCACCTCTCCTTTGCGTTTAACAGCGTTTATTAAGGCGTTTAAGGTAGAGGTTTTACCAGCCCCATTTGAACCGATTAAAGATATAATTTGCCCTTCTTTTACCTCAAAGCTAATGCCCTTTACTGCTTGTATAAGTCCATAAAAAACTTGTAAATTTTTAACTACCAACATTGCTTTGTCCTAAACTTTCAAAATCACCCAAATAAGCTGCAATTACTTCTTTATGCGTTAGGGCCTCGCTAAGTTTTCCATTAAAAATACTCTTACCATAATCAAGCACCAAGACATTTTCACATAATTTATTAACAAATTTCATGTCATGTTCAATAAGCAAAATACTAATTTTATAATCCTTTCTTAGCTTAAAAATAAGTTCTGCTAAATCATCACTTTCCTTAGCATTCATCCCAGCAGCAGGCTCATCAAGCAAAAGCAAACTAGGATTTGTAGCCATTGACCTAGCAAGTTCTACCTTTCTTTGCTGACCATAACTTAAACTTGTAGCCATATTATTTGCTAAATGTGAAATTCCAAGTTCTTTTAAAAGCAAGAAAGCCTTATCTTTAAATTCACTTTCTATTTTTTTAAAACGTCCAAAATGTAAAAAGGCCTCTAAGATATTATATTTCATTTGAAAATTAAAGCCTATTAATACATTTTCTAGTACATTCATACTAGAAAAAAGACGTATGTTTTGAAAGGTTCTAGCTATACCTAATCTTACTATTTTATGCGTTTTAAGTCCGTTTATTTTTTGATTTTTAAAAAGTACCTCGCCTGAACTTGGTTTGTAACTGCCTGTAATTATATTAAAAAGCGTGGTTTTACCTGCCCCATTTGGGCCTATTAGGGCAAAAATTTCGCCTTCTTTAAGTGTGAAAGAAGTATCGCTAATTGCCATAACACCACCAAAACTTTTATATATATGTCTTAATTCTAGCATTGTTTTTTCTTTTTAATGAAATTTTTAAGGCTTTTTAAATGTTCTAGTAATTCTTTATCGCCCATTATGCCCTTTCTTGCAAAAAGCATAATTAAGATTAAAATAAGTGAAAAAACTACCATTCTAAAGCCTACCATTGCAGGTAAATTTAAGCCAAATATACTCATAGGCTCGTCTAAAAAACGCAACCACTCACTGCCACCTATTACCAAAATAGTACCTAAAATAGCCCCACTTGTAGAACCAAGTCCACCTAGCACTATTATAATCAAAAGCTGAAAAGTAAAGATAAAATCAAATTGTTCAGGCGAAACACTAGCTAATAAACAAGCCATTAATCCACCCCCTACTCCTTCTAAAAAAGCAGAGGTGCCAAAGGCAAGAGTTTTAATCCAAAAGCAATTAATACCCATTGCACTAGCAGCGTCCTCATCATCTCTAATGGCCTTCATAGACCTACCAAATTTAGAATATACTAAATTTAGTATTAAAATAACAGAGATAATAGCAACGCCACCTATAACATAAATATTGCTAAGTCTTGGGATATCAACTAAGCCCCTTGAACCGTTCGTAAAGGTAGGACAAGAAAGGGCCAATAATTTTATAATAATGCCAAAACCAAGGGTTACAATGGCTAAATAATCGCCCCTTACCCTAAACACAGCAAAAGAAAGTATCAAAGAAAGCAAACAAGCACAAATTCCACTAGCAAGTAAGGCTATTATAAGATAGGGAGTATGGAGCATTAAAACTAAGCTATTAATGCCTTCATAAGCAAATTGTTCGTTTTTAGAATCAACGCTTAAAAGTAGTAAGGCACTAACATAGGCCCCAACTGCTACAAAGCCATTTGGTTCAAGTGAAAATTGTCCTGTAACGCCGTTTATTAGATTATAACTTACTGCTAAGATTATAAAAATTGCTATTTGATTAAGTATGCTTATACCATAATCTTCAAAGATATAAGGGCTTAAAATTATAAAAAATATAGCTAGGATAAAAAAGCTTAAATGTGAAATTTTATTCATTAAAACCTACTTCTTTCAAAATTAATCCCTAAAATTCCACTAGGTTTAAAAAGTAAGATAAAAACTAAAAATATAAAGGCAAAGGCATCTTTAAAGCCTGAAAGTTCGGGAAAAAATGCTATTGCTATAACTTCACTAAGTCCTATAATTAACCCACCTATAACAGCCCCAACAACTGAGCCAATCCCACCAAGCACGGCTGCTGCAAAGGCCTTTAAGCCAACAAGGGTTCCCATTGTAGGTGTTACTGAATAATAAATGGCAGCATAAAAAATTCCACCCACACAAGCAAGGGCTGAGCCTATTGCAAAGACTATTGCTATAATTCGGTTTGCATCAATACCCATTAAATTAACCGTTTGAACATCAAAGGCTAGTGCCCTAATAGCTATGCCGTATTTGCTTTTATAAAGTATGAAAAGTACTATTAACATTATAAAAAAGGTTAAAATAGGTACTAATAAATTTCCAAAACTAATACTAAGCCCTATAAATTCAATATTTTTTTCAAAATACTCAGGAGCAGTAAAAAATCTAGGCGTTGAAGTAAAAATCATATTAAAAAGACTTTGCAATAAAAAACTAATGCCTATGGCTGTTATTAAAAGTGAAATTTTAGGGGCCTTTCTAAGTGGCTTATAAGCAATCTTATCAGTAGCAATTCCTATACACATTGCAAAAACGATAGCTAAGCACAGGGCAACTAAAAAAGGAATCTCAAAACTAGCCATGCAAATAAGACAAATGTAAGCCCCGACCATCATAATATCACCATGGGCAAAATTTATAAGTCTTAGCACCCCATAAACCATAGTATAACCAACAGCAATAAGGGCATACATGCTACCTACACTTAAACCATTTATAAGTTGTTGTAAAAAAAGTGAAAAATCCATGCTAAACTCTAAGGATTGATAGTATCTTTATAAATTTGGCTTTGATTATTTATTTCTTTGATAACAACACTTCTTTTTGCATTGCCACTTTTATCAATGCTAATTTTGCCCGTTACGCCTTCAAAATTCGTTTTATGAATTTCATCATTTATACACTTAGGGCTTAAATTTGATAAACAATTATTCATAGCCCTTATCATTACAAAATAAGCATCAGCCCCCATTGCAGTAAAATTTGGCACCTGACCCTTATAATTTTTAATAAATTCCTTAGCTAAATCAGTGCTAGGATTATTATAATCAAAGCTATCAGTAAAAATATGACCCTTGCTTGTATCGCCAGTTAAATTTATAAAAGTCTTATCAGCAACCCCATCAGCTGAACCCATAGGGGTATTTAGCTTTAAATTTCTAGCTTGTCTTACAAAAAGGGCAGCCTCGTTATAATAAAGTGGCAAATAAATAAAATCAATATTTAAATTTTTAAGCTGGGCTATTAAGGTCTTAAAATCTTTATCGCCTGAATTTATCTTAAAGGTATTTAAAATATCGCCACCTCTTTTTTTAAACTCATTTTCAAAGGCCTTTGCAAGTCCTAAAGAATAATCGGCACTTTGGTCCATTATTATCGCAACTTTTTTATAATTAAGCTTGTCAAATACATATTTTGCTAAACTTTCACCTTGAAAGCTATCATTAAAACAAACCCTGCTTGAAAAATTTTTTTTATCTAAAATTCTATCACTTGTAGCAGCAGGGGCAATTAATGGAATTTCTTTTTCTTCTGCTACTCGCATAACTTGCAAAGTATTTGCTGTAAGCATTTCTCCTATTAAACCAAGCACCTTTTCATTTGAAACAAGACGTAAAGAAGAAGAATAAGACTCAAGCTTATCGCCCTTTGTATCTACTACACTTAATACAATCTTATCTCCATTATCTAAGCTACCTTGCATACTATTTGCTAATTTTATGCCATTAAGCGCACTTTGTCCATAGGCCGCACTTGCACCAGTTAATGGTAAAACAACGCCTATTTTATACTCATTTGAATACAAAAAAAGATTTAAACACAAAAATATTAATATTTTTTTCATAAATTAACCTTATGGATTTATAGAACTTTTAAAATGTTGTTTTTGATTTACAATCTCTTTTATAACCACAGGTCTTACAGCATTTCCATCTAAATTTATAGTTAAAATTCCACCCACGCTTTCATAATTTTTAGTACTTTTAATCTTTTCATTTATACATTTTGAGCTTAAATCATTTATACAAGCATTCATTGCATTTACCATTACAAAATAAGCATCAGCCCCCATTGCCGAAAAGGCTGGTAATTCTCTTGAACCCTTTGTTTTTTCATACTCATTTAAAAAATCTTTTCCAAGCTTT
The DNA here is from genome assembly GCF_008633915.1 of Campylobacter sp. LR291e. Lineage (GTDB taxonomy): Bacteria > Campylobacterota > Campylobacteria > Campylobacterales > Campylobacteraceae > Campylobacter_D. The sequence goes on along the minus strand of NZ_VJNV01000023.1, from coordinate 83,442 downwards.
GTACTAAGATTGTTATAATCAAAGCTATCCGTAAAAATCACGCCATTAACAGCTTCTCCACCAAGTTCAATAAAGGCTTGATTATTAACCCCATCAGCTGCACTTAATAATTTTATAAAATTCATTTGTCTAGCCTGTCTTGCAAAAAGGGCGGCTTCTGGGTGATAAATAGGCATATAAACAAAATCAATATCTATATTTTTAAGTTGAGAAATAATAGCCCTAAAATCTTTATCGCCTGAATTTATATTAATCTTTTTTGAAATTTGACCACCATTTTTTATAAAAGAAGCTTCAAAGGCCTTTGCAAGTCCTAAAGAATACACATTGCTTTGGTCGATTATTATAGCTACTTTTTTTAAATTTAATTCCTTGCTAACATAGCTAGCAAATTTATCACCTTGAAAGCTATCATTAAAACAAACCCTACTAGCAAAGGTCCTTTTATCTAAAAGCTTGTCCCCTGAGGCCACTGGTGCAATTATAGGAATTTGCTTATTATCAGCTATTGAAATGGCTTGAATGGTATTTGGTGTAATAGCCTCTCCTATTAAAGCTATTACCTTATCTTGTGATATTAAGCGATTTACCCCATTTGCAGTTTCAAGTTTATCGCCCTTTGTGTCTATTATCACAAGTTTTACTTCATCGTTATTTTCAAGTTTAAAGCTTAATTTATTAGCAAGGCTAACCCCACTTAATATATCTTGTCCATAGGCTGCAACTGCTCCTGTTAAAGGCAATACAATGCCTATTTTATGTTCTTTCGCCTGTAGATTAATAAAGGCAAAAATTCCAAGTATTAAACATATTTTTTTCATATTTTTTCCTTATTTTATAAAAGTACCATGTTTTGTTTTTTTGGGTGGTTCTTGTTCTATTAAATCTTGTATTTGTAATTCAATAACAAAATTTTCACCCTTAATATAAGCTATTAATTCATCCATTTCATCATGCGTTAAGCTATTTGCATAAATTGCCATCTGCACCGAACCTGCTGTTTGGCTATTGTTTCCAAGTGCGTAATCAATAAGGCTAGATTTAATATCTTGTGCGTTCATATCTCTTAATCTTCTAGACCCTGTTAATTTTTTCTCACCCATATCGCCATGGCAGGTATTGCATCTTTTTTTAAAATAAAGCTCTTTAGCCCTTTGAGTATCATAAACCTTATCAGCATCAAAAGAATAATCAAACAAAGATTTTAAGCTAACACCAAAGGCAAAATTTAAGCTTAAAAAAAATAAAATAAATATTAACCTATTCAACGCCAACATTTATTAAAGCCCTACCTTGATGACCATCTTTCTTTTTAGCACTGCCTGAGTTATACTCATATTTTAAAGAACCACTTATATCAACATCCTTAATAGTTTCGTTAAAATCACTTGCCTTAGTAAAATTTAAACAAAAAATCAAGCATAAAACAAAAAACATAACTTTTTTCATTTACTTTCCTTTTTCTCATTAAATAACAAGCCTTGATTATAGCAAAAAATTATAAATTTACTTTTTAAATTTATGCATTGTGAATTTTTAGCCATTTTTGTGCAATCCTAACTGCATTTGTAGCAGCCCCAACACGAATTTGATCAGCCACGCACCAAAGATGCAAAATATTTTTCCTACTTAAATCAGCCCTGATTCTACCTACATAAGTATCGTTAGTATTGCTTGTATAAAGTGGCATAGGATATTGTTTGTTTCTTATATCATCGATTAATTTTACGCTTTTAGCCTTACTTAAAATTTCCCTTGCTTTTTCAACATTAACCTCATTTGTAAAACTCATGGTAATGGCCTCACTATGACTTCTTAAAACAGGTACCCTAACGCAGGTTGCTGAAACTTCAATCTTTTTATGTAAAATTTTTTGAGTTTCATTTACCATTTTAAGCTCTTCTTTTGTGTAGCCATTTTCTTCATTAAAAACATCAATATGAGGTATCAAATTTAAAGCAAGTGGATAAGTAAAAACCTTAGCCTCAAATTCATCTAATTTAAAGGCAAAAAAACTTTGCATAGCCTCAACTAATTCTTGCATACCCTCTTTTCCAGCCCCACTTGCTGCTTGATAAGTGCTTACATCAACCCTTTGTAAATCAAAGACTTCATCTAGTGGCTTTAAGACATGGACCATTTGTATAGTAGAACAATTAGGATTTGCTATAATGCCTGTTTTTTTATAAAGCTTAATATCTTCTTCATTGCACTCAGGCACTACTAATGGTACGTCTTCATCCATTCTAAAATGACTTGTATTATCAATCACCACAGCCCCACATTCAACAGCAAATTTAGCATATTTTTCTGAAATACTTCCACCTGCACTAAAAAAGGCTATATCAACAGGATTTTCCTTAAAAACATTTTCAGTAAGCTCTTTTACCTTATAAATTTTACCTTGAAATTCCACTTCATCGCCCACACTTCTAGCACTAGCAAGTGGCAAAATGCTTTGTACAGGAAAATCAAGTTCATCTAAAACATTTAAAAGCTCCTCGCCAACAGCACCAGTAGCCCCAACTATCGCAATTCTTTGTTTTTTCATATCTTATCCTTTTATATTATATTTTTTCATTTTTTCTTCAAAAATATCTTTTGCAAGTCCTAAAATTTTAGCTGCTTCTTCTATATTAAAATTTGTGTTTTCTAAGGCCTCTAAAAGTAATTCTTTTTCCAAATTTTTAACACTTTTTTTAACCGTTCTAGCCTCTAAAAATAAGTCCTTGCTTGTAATTTCCTTACCCTCACTTAAAATACAAGCCCTTTGAATTATGGAGATTAACTCCCTAACATTGCCAGGAAAATCATATTCTAATAAGGTTTTTTGTGCTTCCTTACTTAGTTCTTTGTTTTCAAATTCGTATTCTTTACAAGTATCATCAAGCACCCTTTTTGATATATCTAAAATTTCTTCCTTTCTTTCTCTTAGAGGTGGTATATTTATAGGCAAGGTATTAAGCCTATAATATAAATCTCTTCTAAAATTTCCATTTTGAATTTTATCATCCAAATTTGCATTTGTTGCACTTATGATTCTTACATTTATCTTAATGTTTTTTGTACTACCAAGCCTTGTAATTTCTTTTTCTTGCAAAGCCCTAAGTAATTTTGCTTGAATTTCATAAGGCATTTCTCCTATTTCATCTAAAAATAAAGTCCCTTCGTTTGCCATTTCAAAAAGCCCTATTTTTGTGGCGTTTGCATCTGTAAAAGCTCCTTTTTCAAAGCCAAAAAGCTCACTTTCAATCAAATTTGCAGGAATTGCTGCCATATTAATAGCCACAAAAGGCTTATTCGCTCTTTTACTATTTTTATGGATAAATTGTGAAAAAAGTTCCTTTCCAACCCCACTTTCACCAAAAAACATAACAGAAGCATCAGTTTTTGCAGCCTTACTACTTAAATTTAATACTTCTTCAAGTTTTGGTGAGCTTGCAAAAAAATCACTATTATTTTTTTCTTTTTTCTTAGCTATTTTTTTATCGCTTGTTTTTTCGCGTATAATCTTAGCCCTTTTAATCGCTTCAACAAGGGTATTAATATCAAAGGGCTTAGTTAAAAAATCCTTAACCCCAAGCCTTACGGCCTCAATGGCCCTATTTAATGTAGCATTGCCTGTAATAATAATAAAATCATATTTATTATCGCAAGTTTTTACAAATTCAAGCCCATCAATGCCTGGCATATTAATATCTGTTATAATTAAATCGGTGCTATCGTCTAGCTTTTTTAAGGCCTCAGTGGCTGATTTATAGCTTTTAATATTAAATTCATCATACTCACTAAGTGCAATTTCTAAAGATTTTCGCATATTTATATCATCTTCTACGATAACTAAATTCATAAGCTCACCTTAAAATTTTTGCAAGATAATAGCAAATTTGCACTTAATTTTTATTTACTCTTTTTAAGATAGTAAATTAAGGCACTATTTTGACCAAAATCAACTATAAAACGAAGAGGTAAAATTTTCACATAGGTTTCATTTTTTGCTTGCATTAAATTTGTATTGATTATATCTTTAACGCTAATCTTAGCACCTATAAAACACTCACTAAGCTCGTCTTTATGCTCATTTAAAAAGCTTAATTTTCTAGCCTTTGGCATATCATCATCTATTAAGCCAAGTTCATTTTTAGGTAACTCATCATAATCTTTTTGACTAAATTTAATCTCACAAGCAAATTCACTATCTGCATTTTCGCTATTTGTCATAGCTAGGGATAAATTTTGTTTTTGATGAAAAAGGATTAAATTTTTATTAGTAAGCTCTGCCCAGAAGATAAATTCCTCGCAACAAAGCTTAACACTAAGAAAGATTAATAAGCAAACAATTCTTTCCACTTATCGGCGTCTATTTTTAATTCTAAATTAATGCGATAAAGCCCTTGATTAAAATTCTCATCAATAATACTTGCATTTTTAATTAAACCATTTACTTGTGCTGTAATAGTAGAACTTCTAAGCATAGCATCCTTTACTGTATCCTTACCATTTACCTTAACGCCATAAAGCTTACTAGCAAGTTGTCTATAACCATCAGTTATCGCAGCCCTTTTTGCAAGTGCTAATGCTTGTGCTGATGAAACTGTGTTTAAAGGAGCAATTCCTTCGCCAACAGCAGTAAAACTAAGCTCTGTTTCACTTACATCAGGTGCTAACATCTTTTCTTGTCTAATGATATCTCTAACATCATCCTTATCTACCTTTTGAACGATTACATCAGAACTTGGAGTAGAAGTTGAAGTTGAACCTGTGCCAGTACTTGCAGTATTTCTTTGCGAAATAGGCGTACACCCAACAAAAACCAACGCTAAAACAAGCGCAAAAAATAAATTTTTCATATTACACCCTCAAAATATTGTAATTACAATTTACTTAGCAAAAAGCGTGCCAACATTATAACTAATCTAAATTTAAATCTTGATTAGTATCATCGCCTAAATTTTCTTCTTCTTGTTTAGGACATTTTGCTATACTAACCACCTCATCGTTTTCGACCTTAATAACTATAACTCCACTCGTATTTCGCCCAGCCTTTCTAATGCTTTGCATATCAACACGAATCATCTTTCCACTACTTGTTAAAGCCATTAAATCCATACTTTCATCTACTATAACAACCCCTACTAAATCCTTTGTTTTATCAGTTAGCTTCATGCATATAACGCCCTTACCACCTCTACTTTGAAGTCTATATTCAGAAGCCATTGTTCTTTTTCCTATACCCTTTGCACTAACGCTTAAAATTTCTTGTTCATCATTTTCTATAAGGGTAGCCCCGATAACACAATCATTTTCTTCTTTAAATTTAATAGCCCTAACCCCACGACTAACGCGACCTATCTCACGCACCTTTGCAAGTGGGAATTTAATACACATGCCTTTTTTAGTAATAGCAAAAAGCATTTTTCCTTTAAAATTCTCGTCTATGATTTCATTATTTTCATCGTTTTGGCTATTTTCATCTACTTCTATAGGTTCGTTTTCATCGATAATAGGCTCATTTTCATCCCTTTGGACAATCAAAGCTGTTACAATCTGGTCATTTTCATCTAAATTTATAGCCCTCACCCCTATGTTTCTAATATTTTTATATTCACTTAAATTTGTTCTTTTTACTATACCATTGCTTGTGAAAAAGCATAAGGATTTACTCTTATCAAAATCGGTAGTAGCTATGATAGCTTGTATCTTTTGACCATTTAATTCAAATAAATTTACAACGGCCTTTCCTTTTGCGATGCGGCCTCCTTCTGGAATTCTATGCACCTTTAGCCAGTAAAGCTGACCTCTGTCTGTAATAAACATTAAAGTATCATGCATATTTGCAGTAAAAAAGCTTTCTATAAAATCATCATCATAGGTAGTAAGGGCTATTTTCCCTTTACCTCCTCTTTTTTGCCTTTCATACTGCTTACTTGCCATTCTTTTAATATAACCTCTATGAGTTATAGTAATAACCATATTTTCATTAGGTATTAAAGACTCATCGCCTATCTCATCGTAATCATCTTCTATTTGAGTGATACGAGGCACGTCAAATTTCAAACGTAATTCTTTTAATTCATCTTTAATTAAATTTTCAAGCAAATCCTCGCTTTTTAAAATTTCTTCAAGTCTTGCAATCTCTTTTATAAGTTCATTTAACTCATTTTCAAGCTTTTCTCTTTCAAGTCCTGTAAGTTTGCTAAGTCTCATATCTAAAATAGCATTGCTTTGCAATTCACTTAAATTAAATCTAGACATTAAACTAACTCTAGCAGTGCTTGTATCAGGGCTTGTTTTGATTAAATTTATAATCTCATCTATATTATCAAGTGCTATTTTAAGACCTTCTAAGATATGTGCCCTAGCCTTTGCCTTTTGAAGTTCAAAAATAGTTCTTCTTATAATAACCGTTTTTCTATGGGTTAAAAATAAATTTAAAAGTTCTAATAAAGAAAAAATCTTTGGTTCTTTATTATGAATTGCTAACATAATCACACCAAAGGTACTTTCCATAGTGGTTGACTTAAATAAATTATTTAAAACTATATGACTTTGTGCCTCTCTTTTAAGTTCTATAACAACTCGAATTCCTTCTCTATCGCTTTCATCCCTTACTTCTGAAATTCCTTCGATTTGCTTTTCTTTTACTAAGTCAGCAATTTGTTCGATTAATCTTGCCTTATTTGTTTGATAAGGTAATTCATCAATCACAATAACATCTTTATTTGCCTTTCTTTCTATATGTGTTTTTGCACGAATTTTAACCCTACCTCTACCAGTACGATACGCATCAATAATGCCTTTTTTGCCATAAATTATCCCAGCAGTTGGAAAGTCAGGTCCTTTTATAAATTGCATAATCTCTTCTAAACTTGCATCCTTGTTGTCAAGTAAGTATAAAAGCCCATCGATAAGTTCATTAAGGCTATGAGGAGGAATATTTGTAGCCATACCAACAGCAATCCCACTTGAACCATTTAATAATAAATTTGGCACCCTAGAAGGTAAAACATCAGGCTCACTTAAAGAATCATCATAATTTGGCACAAAATCAACGGTTTCTTTATCAATATCCCTTAAAAGCTCCTCAGCTAAAATAGTCATTCTAGCCTCAGTATAACGCATAGCAGCAGCACTATCGCCATCAATTGAACCGAAATTTCCTTGCCCATCAACGCTTGGATAACGCATAGAAAAATCTTGTGCCATTCTAACAAGTGCATCATAAACTGCCCCATCTCCATGTGGATGATACTTACCTATAACATCACCTACTATACGAGCTGATTTTTTATATGCACTTTTGCTTCCAACGCCAAGGTCATTCATAGCATATAAAATGCGTCTGTGTACTGGTTTTAAACCATCTCTAGCATCTGGCAATGCCCTACCTATAATAACACTCATAGAATAATCTAAATAACTACTCTTAATAGAATTTTCTATATCTACAAGCTGAGTATCGCTATTATGATTGAAAATATTTTCCATAAAAATCCTTACAATAAAAGCTACATTTTACCAAATTAAACTTTTGCATCAGCTAAAACTAAAGCAAAAAGTACGCATTTTCCTTTTTTTTCTAAAAATTTTTTAGCCTCTAATAAACTACAACCCGTGGTTATAACATCATCAACTAATATAACAGGGTGTTTTATATCCTTTAAAAGTTTGTATTTTCTTTTATTTTGCTTACGAAAAGACACACTTTTACCAGAATACTTTACGAAATTTTGAGCTTGTAAAACTCTAAATTTAGGCTTTATACTAGCACTTTTTAAATGCTTTGCTAAAATAGCACAATGAGAATAAAGGGAATCTTCAACCCTATCATCAAGTGCTATGGCATTTATTTTTTCATTAGGATTAAAAAAATCCTTAAATTTGCCAAAGCTTAATTTTGCCAACATATTAAAGACAAAATACCCATAAAAATGATGTTTTGAAAATATCAAATGCTTTATCTCATCATACTTATAAAAAGAATAAACCTTAAAATTCTCTTCAAGCTTTCTAACGCCTAGAGAAAATTCCCCAAGTTCTTCTAAGCATTTATCGCAAAACACAAGCAAGGAAAAGTTGTGACAGTTAACACATCTCACAACTCAGATATTAAACTTGCTGCTTTATTTGCCATTTGTTTTATAAGCAAATGCGTATAAAAACTAATATCTCTTAGATTACTAAAGCCTTCTACATCTTGCTTAGTCCTAAGTGTAAATTTTTTATCTTTATTAATATCCTTAACGCTTAAAACCCCAACCAATCTTGAATGAAGCCCTGTGGTATCTTGCTTTGAATTAAAACCGGTAAAGCTTAAATCTATCTTGCTAACATAAGGAGAATTATTGTTGTTGTCATCTAACACCTCAATATGCCTAGCTTCTAATTCTTGCTTTAAATAAATATAAAAAGCTGTGTGAAATTGCACATCTACAAGATAAGTCCTAGTATCTGTGTTAAGTACTTTTTCTTCTTCTTTTAAGTCATAAAAACGATGCAAATATACTTTTTTAATGGCTACTGAACTATCAAGCGTACGTTTTGATGCACAACACTTAATACCCATATCGCTTACATAATAAAGTCCTTTGATTCTAGCCTCAAAAGCTTGTGAGCTTTCGCAAGAATAACACTGCGTATTATTAGCAATTTGATTTACCTGCGAGTAAGTATTACTTGAACAAGCATTTAGTAAAAAGACTGCTAATATACATAAAATGAGATTTTTTAACATCAACTCTCCTTTATGATTTTCAATTTGAAAAGGTATTTTACTAAAAAACTTATCAAAAAATATTAAAATTTTTAAATTTAATGTATATTTTTGATACTTTTTTAAACGCTAAATTAAAAGTTTTGTAAATTTAAAAATTTTTTATGAAAAATACATTCTTTTTAACTTATAATAAAACTAATTTTGTTTAAGGAGCATTTATGAGTAGAAGCATAAGAATATCTATAATTATAGTGGATATATTATTATTTATAGCACTTCTTTATTTACTACCCTTTGAGACAAAGGTAAATCAAGGCTTAGCTATATTAGTTTTTATAGCAGTTTTATGGCTAAGTGAAGCAGTTCACACAACAATAACAGCTATTTTAATCCCTATTTTAGCAGCTTGTACTGGTCTTTTAACCACTAAGGTAGCTCTGGCAGGTTTTGCTGACCCAAATATTTTTATATTCTTTGGAGGTTTTGCCCTAGCAGCTGCCATGCACTATCAAGAACTTGATAAAATCATAGCCCAAAGAATTTTACTTTTAGCTCGTGGTCATTTTGCACTTTCTTTGCTATATATGTTTATTATAACTGCATTTTTATCAATGTGGATTAGCAATACCGCCACAGCTGCTATGATGCTACCACTTGCCATTGGTATGCTTTCTAATGTGAAATTTGAAGAAAATAAGAGCACTTATGTTTTTACCCTACTTGGTATAGCTTTTTCTGCAAGTATAGGAGGAATTGGCACCCTTGTTGGTACCCCTCCAAATCTAATCGTTGCTACAAATTTAAATATAAATTTTTCTCAATGGTTACAATATGGAATCCCTATGGTCCTTGTCTTAATGCCTTTAATGTTAATAGTACTTTTCATAGTATTTAGACCAAATTTAAAACAAAAGGTAGGCGGAACCCTAGACATTATCCCTATGAATAAACAAAGATACATAACCCTAGCTATCTTTGCCTTTACTGCATTGTGCTGGATATTTTCTAGCTATTTAAGCCCTTTAGTAGCATCTTTAATCAATATGAAAAAAATTGCCTCCTTTGATAGCGTAATAGCTATTTTTGCTGCTGTTTTGGTATGTATTTTTGGCGTAATTGATTGGAAAAAAGTAGAAAAAAATACAGAATGGGGCGTTTTAATGTTATTTGGTGGTGGAATTACCCTAAGTTTAATATTAAAGGATTCAGGTGCTAGTAAGGTAATGGCTGATGGTCTTATTTGGGCTATTCAAGGAGGACATTTATTTTTAATTGGCCTAGCTATTTCTTTCTTTATAGTTTTATTAACAGAATTTACCTCAAATACAGCATCAGCTGCACTTTTAGTGCCTTTATTTATTTCAATCGCAGAATCTTTGGGTGCTCCTCCACTAGGTCTTGCCTTAATAATTGCAATCGGGGCATCTTGTGCTTTTATGCTACCAGTTGCTACCCCTCCAAATGCTATAGTTTTTGGAACAGGTTATATAAAACAATCTGAAATGGTAAGGGTAGGCATTATTTTAAATATTTGTTGTAGCGTTATAATCGCCATAGCTGCTTACTTCTTTTGGCTTTAATTTAAGATAGGCCTTGTGTCTATCTTACCTTTCTTTTAAATTTATTTTGTTACAATTTTACTTTTTTAAATTTTGAAATTTAAGGTCTTATATGAAAAATATTAGAAATTTCTCCATAATAGCACATATTGACCATGGGAAAAGCACCTTAGCTGATAGAATTATTAGTGAGTGTGGGGCGATTAGCGATAGGCAAATGAGCGAACAGGTTATGGATACTATGGATATAGAAAAAGAAAGAGGAATTACTATAAAAGCCCAATCAGTTCGCCTTGAATACACTTTTAATAAAGAAAATTTTATATTAAATTTAATAGACACCCCAGGCCATGTTGATTTTAGTTACGAGGTAAGTCGTAGCCTTGCAAGTTGTGAGGGGGCTTTGCTTGTAGTTGATGCAAGTCAAGGGGTACAAGCCCAAACCATTGCTAATGTTTATATAGCACTTGAAAATAATTTAGAAATCATACCTGTTATTAATAAAATCGATTTGCCATCAGCTGATATAAATAGGGTTAAACATGAAATAGAACATATTATAGGCATTGATTGCAAGGATGCAATTTGCGTTAGTGCAAAGACAGGACAAGGCATTAAAGAATTGATACAAAGGATAATCACGCAAATTCCACCTCCAAAGGCAAATGAAAACGCCCCAACTAAGGCTTTAATTTATGATTCTTGGTTTGATAATTATTTAGGGGCCTTAGCCCTTGTTAGAGTTTATGAAGGAAGTATTAGTAAAAACGATGAAGTTATAATAATGAGTACTGAAAAAAAGCATTTAGTGCAAGAACTTTTTTATCCTCACCCTATAAATCCTAAAAAGACAAATAGAATTTGTGCAGGCGAGATCGCAGTTGTGGTACTTGGACTTAAAACACTTGGGGACGTGCAAGTTGGCGATACTATAAGCTTAGTAAAAAACAAGGCAAAAGAAGCAATAGTAGGCTTTCAACAAGCTAAAGCTTTTGTATTTGCAGGGCTTTATTTAATAGAAACTGATAAATTTGAAGATTTAAGAGAGGCACTTGATAAATTAAAATTAAATGATAGTTCTATAACTTATGAACCTGAAACCTCCCTTGCTCTTGGTTTTGGCTTTAGAGTAGGCTTTTTAGGGCTTTTACATATGGAAGTAATCAAAGAAAGGCTTGAAAGGGAATTTAACCTAGATTTAATCGCCACAGCCCCAACCGTGACTTATGAAGTTTATTTAACTGATAATTCTATGATTAAAATTCAAAATCCTAGCGAACTACCAGCTGTTAATAAAATAGCCTATATAAAAGAACCCTTTGTTCGTGCTACAATCATTAGCCCTAGTGAGTTTTTAGGAAATTTAATTACGCTTTTAAATAATAAAAGAGGAATTCAAATAAAAATGGATTATATAACGCCTGAAAGGGTCTTACTTGAGTATGATATACCATTAAATGAAATAGTTATGGACTTTTATGATAAATTAAAAAGCTTAACTAGGGGTTATGCTAGTTTTGATTATGAACCTATTGAATTTAGAGATGCTAATTTAGTAAAGCTTGATATAAAGGTAGCTGGTGAAAATATAGACGCATTAAGCATTATAGTACCTAGTCAAAAAGCACTTAGCAAGGGACGTGAACTTGTAAAGGCTATGAAAGAAATAGTCCCTAGACAGCTTTTTGAAGTAGCCATTCAAGCAAGTATTGGAAATAAAATCATAGCAAGAGAAACGGTTAAGTCAATGGGTAAAAATGTAACTGCAAAATGCTACGGAGGCGATATTACACGCAAAAGAAAACTTTTAGAAAAACAAAAAGAAGGCAAAAAAAGGATGAAAACAATAGGTAAGGTAAAATTACCTCAAGAAGCCTTTTTAAGCGTTTTGAAGATAGATTAGAAAATTATCTTAAATTTGCTAATAATACCTATAAGATAGATTATAAAATAATTTTAGCCATAGCTTACAAAGAAAGTAGATTTAACGCAAAAACTATAAATGCAATAAATAAAAAAAATACAAAATTATTAAAAATAATTTATTTTAATATTGCCATTGTATAGGATGCTTTTCAAAATAAACTATATTAACAACTTCTTTACAATTAATAGCATTTGTTACATCTAAGTTATCATTACAAAAAACATAAAATTTTGAAAGAATATCTGCATTTTTATTAGCAAAAATACCATTTTTAACTTCTTCTTTTTTACCAAATTTACCTTTAAGCTTATTAAGCATCTCAAATTTAGTATAAAGCTCATCTTTGTGATTATTAGAACAATATTTGTCTTTTGAAAAAGTATCATTTAATGAATCGGAACAACCCAAAAATCGCACTTAAACCTAAAGCACTTATTTTTCATTTTTACCCCATTTTTTCTAATTTTTCTAAAAATTCGTATTTTATCATTTTTTTGCAAATTCAAGGACTTAAAAATTTAAGCCCTTGAATAACTAATTATAAGCTTTTTCACCATGTAAGATAATATCAAGTCCTATATTTTCATCTTCTTTTTCAACCCTAAGACTAGTAAAAAGTGAGATAAACTTAAAAATCGCATAACTTACTATAGCAGAAAGTATAATGCAAATTATTATAGCAAGGCATTGTTCTAAAAGCAAATGCCAAGAACCACTTATAAATAAGCCCTCTCCTAAATTTGACGCACCATTATTTACACTATCGCTCGCAAAAAGCCCTGTTGCAATGCCTCCCCAAACACCACCTATTCCATGCAAAGAAAAGGCGTCCAAAGTATCATCAAAGCCAAGTTTGTATTTTATATAACTAAGTCCCATGTAGCAAAAAATCGCACTCATAGCACCTATAATCATACTCTCAAGAATCCCAACATAACCACAAGCTGGTGTAATGCCTACAAGACCAGCCACGAGCCCACTAAGTCCTCCTAAAATGGATGGCTTTTTATGTTTAATCCACTCAGCCAAAACCCATACTAAAAATCCCATAGACGCTGATAATATGGTAACTATAAAAGCATTTACAGCTATTTCATCGATCTCACCTGCACTACCTGCATTAAAACCAAGCCAACCTATAAAAAGTAAGATTGCCCCTAAAAAGGCATAAGGTATGGAATGGGCTGCTGTTTGTGTAGGCTTTTCATTTCTAGCCCCTACCATTAAGGCACCAACAAGACCTGCAACGCCTGAACTAATGTGCACAACTCCACCTCCAGCAAAATCAAGACTTCCTCTTTTTAACAAAAAGCCATCGCTACTCCAAATCATATGGGCTAAAACATCATAAACTAAGGTACTCCAAAAAAGCAAAAATACCACTAAAACGCCTAATTTAACGCGTCCAACCAAGCTTCCTGTAATAATAGCAGAAGCGATTAATGCAAACATCATTTGAAATATCACAAAAAGGACATTTGGCACGCCTGCATCATTTTCCCCACTAATGCCATTTAAGGCAAAATTTGCAAAGGACCCTATAAGACCAGTGCCACTATCATCCCCAAATGATAAGCTAAAGCCTATCAAAACCCATTGTAAGCTAATGACACCAAAGACTATAAAACAATTCATAATGGTATTTAGAGTATTTTTACTTCTTACCATACCAGAATAAAACATAGCTAATGCCGGTGTCATCAGCAAAACAAGTAAAGAACAAAGCATAATAAAGCTAGTATTTACTGCGTTCATTTTTCTCTCCTTAAAAAATCAAAAGAAATTATATTTAAAATTCTTTAAAAAAATATAAAATTAATAAAATATTAATATAATTTTTTAATCAAAATTATAATTTATATCTAAAATAACTATTTTTAAGGTATTTAAAGAGAATAAAAATTTTTTAATATTTAGATTTTTGTTAGAAATTTTTTATGAAAGATAAAAATTTTAATAAAAATTCAGCTTAAATTTTGCCTTTATTTTGATAAAAATTAATGATTGAAGTATTTTTTATTTAATTTATAAAATTTTAATAAAAATATTTTAATAGTTTTAAAATTTATAGTTTTGTATATTAAATTTTTTGATATTTTTTAAGAAAGTTAAAAAGTTAAAAAATAAATTGAAAGTTTTAAAAAAAATTAATGGCAAATTTGCCATTAATATAAAAGCAAATCTTTATTTATTTACCCTTTCTATGTATTCTCCACGCACTGTGTCAACGCGGATTACTTCACCTTCTAAGATATGAAAGGGAATTTGCACAACAGCCCCCGTTTCTAAAGTGGCTGGTTTTTTATTAGAACCTTGAGTATCACCTTTAAAATTTGGGGCAGTTTCAACGATTTTAAGCTCAACTACTTGGGGTACTTCAACGCCTATTGCTTTGCCATTGTGAAAAAGCACATCAACCATCATACCATCAAGCATCCATTTTTTAACATCTCCAACATCCTCATCACTAATGCCAACTTGCTCATAGCTTTGAGTATCCATAAATTGACAATTTTCCCCATCATCATAAAGGTATTGCATAGTTTTTTCTTCTAAATTTGGAGACTCACATTTATCGCCTGCGTGAAAGGTCTTTTCTAGTACCTTACCATCGATAAATGATTTAATCTTAATGCGAACAAAGGCAGGTCCTTTACCGGGTTTTACATGCTGGTATTCTACGATTTTAAAAGGAACACCATCGATTTCAATTTTTAAGCCTTTTTTCAAATCTCCCATTGAGTAAGTTGCCATCATAATCCTTTAATAAAAAATGAGCGATATTTTAACAAATATTTTTTTATAAACTAATAAAAATTACTAAATTTTAGATAAAATTACACACAAAGCATAGTAAATGCTCGCTTCATTTTGAAGAGGAAAGTCCGAGCTGCTAAAGACAAGAATTCCATCTAACAGATGGCTAGGGCGACCTAAGGGATAGTGCAACAGAAAGTAAACTACCATGAAAATGGAAAAGGTGAAAGGGTGGGGTAAGAGCCTACCAGCGTTTTTGGTAACAATTTCGGCTATGTAAACCCAATTCGCAGCAAGAAGGGATGGTTAAAGTCTTTGTTTTTAACCCTTCGCTTGATTTTGTTTGTAAAAACAAAACTAGATAAATGAGCATTCACGACAGAACTCGGCTTATCGCTATGCTTTTAAATTTTTAATAACTTATTTTTTAATATTTTCATATTCTTTAATATTTTCACAATCTCACGATTTGACATATTTTAATGCCCTGCGGCATTTTTGAATTTCAACAGCTTGTAAGTCTTTTTTATGTTTAACTAATTTTATGGCCTCTATTAATAAGGCCCTGATTTGTACTAATTCACTTTGATTATATTCTATTCTATTAAGTAATTTTTCAAAACTTCCTATATCATCTAAAAATAAGGCTAATTTAAATTCATCAAGCCAAGTCTTGTTTTTTTTCACTATGCACTTCCCTCCAAGCCTCTAACAAACATTTGGCTACATTTATCACCTCATCAACCCTAGCTTCGTTATTTTCTAAATTTGCTAATGCTAGAAGTTGAATTTCTCTTGTATAAAGACCAGCTAAATAATACGCCACATCGCCACCTTTTTCATAATCAAGCCCGTTTATTAATTCTACAAAAATTGCAGTAGCCCTTTTAATATAATATACCCTTTGTTCTATATCTTCATTACGTATATAAACCTTTGCCCTAGCACAAAATTTCAAAATGCCCTCATAAAGCATTTCTACGAGTTTTTGGGGGGATTCTACCCCCAATTGATTTTGAGAATACGCATTACAAGCTAACTTATTTTGCATTGCTAACTCTTTTAATCATCAGACTGACTCATCATTTCAATCAACATTTCAACGGCTGAAAGTTGAGAATCAAGGGCACTTAAAATCTTTTCATACTGCAACCATTGATTTTCCATAGTTGCATATTTAGCATCAATCATTTCTTGTACCCTTTCTTTTGACTCAGTGAGTGCTGTAGTAGAAGAAGTAAGGCTTTCATCATACAAGGTTAAAGAACCATTTGTACCTATAATACCATTAATAGCATCTTTTAACTCAGCAAAGATACCGGTTGCTTCTTTGATACTTGCATACATAGTAGTTTCTTTTAAACCAAAGGTACTAAGAAAATCGCTATCACCCTTGATTTGCAAATTCGAACCGGTAGTACCAGTTAATACTAGATTATAACCTGTTTCGCCGTTTTTATTATAGGTTTCATAGCTAGCAGTTAGCCCTTCTATACCAAGGTCATTAATGTGAGTAACTAAATTTTGCATAATTTCTTCTTCGGTGTTACCTGTTAAAACAAAAGTAGAACCATCTTTATTCTTATACAAATCATAAGTAGTTTCATTGTAGATTATTTTAAAATCACCTGAACTAAAGGTTATAGAACCACCTTCATCTTGCAATGCTTTTTCTAAAGAACCTGTTTTAATGAGATTACTAGTATAAGTAAGGGTTTCATACTCTCTAATACCTGCAAAGAATTCCTCGGCAAAGTCAGGGTCTTCTTTCATCTTGCTTTCAAAGGTAGAAGAATCAAAGCTTAATACCCCATCATCTGATACACTTAAACCATAATCAAGCAAAGAAACTGAAACTTGAGAAGTTGAATAAGTACCATCATCGTTTTCAACTGTGCCTATTACTGTTTGATAACCAAAAAGGATTTTATTTATAGTTGACTTAATGCTTGTTACTGCATTTACCCCTACTAAGCTACCTGAAGTACCAGTATCAATATCATAGTCAGTAGCAGCTGAAAGATTAGCGATTAGGTTATTGTAAGCTTCAACTAAACTTTCCATAGTCTCGGTAGCAGATGATAAATCCTGTGTTACTTCAAAATTTATATCGCCTATTGTGTTAAGGGTTAGTGTAAGACCTGTGGTTAAATCATCTATGGTATTAGAAGACCTAGTGTATTTGATACCATCTATTGTAAAATAAGCATCTTGTGCAGTTTGTACGTGTAAGTCTGCATCATTTGTGATACCATAACCAGCAAAGCTAGAATCAGTAACGTCAACTGAACTAGTACTAGTATCCATCTCCCAACCTAAATTTTTTAAAATTTCCTCTGCCTCAGTACTTGTTTCATAAGTAGAAGTAGTGCTATTTTTTGTACCAGCAAAAAAAGTAATAGCATTATCAGACCCAGTATCACCACTGGTAAGGGTTAGTCTATAAGGAGCATCCTTTTCTCCTGTATTTACTATCTTTGCTACTATAGCCCCATCAGTTGCACTATTAATCTCATCTGCTAAGTCTTGATAAGTCATACTTGAAGTAACATTTATAGTATAAGATTGTCCATCAACAAAGAGTGTAAAAGCAGTAGGAGAAGTAAGGCTAGAATTTACATAACCTGTATTATTTGAAAAACCTGCACTTTGATACACATCTTTTTGTGCTAATTGAGTAACACTAACATTTAATGATTGTAAAGCTACACCACTATCTGCTGTTAAAGTAGCAGCTGGGTCATCTGTTTTGTTAGCTGTAACACTTCTTTTTGTAAAAATCGTACCATCGGCTAGTGTTGAAACAGAAGTTTTCAAACTAGAAAGCATAGTGATAAGTTCTGTTACATCGGTTTGTTTTGTGGTATTACTTTCTATTTGCGTAGTATAAGGCGTAAGTCTAGAAGTCTCATCCGCTTCCTTTAACCGATCAATAACATCTTGTGTCAAAACACCAGAAGCAAAACCTAAGCTTGATAAGCTACTTGATTCTGTTGCCATTTAAACCTCCTCATCGTAAATCATGCCCATTGCATCTCTAAAATATTCGGTTAAACGCATGGCCTCTTCGGTTGGAATTCTACGAATTTCCTTGCCTGTCATCTTTTCTACTACGCTAACATACATGCGATCAATTTCATCACTATAACCAAATCTAATATTTGAATCCATAGTTTCCATTTGCTCGTTTAATTCCTGCGTAATCTCGGCTAACTTTTCGCTTAACCCTTTATCGCTTTGCTGAGTACTCTCAATGCCATCCTGGCTTTGAACGCTTTGTATAGTATTAGTAGTACTAGCACTTTGCGAATTACTAGACTCAAAATCTGTCTTAGATACAGCCGAAGTTGTATCCATTTGCACACCTTGCATAGCTAATTTTGTCACTTCCATTTTAAAATCCTTTTTAAAATTTTTTTGTATTAGTCAATCTCTATATCGACTATTACAAAAATTAATAAACACTTTGTAAGCAATTTTAACAAATTATCTCTTGTTTTTAAAGAACTTTTTTGTTAATTTTTTATTAAATTTCAAATTTGTCAAAAAGCTGAGTATCATTTTGTATAATCTTTCTTAAAACCAAATCTTCTAAAACGCCCTTTGAACAATCAACTTGCTTTGGCCACTGCCTTGTATAATTTTCTAATTTTCCCTTTTTAGTAGCGTCCAAACAAACCCTTTCATCTTTTATAAAAACATCTCTTAATCCATCTATATTATTACTTACTCTCCAAACAAGCATGTATGGATTTTCAAGCTTATTTTCCTTATCTAAAAATACTAAAATTCTAAAATGATTTTTAAACTCAAGCAAATTTCCAAAAAGTGTTGAAATTTTTTCTTTTTTATCTATTAAAATACACACTACAGGGCTTTTTGTTTGTACATAAAACTGCTTTAAATCTATAAGGTCGATTTTACTTTTAAAAAGGTCTTTTAAATTTTCATCACTTAATATTTCAAGGGTTTGTACATGTGCTATTTTACTTGCATCAAGCCCTATTTTTCCACCAAAACACTCATCATTACTAGAATGGTCTAATTGGTCGCAAATTCCCTTGCTAATTAGGATATTGTTACTATCAAAATGCTCCAAAATATAAGGGATTAACTTATCATAATCATCTAAATCAGGGGCATTTTCATCAACAAAAATTGCATGTTTTACAAAACTCATTTGCCCAACGCCCCAAAAAGCATGCATTAATTGAGTAGCTTGAGCTGGGTATTTAAGATTAAATTTAGCTAAAATTAAATTATGAAAAACGCCATTTTCTGGCATTTTATAATCAATCAAGTCAGGTACAGAAGTTTGCAAAAGTGGCAAAAAAATCCTTTCAGTCCCAAGCCCCATAACCCTATCTTCTAAAGGAGGCTTTCCAACAACGGTAGCTTGATATACAGCATTTTTCTTAACCCTTATCTTTTCAACTTTCATAACAGGAAAAGGCAAAACCGGCGTATAAAAGCCTGTATGATCACCAAAGGGTCCTTCATCTTTAAAATTATCTATCTCAACAAAGCCCTCAATTACTATATCGCTATCAAATGGAACAAAAATTTTATTATCACAAGCAGATAAAATAGCCCTTTTTTTCTTTATAAAACCATAAAGCAAAAGTTCAAAAATTCCTTTTGGTAAAGGAGCTTGCCCACACCAAATATATAAGGGGTCACCACCAATTGCTATACTTACAGGCATTTTTTTAAGCCCTGCTTTTTTATACTCATTATAAAAATTTGCCCCATCTTTATGAATTTGCCAATGCATTAAAAGTTCTTTTTCACCACTTACTTGCAGACGATACATACCTAAATTATTTTGCTTTTTATCAAGGCTTTGAGTATAAACTTGCCCCATGGTTATAAATTTGCCACCATCTTCTTCCCAAGTTTTAAGCACTGGTAAATCATAAAGGCTATCTAATTCTTTATAGCGAAATTTAGGCCTAGGTAATTTTAATCTTTTTGGTGGTACATTTTTTAAGGAAAGTAAGAATTTAAAAAAATCAATCTTTGCACTTAAATTTGTAGGAATATGCATTTTTGTTAATTTTAAAATTTCATTTACTACTTCTTCAAAATCTCTAGTAAAGGCTAAATTTAAAGCTAATTTATTACAAAATACATTCATTAAAACAGGATGATCATAGCTTTTATTTTCTTTTTTACTAATTGGATTATTAAATAACAAAGCCTTGCCATCTTCGCCCTTTTTTGCCTCTATATAAGCAATATGTGGAATTTCAAGTTCTACATCTAAGGGCTCATTATAGATTTTTAATAAATCATTTTCTTTTAAAATTTTTATAAATCTTTGCATATTCTTACACCATTTTTAAAGCCCTTTCTAAAAGTTCTTTTGCACCTTTTTTTATAAAATCATTAGCAAATTTTTCACCAATATCATTAAATTCACTTTTTTTAACAAAAATTTTTTCTTTTAATTTTTCACTGCCATCAGGTAAGCCAAGAACTGCCCTAATGCAAATTTCACCATTTTTTAACTGGGCATTTACCCCAATGGGTACTTGACATCCTCCATCTAAGGTCCTTATAAAATCCCTTTCTATCTTTGTTTCAATAAAGGCATCTTCATCATTTAAACATTTAAGCAAGGTTAAAATTTCTTCATCATCAATGGCCTCGATTCCTAAAGCCCCCTGTGCTGCAGCTGGGATTAATTCATCCTTTGAAAAAATATAAATAAAATTTACTTCTTTATCTAAATTTAATCTTTTCACACCAGCTAAGGCTAAAACAATAGCATCAAATTCGCCATCTTTTAGCTTTTGAATGCGTGAGTTTACATTGCCTCTTAAAGAAATAATATTTAAATCAGGTCTTATAAATTTAAGTTGCATTGAGCGTCTAAGGCTTGTGGTACCTACCTTTGCATTCATAGGTAAAGCTATTAAATCTTTATATTTTTGACTAAGCATAACATCATTGCTTTCTTCTCTTTTACTAATAGCAGCTAAAACAAGGCCACTTGGAAAAAAGCTAGGTACATCTTTTAAGCTATGTACTGCTAAATGGGCTTCCTTTCTAAGCATACTTTCTTCAAGTTCTTTAGTAAAAAGTCCCTTACCACCAATCTTTGCCAAAGGAGAATCAAGCAAAACATCACCCTTTGTTTTAAAGCCTTGTAAGCTAACTGAAATTTTATGAGTTTTTTCTAAAAAATCCTTTACAAATTCACTTTGCCAAAGGGCTAGTTTGCTTTTTCTAGTTGCAATTATTAATTCTTTCATTTTCCATCCTCTATAATTTCTACATCTATAATCTCTTCATTCCCTTGCATATTTTGCCTTTGAGTTCGCCTATAACGCGTTTTTGTAAAAAATTGAAAAAATAAGGCAACAATTAAAATTAAAAATCCAAAAAAACTAGTTAAAACCCCCGGGAAAACTAGCAAAAAACCGGCTATTACAAAGGAAAATTGAGTTATCATATTTTTAACGCCACTTAATTGAAATTCAAGCATATTTTTCCAAAAAATTATCAATAAAATCACGCCTAAAAGCATACTTGCCATTATGAAAACTACAAAATTTCCAACTCCAAAAACATATATAAACAAAATGCTAATTATAAATTCGCTTATTATAACAGGGGTTAAGCTTATCTTAAATCTTTGATTCATAATAGATTCTTTTTAACTAGGTCTATGATTTCGTAATCTTTAACCGATATTTTTTGTAAGGTTTTTCTCGTTATAAATTCCACTTCTTTTAGTTCGGTATATTTTTTGCCAATTATAATTGCATAAGGAAAACCCATTAATTCAAAGTCATTAATCTTAACGCCAAATCTTTCTTTTCTTTCATCAAAAAGCACATTTATACCCAAATTTAAAAGCTTTTCATAAAGTAAATTTGCAAATTTTAAAGATTCTTCATCCTTATCATTTGAAAGTATTAAATCAAGTTCAAAGGGTGCTAATTGCTTATTCCAAATACAACCCTTAATATCATGACTAGCCTCGATTGCAACAGCTATTAATCTACTAACCCCTATGCCATAACAGCCCATAAAAAAGGGCTTTGTCTTGCCATTTTCATCTAAAAAAGTAGCATTCATGACCGATGAGTATTTTTGTCCTAGCTTAAAAATATGTCCTACTTCTATGCCCTTACTTTTTTTAAGCACTCCTCCGCAATGAACGCAATTGTCCCCTGCGTTTACTTCAACTAAGTCCTTAAAACGTTCTTTTTTTAAATTTACAACATTAATGCCTATTAAATGGTAATTTTTTTCATTTGCTCCTATTATCATTTGGGTTTCATTTTCAAGTTCTAAGTCTATATAAAAATCAACGCCCTTTAAGCCAACAAATCCTATATATCCAGCCTCTAAGCCAACTTTTGCCAATTCATCTTCATCAACTTCTTCAAATTCTAAAGCCCCACAAGCATTTAAGGCTTTTTTTTCTTGTAGATTATCACTTCCTCTTATGAAAAATATAACGATTTTTTCATCATTTTCATAAATTGCCTTTTTTGCCACTGCCTTAATGGTATAAAAGCTATCTATTTTAAAAAATTTGGCTAATTCATCTATGGTTTTTATGTTTGGAGTGTGAAATTTACTTACAAAATTTGCCTGGGGTCTTGGAGCGTTTGAAATTTTCTTAGTCCTTTTTGCTGCTTCAATATTTGCTGCATAAGAACAATTTTCACAAAGTATTATATCATCTTCGCCATTTTGTGCTAATACCATAAATTCTTTACTGCCACTTCCTCCAATCGCCCCACTATCTGCATCAACAGCCCTAAAATCAAGCCCTAAACGCGTTAAGATATTTGAATACGCCTTAAACATATTGTCAAATTCTCGCCCCAAATCTTCTTCATTTGCATGAAAACTATAAGCATCCTTCATTAAAAACTCACGACATCTCAAAAGCCCAAATCTAGGCCTAGCCTCGTCTCTAAATTTAAGTCCTATTTGATATAAATTCAAAGGAAGTTCTTTATAACTTGTAACTTTGTTTTTAACTATTGAAAGCATGGCTTCTTCATGGGTAGGTCCTAAAACAAAATCATTTTCTTTTCTATCTTTAAATCTTAAAAGTTCTTTTCCAAAAATATTATAACGACCACTTTCTTGCCACAAAGTAGCAGGGGTTACAAAGCTAAGGCTTACTTCTAGTGCCCCTGCCTTATCCATTTCATCTCTTACTATATTTTCAATCTTACTTAAAACCCTTTTTCCAAGTGGTAAAAAATTATACAAACCACTACCAATTTGTTCTACAAAGCTACCTCTAAGTAAAAAAATATGACTTGGTAACATAGCATCCTTTGGAGCTTGTTTTGAACTTGGTGCGTATAATTTACTAAATTTCATCATCATTCTCCATAATTAAAACCTTATTTTCTTCTTGATTATTTAAATTAAAAATATAACGCATAGCACTTATGATACTATCACTTTCGATTTTACCTTGTAATTTTTTTAAATTTATAGTTGGATTATGCAAAAATGCCTTAAAAACTTGGTGTATTAATTTTCTAGCCTCTTCTTTATCAGAGCCTCTTAAATAGCCCTTTTTAATGGCAATTTCAAGCTGTATTCTAGCACATTCTTTTGCCCTAAGCCTTAATTCTTTTATGATAGGATGCAAGGCTAAATCATTTAAATACTTAAAAAATTCATTTGTCATAGACCCTATTATAGAATACGCCACACTGGCTTCACATTCTCTAAGGGCTAAGTTTTTACGAACTACTTCTTCTAAATCATCTACCGCAAAGACCCTTATTTTTTCACTAGAATCTAAGTCAATATCTCTGGGGACTGCTATATCAAAAAAGTATCTTTTAAAATTTACTTCTTTGATTAAGGAAGTTGTTATGATTGCTGAATTTGCATTTGTGGCTGAAAAAAATACTTCATATTCGTTTATGTATTTAGCTAGTTTTTCTATGCTATCAAAGCTTGTTAAAACGCCTAAATTTTTACTTAAATTTTCAGCTTTTTTGATATCTCTATTTAAAATAATCACCCTCGCGCCAGCTGCGATTAAATGCTTACAAGCTAACTCGCCCATTTCACCAGCCCCGATTACAATAACTTCTTTTTGCTTTAAATTTATTAATTCCTTAGCCTTAGCCACGGCAACAGAAGCAACTGATATAGGATTTTTAGAAATTTGAGTTTGATTTCTAATCTTTGCTGCACACTTAAAGGCATATTGTATAGCTCTGCTTAAATTTACACCACAATAATTATTTTTAACAGAAAAATTAAAGGCATTTTTTAGCTGTCCTGCAATCTGCGTTTCGCCTATTACTAAGCTATCTAAAGAACTTGCCACTGCAAAAAGATGATGAATTGCCCCACTATCTTCAAAAATATCAGCCTTTTGCATTAAAAGTTCTTTATCAACTCCACAAAGCAAGGATAAAGTAGATACCATATAATCAGCTATTCCACTAAGTTTTTTAACAAAGGCTATTAATTCTACCCTATTGCAAGTGCTTAACACCAAGCTTTCTACGATATCATCTTTTGAATTTAGTATTTTTAAAAACTCATTTTGCTTATCATCTACACTTAAACTTAATTTTTCCCTTAAAGAAATATCTGTATTTTTGTGAGTAAATGAAATACAAAAATAATGCATTAAAATTCCCTATCTATCATCGCTTTAACGATATTTTCTAATTTTTCATTTTTATATTCTTTAATCGCATTTAAGGCTAAATTTGCATACTCCTTAGCCTCTTCTACTGCCTTTTTTAAGGGTTTTTCAATACTCTTTAAAAGCCAGTTTTTTTCATCTTCGCTAATTTCCTTTTTAAAAAGGGTCTTTAACTTATTTTTATCTTCTAAACTTTCATACAAATAAATATAAGGCAAGGTTACCTTGCCTTCTTTAAAATCATTAAGGGCAGGTTTTCCAAGCTTATCACTACTTCCACTAACATCTAAAACATCATCTATCATTTGAAAGGCAAGGCCTAAATTTTTTCCATATTCTCCAAATTTTTCTTCGTTTAAATTCTCTAAAATAGCCCCACATCTTGCACTAGCTTCGATTAAAACAGCAGTTTTATTATAAATCATATCTAAATATGCCTTTTTGTCGCTATTAAAAGTTTGACTTAAACTTACATCCATTAACTCGCCAATAGCCAAATTTGAAACGGCTTTTGAGATGATTTGTCCAAAAATTGCTTCGATTTTGCTTAATTCAAAAAAGGCCTTAGCATATAAAATATCACCAAGCATTAGGGCATTTTTAACGCCAAATTCAGCGTTTATTGATTTTACCCCTCTTCTTAACTTGCTATCATCAATAATATCATCATGTAATAAACTAGCTAAATGTATAAGTTCAATAACAGCACAAAGTATAAAGGCTTTTTTACTAGGTTTTGCGATGCTTAAAAGTAGTTTTGAACGAAGTTTTTTACCCGAATTTGTATGTTTCATCATATCTAAAATAGGTGGATAGTTTAAATCTTTTAAAAAACTTTCTATTAAAGAATCAATTTCTTGCACAAAATTTCCTTTTTTTTTTTTTTATTATTTTATTATTTTTTACTTAATCTAGTTTGTATTTTGTATATTATTCATATTTTTTGGATCTAAAAATTTCACCTCAAGCCTAGAATCTCTATCTTCAATATACACCCTAAATGTTGCAATCCCCCTTGAAAAGTCTTTAAATTCAAAAACCAAACGAGCCCTGTCAATATTTGGATTTGTATAATCAGGGATTAGTGTTTGAGAATACCAGTTTAAATTTCTACGCAAGGACATAACAAATTGGCGAGGGTATTTTCTAAATTTTGTATGAACTATCATATTTGTATTATCAAAAAGGGTCCAATAAAAGTCAAAATTTTGAACATCATTTTCGTATCCTAACTCTTTTATCTCAACACTTGCCCTTTCATCTTTATTTAGTTTAAAATCATAAATATGTGCAAATTCAGGCTCAGCACAAAAAGAACTTATAAAAAATACACACAAAATAAAAATTTTTCTCAACTTATCCCTCGTGCCCTAAAATTTTTGCCGTAAGTTCTATAAAAATATCGTTTTTTCTTTCACTCATTAACTCAGCATTTTCTAGGATAAATTCCCTTAAATGCCTCTCGTTTAAGCCTTGTTTTTCTAGTAATTCAATCATTGCTATATATTCTTCAAAAAAGCTTTCAAAGGTCTTTTCTAAGGCTCCTAAATTGCCGTTTTGTAAAATTTCTATAAATTTTTCCTTAGGGCTTTTGTTTAACATTTCATCTAAAAAATCCATTTTTCTTACCTTAAAATTTTTTAAGCCTTGATTATAAAATTTTAAAAGTTAAAAGCAGTTTAACACCTTTTTAAAATTTAATGATTTTAGCACCAAAACCACCTTGATTAACGGTGGCATCTTTAAATTCCTTAACGCTTTTATGTGTTTTTAAAAACTCTTTCACTGCAAAAGCAAGTTTTCCTGTGCCTATACCATGATATACTATAACCTCGTCAAGCCCTGCTATTAGTGCATCTGAAATAAATTTATCAAGTCTTTCAATGGCCTCTTCACTTCTTAAACCATGCAAATCAAGGCTTAAATTCACACTTGCTGGTTTTTTTATATTAATATTAATTTTAGCTGTTTTTTGTGGTAAAGTTGAAGTTTTTTTAAGCAAATTTAAAGCTATTCTAAGATTTAAGCCATCGCTTTCAATCAAGGCCTCATTTTTTGTAAGTCCTATGATTTTACCCTTGATATTTTCATACTTTACAAAATCCCCAAGTCTAAATTCTAAATCTTGCTTTAAAGTATCTACATTAATAGCCTTTTTTAACTCATTTGCCTTATTTAAAGAACGTTGCTTTTCTTTTAAATCCTTAAAATCAAGAGTTTTTTTGGCCTCATTTATGGCCTTATAAAAATCAAATTCAAGCCTTTGAAGTCTTTCTTTAAATTCCTTATCCTGCCTTTCTTTTTGCTCCTTTAAAGAAGATAAAATTTCATTGGTTTTTATTTCTTTTTTTTCTAAATTTCTTAATCTTTCTTTAAGTTCTAATTCTAAATTTATATTAATTCCTACTAATTCTTCTAAATTTTGCTTATCTTCTCCATATAAAATTCTAGCTTTTTCTATGATAAAAGGAGCAATCTTATAACGCAACGCCGTTTCAAAGGCATAAGACTTACCTATAATTCCTTTCATAAACTCATATTTTGGCATAGCGTTTTTTTCATCATATAAAGCAGCTATTAATTCTACATTTTCATTTTTTGCTAAAAGCATAGCCAGTCTTTTATGGTGCGTTGTAATTATGATTTTATTATCCATTAAATTTTCTATTAATATGCTATATAAACATGCCGCTTCTTCAAAATCAGTTCCAAGTTCAATCTCATCAATGCCTAAAAGTAGATTTTTAGACCCATTTAGCCTTGAAAATTGTAGCATTCTACCAGCAAAGGTTGAAATATCATTTTTCACATTTTGAGGGTCTTCTATAATGGTCTCAAAACCCTTAAAAGACCCTATCTTACTTTCATCTGCCTTAATACGCATAGGCAAAAGATATTTTGCTAAAATACAAGCACAAAGTATACTTTTTAAAAGCATGGATTTACCACCGGCATTTACCCCTGTTATGATTAAAACGCGTTTTGAAAAATCTAAATCAACGCTTTTTGCGTGTTTAAGGGCTGGATGGGCGAAATTTTTAAGTATGATTTTTTCATCATTACTTGGCAAGACAAATTCAAAATCCTTACTTTTAGCAAATAAAATTCTAGCACTATAATTATCAAATAAATCAAAGGCCTTATTAATAAATTTCAAAAATAAAAGCTGTTTATGTAAGATAAAAGAAATTTTTTTTGCATACTCGTAAAATAATTCTTCTTTTTGACCCTTAAGCTTATCAATATCAGCTTGTAAATTTTCAACACTTAAAGGAAAGATATAAAAACCCCCACTTGAACTTCGCCCTACTATTTTAGCCTTTAAACTATGATTAAAGCCACCTCTTACCAAAAGGGCCTCAAAGCCATTTATTAAGTGAATTTGAGTATCCATAAGATAAGGGGCTAAGGACTTAGAATAGCTAAGTTTTTTAAACTCAGCCCTTATCATTTCTTCTTTTATTTTTAATGCCTCATTTATGTTTAAAAATCCCTCATCAATGCTTTCTTTAAAATTGCTCTCTTCATCAAAATACTCACAAAGTTCTAAAAGCACACTTGGAAATTCTATCTTATCAAGCCATTCTTTTAAATTTTTTTCAAATTTTAATTTTTTTAAATACACAAAATAACGAATAATTTTTACAAATTCACAACTTTCATCTAAGTGTAAAATTCCTTGTTTGCTAAGGTGAGTTAGGGATAGGTCCAAATTTTTAACTAGTGGGGGTGGATTAAATTCAATGAGACTAAGTTCGTTAATCCTACTAAAATGAAGCCTTATATCCCCTTGCATAAAAAAATCTTTTTTTCTTGCAAAAAAGCTTGTAAAATTTTCTAAATATTCTTTTAAATCAAGCTTTATTAAAAGATTTTTAAAATTTTCATTCATTATTTAACTTACAATCTTTAATGTCTAAAACTAGAAATTTCAAGCTTTTATTAATGTCTTTTGAGATAAAACTTGAAGTACCAAATTCATAATTAAAATTTGAACTTTCAACTATTATATTTTTGCATATTAAGCTTTTTCCTTGATTAAAGGCTATTAATAAATCGTCTTGTTTATGGCCTTTGACAATGTTTTTATATTCAAAAATTCCAATGCCTAAAATCAATAATAAAAATAAAATAAAAAAGGCAGGCTTAGCCTTTTTGCCTAATTTTTCTCTAAGTGCGTAAACAAAAATTAAAATAGCAAAAGCACAAAGTAAAAATATTACTACTCTACTCACTACACTCCCCTTAATTTCAAACTAATATCCCCTGCTCCAAAGCCTATAATTAAACCTTCTTCTAAGACCTTGCCCTTATTGGTAACTAGATAGTCTCCCTCTCTTTTAATGTCCTTTATAAAAATGGCATTTGGAAAATATTTTTTAATATCAAGTACTATTTTTTTCTCCCCTGCTGCATAAACTGGCAAGATAAAAAGTTCATCAACTTCTTTAAAAGAATCAGCAAAGGCTTGTAAATTTGCTGCTAAACGGGTGTAGCGGTGAGGTTGAAAGATAGCTGTTATTTTATTATACTTTGCTAGTTTTGCATATTCTTTTGTTGCGATTAAAGTAGTAGCAATTTCTGTTGGGTGATGCCCATAATCATCAATAATTGCTAGTTTTTCGTTAGCATGTAATATATCAAAACGTTTTTTAATGCCTTGATAATTTTTAAGCCTAGTTCTTAAATCATTTATATCATACTCATCGATTAAGGCTAAAATAGCCAAGGCTGCGTCGATTGCTAAATGCTTGCCCATTCCATTTATGCAAAAAGTGCCTAAATCTTTAAGCTCAAAACAAGTTTGAGGCTTAAAATTTTCCACACTCATACGCACATTTTTAATATCCTTGCTTGGATAAAGCCTTATAGCATCAATATCAAGAGTAGCTAAATACTCATCTTCTACATTTATAACCCTTTTTTTAGCTGTTTGTAAAAACTGCAAATAAGCATTTTGTAATTTTTGAAATTCATTATCATAATGTTCTAAATGTTCGGCCTCAACATTTGTAACTATGGCTAAATAAGGATTTGAATTTAAAAAAGAACTATCGCTTTCATCGGCCTCAAAGACTAAATTTTCATTTTCTTTATAAATCATATTTGAACCAAATTCCTTTAAAATCGCCCCTATTATCACTGAACTTTGTGGCAGTAAACTAGCCATTATGCTTGAAGTAGTGCTTTTTCCATGTGCCCCTGCTATTGCAAAGACCCTTTTATCCTTTAATATCAAGGGTAAGGCCTCTTTTCTAGAAAGGCATTTTATGCCAAGTTTATTTGCCTCTTTAAATTCTGCATTTTCTTCCTTTATGGCAGCTGAGTAAATGATTAAATCCTTGCCTTTAACATTACTAGCCCGGTGTGGAATACTAACCTTAACGCCCTCGCTTTCTAACTGGTCTGTAATCTTACTCCTTTTTAAATCACTTCCACTAATGATAAAACCTTTTTCTTTTAAGAATCTTGCAAGTGCTGAAATTCCTATACCACCTATGCCGATAAAATGAATCTTTTGCAATTTAAAGCCTTTGAATAAAAATAAGATTAATTATATCAAAATTTGGCTATAAATGCCTTATGTTGCGATTATTTTCTAAGAAATTCTGCAAGTTT
This sequence comes from Campylobacter sp. LR291e, assembly GCF_008633915.1. GTDB lineage: Bacteria > Campylobacterota > Campylobacteria > Campylobacterales > Campylobacteraceae > Campylobacter_D. The sequence goes on along the minus strand of NZ_VJNV01000023.1, from coordinate 53,212 downwards.
AAAAAGTAGCATACCTATTGCGTTTTGAATGTCTGTTTTATTTAAACCATCCTTGATTTTTTCAAGCAAAACATAATTTTTATTAAAACTTTCCCAATAAACAGTATCATGTAAAGAATAAAGCCCTATGCTATTAATCTTTAAAATAGTAGCTAGATACATTGTACCTGAACTTGGAGCTATTAAGCATTTTACCCTTTTTAAAAGCTCACAAATATTTAAAATATCTCCATCATTTTTAAAAATATATATGCTTTTAAGGAGTTTTTCATCAATCTTATCAATGTGTTCTAAGAAATTTTCATGCGTTTTTTCATTAGTTAGTACTATAAAATTTAAATATGGATACTTTGTTCTTGCCTCTTTAATGAATTTTATATAATCTTTCAAACGCAAATTATATTTTGTCTCCTTAGCAAAGGGTGATATAAGTATTGAATTTAAAGGGTTATTAATATTTTTAAAAAAGTTATCAATTTTTTCTTTATGCTTTTTTTTAGTTTGAATGTCTATATCAAAGCTTAGTTTTGAAATTTCTTTATCAAATAAGGCACTATTAATACTTCTAGCCCTATAAAGCACCCTTAAAAATTCATTTGATTGTTGTAATTTTTTATTATTTTCAAAATTTACAAAGATAAATCTTGAAGAATATTCTAATTCTTCTTTAGTTCTAATAATAATAAATTTAGCATTTGTGCTTTTTAAAAAATTTATGCTCTTATTTCCAGCCCTTAAAGGAATGATATAATCAAGCATAAATTCATTTATAATATCTCGGTTCTTGCGTTTATCCTTCTCATACTTAATATCATAAGAAAGTTCTACATACTCATCTATAAATTCAATTGCCCTTGCCAAGCTTTCATTGACTTTAGAACCAAAAACAATAACCTTTGCATTATAGATATATTTTAAAGCATATAAGAGTTTTAAAGATACCACTAAATCACTAAGTCCTTCATAAGGACAATAAAGACCCACTGATAAACGTTTAAAATAAGGACTACTACCTAACATGGCTTATCCTTTATAAATAAATCTAATATAGCACTTAAGCACTTAAATATTTATAAAATTTTAAGCTTATTTAAAAGTAGTGCCTCCATCTACTATGAAAGTATGTCCTGTTACCCAACTTGCCTTACTTGAACATAAAAATAAACATGCTCCTGCTAAATCACTTGGCTGACCTATTCTATTTAAAGGGCTTAAATCAATAGTGGCTTGTTTTACTTCTTCATAATTTGTAAAAGCCTTTAAGGCATCTGTATCAATAGGACCCCCACTTACTACATTTACCCTTATATTTTTATCACCAAGTTCAGTAGCTGCATACTTCATCATAACCTCAACTGCTGCTTTTGCCGTGCCATGCCCTGCATAATTTTCTATGTGAACTAAATTTCCAGTAGAAGATATAGAAATAACACTTCCACCACCAATCTTTTCCATTCTCTTAGCTGCTTCTTGAGTTCCTACCACAAAGGCATTAACCGTGGCTGTAAAGATATTGTTAATCCCCTTCGGTTTTAACTTCATAAATTTAGTATAGCCCCCGACTACAGCCCTACCTGAAATAATGGCATTTGATATAAAAAAATCAATCCTATCAAAATCTAAATCAATCTTTTCAAAAAGTTCCTTATAGCTTTCTGGTTCTAAAATATTAAACTCATAAGCTTTAGCTTTGATTTTATAATTTGTTTGTAAATCCTCAACCATATCCCTAGCTATATCAGCATTTGAATTATAAGTAAAAGCGATATTTACGCCAACCTTTGCAAATTCATAAACTATGGCCTTTCCTATGCCCCTTGTACCACCACTTATAACTAAGGTTTTTCCTTTAAATTCTTGCATTAAAATCCTTTTATCTCATAATTTTTCATAATACTTTCAATTTTAACATAATTTTCTTTACTGATAGAACATAAAGGTAACCTAAATTCCAAATTTGGCAAAAGCCCAGCTATAAACATAGCAGTTTTTATAGGGATAGGATTGCTTTCACAAAATAAAATCTTATTTATATTATAAAGCTTAGAATTTAGCTTTCTTGATTCTTGATAATTTTCATTTAAGACCTCATGCGTTAATTTGCTAATCATATCGGGCAAGAGATTTGAAGTAACTGAAATAACGCCCTTTCCACCACTTGCTAAGATAGGATAATTTATAGCATCATCTCCTGATATAACAATCATTCTTTCTTCTTTTGCAAGTAATTCCACGCATCTTTGGATATTCCCACTTGCTTCCTTAACGCCATAAATATTTTCACATTCTAAAAATAATTTTATGATAGTATCAACCTCAATCTCACAGCCCGTTCTAGAAGGTACGTTATATAAAAGCAAAGGCAGGTCAATATTATTTGCAATGGCCTTATAATGTTCAAAAAGTCCATTTTGAGTAGGTTTATTATAATAAGGAGTAACGCTTAAAATTCCATCAGCTCCCACGCTTTGTGCAAACTGGGCCAAGGCTATTACTTCGTGAGTTGCATTACTTCCAGCACCTGCAAGGACCTTTGTATTTGTATTTTTACAAGCTTGTACCGCTATTTGAATACAAATTCTATGTTCTTCATGCGTTAGAGTAGCACTTTCTCCTGTGGTACCAACAGGAACTATAGCATCAATATTATTTTGAATTTGCCTTTTAATAAGCCTTTCATAGCATTCCTCATCAAGCTTACCATTTTTAAAAGGCGTAATTAAAGCCGTCATAGCACCTATAATTTTATTCATTTATCAATCCTTTCTTAGTATCAAAGTCGTTGAATTTTCTTCATTAAAATATTTTTTTGCACAAAATTTTAAATCATCTATACTTAAATTTTCTATATTATTTTCAAAATTTAACAAAGGATTTAAATCACCCTTAGCCAAATAAGAACCATAAATATTAGAAACAGCACTAGCTGTATTTAAAGAGAAGACAAAATCACTTTTTACATTATTTTTAATCTTTTGCAACTGCTTTTTAGAAATTTTACCTAGCTTTAAATTTTCAATTATCTTTAAAAGTTCTTTTTCTACAACTTCTGCCTTAATATTTTTATTGCAAACACAAATAAAAATAAACAAGTTTTCATCAATGCTATCATTTGCAAAGGCATAATAATCATTTATTAAATTTAACTTATCAATTAAAATTTCATTCATCAAAGCACTTTTTCCACTTGATAAAAGCTCACTTAAAGCCTTTAAGCTAACCATATCCTTATGTTTAAAATTTGGAATTTTATAAGCAAGGGCTAGTAATTGCGTATCTGAGCTTTTCTTTATAATAAGCCTTTTAGCCCCATCTTGCTTTGGTTCTTTATAATGAATTTTAGGAATTTTTTTAGTGTTTTTAATATGTTCAAAATGCTTTTTAGCACTCTTAAAAACCTCTTCACTATCAATATCGCCACTTACTAACAAAATAGCATTTTTTGGCTGATAAAAGGTAGAATGAAAATCCTTAATATCATCAATACTCCAATTTTCAATATCCTTATAAAATCCAATAGGAGTCCAGTGATAAGAATGATATAAAAATGCGTTATTAAAAAGCCTAAAATATAAATATCCAAGTGGATTATTATCCGTTCTCCAACGTCTTTCTTCAAGTACCACATTGCGTTCAGGCTGAAATTCCTCATCCTTTAAGCTTAAATTTTGCATTAATTCAGCAAATAAAAAAAGTGCCTTATCTAAATTTTTCTTAGCACATTTTATAAAATAATGAGTGTAATCAAAGCCCGTACTTGCATTATCAACGCCACCAAAACCCTTAACTGTCTCATCAAATTCCCCTGCCTTTAAATTCTTTGTAGACTTAAAATTCAAATGTTCAAGCATGTGTGCTATGCCACTTTTTCCCATAACTTCATTCCTTGAACCTACCTTATAAAAAATATCAACGCTTATTACATCGCTATTTTCATTTACCTTAAAGGCATAAACATCAAGCTTATTTTTTAAACTTATTTTTTTATAATTTATCATTTCAAATTTACTCCAATTGCTTCTTTAATATTAGAAAATCCATCTTTTTTTAAACATTCAATAAATCCTAAATTTATATCTTTTACAAGAGAAGGACCCTTAAAAACTAGGCCTGTAAAAATTTGTATTAGACTTGCCCCATTTTTAATTCTCTCATAAGCAACCTCAGCACTATCAATGCCTCCACTTGCTATTAAAAGTGTTTTATTAAAAAGTTCTTTAGCAACATTTTTGAAAAAAATTCCACTTTTTTCTTGTATTAATTTTCCACTAATGCCACCAAAGGTTCGGTTATTATCTAGCAAGGTATAATCAACGCTTGTATTTGCTATAATAAAGCCACTTGCCCCAAATTCAGTCCCACTTTGACAAAGCAAAATCGCATCTTTATAATCCATATCAGGTGCAATCTTTATCAAAATAGGCTTTTTGCTTATATTTTTAGCCTCGCTTAATAATTCCTTTAAAAAACTAGAACTTTGGAGCTGTCTTAAATTCTTAGTATTAGGCGATGAGATATTGATTACAAAATAATCACTCAAATTATCAAAGGATTTTAATAAAGAAAAATAATCATTTAAAGCTTCTTCATTTGGGGTAAGCTTATTTTTACCTATATTTGCACCAAGTGGCAATACAAAGGGATAAAGTTTTTTAAGCCTTTGGGCTATGAAGTGTGCCCCTTTATTATTAAAGCCCATAGCATTTTGTAAGCTTTCATCTTTGATTAAGCGAAATAAACGAGGCTTTTCATTGCCACTTTGTGCCTTTGGCGTAAAGGTACCAAATTCTAAAAAACCAAAACCAAGAGAGCTTAAGGGCTTAATCATAGTAGCATTTTTATCAAAACCACCTGCTAAGCCCACGGGATTATAAAAATCTAAACCTAGTAAATTTTGTTCTAAGCTTTCATCATTTACCATATAAGAATGTGCTAAAATATTTAAAAATACTGGTGAAATTGCACTTATACTTCTTAAAGAATACTCAGCTAATAAATGTGCCATTTCTGCATCAAGTTTAAAAAGTAACGATTTTAAGCTGTTATAATTCATACTTTTCCTTTTCTTTGGCTAGGATTTTAACCAAATTTAACTTAAATTATCATCTTTACTTTTAAATTGCTTATAAAGCGTGCAAGTTTGCAAAAGTTCTTCATCATTTCCTATAGCTAAAATGTTTCCATCCTTTAAAACTGCGATTTTATCACTCTTTTCAATGGTGCTTAACCTATGGGCTATGATTAAAATCAAATGTTCTTTTTTAAGATTTTCAATGGTTCTTACAATGGCCTTTTCGCTTTCATTATCAAGGGCAGAAGTTGATTCATCAAATATTAATAAATCAGGCTTTTTATAAAGTGCCCTAGCTATTGCTATTCTTTGTTTTTGACCTCCACTTAAATTCTTAGCATTTTCTAAAAGTTGAGTGTGAATTCCACCCATTTTTTCCACAAATTCAAAGGCATTTGCAAGTTTTAAAGCCTTTATAACATTTTCTTCATCTAAGTTCTCGCTAAATGCTACATTTGCTGCTATTGTATCATTTAACATATAAATATCTTGGGTAACTAAAGAAATTTTTGAACGCAAGGATTCAAGGCTAAAATTTTCTAATCTTTCATTATTTATTAAAATTTCACCACCCTGTTTTTCAAAAAAATGTAAAATCAAACCAACTATTGAAGATTTTCCACTTCCACTAGGTCCAACAAGACCAAAACTTTCACCCCTTTTAAAATCAAAACTTACATTTTTTAGCACTTCTTTATTCTCATCATATGCAAAATTTACATTTTTAAATTCAAGTTTTTCAATATTATTTAACTGCTTTTCACCACCCTTAATCTCAGGTCTTAAATCAAGCAAATAAAAGGTTCTTTCACTTGCACTAATGGCCGTTTGAAACTGGTTGTATAAATTTGATATCCTTTTTATAGGCGTATAAGCTAAAAATAAAGCACTTGTAAAGCTTGTAAAAGACCCTACGCTCATATTACCCTCAATAACTTCTTTTCCGCCAATTATAACAACTATAGCGATGCCTATTGAACCCACGGTTTCCATTAAGGGACTTGAAAGATTATATATTCTAATGCTTTTTAAATTTAATTTACAAAACATATCATTTTGGGTATTAAATTTCATACTTTCTTTAAGCTGGGCGTTATTTGCCTTGATAAGTTCGATATTTGTAAAAATTTCACTTAAACGAGATAAAAGGTCTGAATTTTTTTCTTGAATTTTCCTTGCATAACGTTTTAAATGCCTTGCAAATAACATTAAAGGCAATATTGCTAAGGGCAAAATAATAAAGGCAAAAAACGCTAGGGTAGTACTTTGATATAAAACTACGGCTAAAAGTCCTATGGCAGTTATGCTTTCTCTAAATAAATCAGGTATGATATTTGAAACTATGCTTTGAAGTGCGTTTATGTCATTTGTACAACGACTTATTAATTCTCCACTTCTGTATTGTTTAAAAAATTTCATATCAAGGTTTAATAAATTTTGCAAGACCTTTTCACGTAATGTTTTTAAGATATTTGTGCCTATATAAGAGATATAAAAAGATTGCATATAAACGCCAAAACTTTTAGCAAAATATGCAATAACCACTAAAAAAGGGATATAATAAAGCAAAGCTTCATTTTTTTCTATAAAAACTTTATCTAGTATAGGTTCTAATACATAGGCACTTCCAGCAGTACCTCCTGCCCCTAGTAACATACCTATTATAGCTAAGACAAAATAAAACCAATATTGTTTATAAAAGGGCTTAAAACGCGATAAAATTTCAAGCAAACTCATTGTTTTACACATTATCTTTCTCCCAAATAGTGCCATTTTTAGTATCTAGTAATAAAATGCCCCTTTGTTTTAAATTATCTCTTATTAAATCAGCCTTTGTATATTCTTTGTTTTCTTTTGCTAATTTTCTTTGTAGAATTTGTTCTTCTATACACTTAATCTCCTCTTTGCTTACTCCATGTTGAAAATAAAAAACAGGGTCCAAAAAGCCAAGTCCAAAAATTTTAGCTACTTCCTTAAATTCATCTTGTAATTTTTCTTTTATATCTTTTTGATTCTTATCAAGGCTTAAATTTGCATTTATAATAAAATCATCAAGCAAGGCTAAGGCCTTTGAGATATTTAAATCATCTTGCAAAACCTCTAAGATATTTTGTGAAATTTGGCTTTTAAAATTTGAGTGTATAGGAAAATCCTCAAGTTCTTTAAGTTCTAATCTTTTTTTAAGTCTATATATCTTATCAAGTCTTTTTTTGCTAAGTTCTAAATCCTGCAAAGAATAATTAAAATGCCCCCTATAATGAACGCTTAAAAGATAAAGTCTTAACTCCTCTCCTAAATTTGATTTTAAGGCATCTTCTATAAAAAAGCTATTGTTTAGGCTTTTACTCATCTTTTCTCCATTGATATTTACAAAGCCATTATGTAGCCAAATTTTTGCTAAATTTTTATCATAAGCACAACGACACTGGGCTGCCTCGTTTTCATGGTGAGGAAAAAATAAATCTGCCCCTCCTGCGTGTATATCAAGAGTATTTTTAAAAATGCCTAAAATCATAGCCACGCACTCACTATGCCAACCAGGTCTTCCTTTGCCATACTCACTTTCATAAAAATTTTCATCAAATTTCCATAAAACAAAATCGCTTGGATTTTTTTTGCTAACTTCTTGTTCTAAACGCGTTTTAGTATTATCTAAGGGCTTTTTTGAAAGACTTAAATAAGCCTTATCTTTGCTTGTATCAAAATAAATTCCATCTTGTAATTTATAAACAAAGCCCCTTTTATCAAGGTCCTTAATCAATTCTAACATTTGCCTTATAAAATGCGTAGCCCTTGGCTTTTTGCTTGGTTCTAAAATCCTTAAACTAGCCATATCACTTTCATATTTTTTTATATAAAGTTCAGTTATTTCTTCTAAGGACTTATTGCTTTCTTGCATTTTGTTTAAAATTTTATCATCAATATCAGTGTAATTTCTAACAAAATTTACCTTATAATTTAAGGCTAATAAAACACGGTGCAATAAATCAAAACAAACACTACTTCTTCCATGTCCTAAATGTGATAAATCATAAACAGTTGGACCACAAAGATAGATATTTACTTCTTTTTGATTTAGATTAATTTTTTCCTTGCTAACGCTATCAAAAAGCCTCATTAAAACATTCCTTTTATAAAATCAAAGCAACATATTAACATAAATAAAATTACACCTTTTAAATAAAAAAGTAAAAGCCCAAATAAAATTAAGCCCAAAACGCCAATAAAAACCCATTTAAAAGATAATATCGATAAAAATTGTTTAAAGCCAAATTCTTTTATATTTGCAAAAAATAGATAAAAAGCTGACATTGAACTGGCAAGAGCTACGGCTAAAACCTTTAAGTGTTCATCTTCTATTAAAAAGATTAATGAAATCGAACAAAGAAAGGATAAAACAAGGGCCTTAAAGGCTATGAGGGCTGCTATTTTTTGCTTAAATCTAGCATAAAGCCATAAGGAAAAAAGTTTTTGTAAACCAAAGGGTAAAAGTCCTATTAAATAGGCTATTAATACATAAGCAGTTAAAAGGCTATCTTTTTCGTTAAAATTTCCTCTTTCAAATAAAAGCTTTGAAATTTCTAAGGAAAAAACAGAGCCTATTATGCTTGAAATTATTAATAATATACTCAAACTTGCAAAGGCCTTTTGCATAAAATTTAAGGCTAAATCTTCTTGCTTATTTTTTAAGTGTTTTAAAATTTTAGGAAAGGAAACTTGAGTTATGGCTATTGCAAAAAGGGCTAGTGGAAGTTGAAAAACGCGATTAGCATAGTATAAATAAGAAATACTGCCTGTAATTAAAAAACTTGCTATTGTAGTATCTAAAAGAGAGCTTAACTGCGTAGCTGAAGAACCTAGCACCCCGTGAAAGAAATTTGCATAAAAATTATTTAATTTTGTTTTAGTTTTAAATTTCATTGCTAAAAACATTGCTTTAATAACTAAATTTGAACGAAGTACCATTAAGTGCAATATTAACTGGGCTACCCCACTTAAAACAGTGGCATAGGAAAAATAATAAAGCGATTGATTAGGTTCATTTTTATCAACAAAAAAGGCTGCTATTACTATACTTAGATTAAATAAAGATGCCGAAAAAGAGGTTATAAAAAATTTTTGTTTATAGTTTAAAATAGCTGCTAAAAAGGTAACTAAAAAGATAAAAAATAAGTACCAAATATTAATTGCAACAAGAGGGGCGGCTAGTTTTATGGTATTTTCGTCAAAACCAAAGGCAAAAATTTTAGTAAAAAAAGAGGCGAAAAAACTAACTAAAAGGCAAAATAAAAACACCACAATACCAAATTGAATAAGTACTTGAAAGCAAAAAGCACCCTTTTTTTTAGCCTTTACAAAATTTGGTAAAAAAGATTGTCCAAAGGCCCCTTCTGCAAAAATTCGCCTAAAAAATGCTGGCATTTTTATAGCTACAAAAAAAATATCACTAAATAAACCTGCCCCTAAAAAAAGGGCGAGTAAAACATCCCTTGCAAGTCCAAGAATTCTAGAAAATAAAATGCCTGATGCATTGATAAGAAAATTTTTAAAAATAACACTTTTCATTATAAATTAATCGTAAAAAAATATTTTTGTATTTTATCTAAAATTGATTAAAATTAAGTATAATATATTTTAAAATTATTTTTAAATGGAGCAAATTTGCCAGAAACAGTAACCATAAATACACAAAATCCTTATAAAGATATCTTTAATGTTGCTAAAAAACTTGATATAAAGGTAGAAGAGGTTGATTTTAATGTGCTTTCTTTTGATACACATTATCGTTTCGGTACCACACCACAATGGGAAGAAATAAGTGAAAAAGATTTAGCATTTTTTGAAAAGGATGAAGTATTTTTAAAAGAAGATTTGCATATTCAACAAAATTATAAGGTAGAATTTTTTCAAAGAAAAGGCATTGATGAAGTTTCAAATGCCATTCGTTTAAGTGCAAATAAAAATATTACTAGAATAGTGGTACAGATTGATTTTACTAAATTAAAATACCATGATAATCTTATCTTAGACCTTATACAAACAATTTATAAAAAGCTTATTAAACTAAAATTTTTCTTAGGGATTCGCTTTTTTGATTTTAAACAAAATCTTTTTAACACAGTTGCTAAACACCAACACACACCTATAAATGAAAAAATTCAACTAATAGTTGCAAGAGGAATTGATTTAGTACCTAGTCAAAGTGAAAGGCTAATATTATTTTATAAAGAAAAAGTACAAGATTATACCCTTGATGAAAAATTATCAGGCATTATAGCGGTTAATGAAAATGAAACTATACTAAGACATATTCAACAAAAAGATGGAAGCCCTGGAAAGAGTTTAAATTTACATTTTTTAAAGGTTGCAAAACCTGCTGAAAGCAAGACAAATTTTTCTTGTTCTGAAAATTTAAAACCTATACAAAATGATGGATATGTAGATTATGTTTCGCAAAAAAAGGGCTATGTTGCCGAAAATGCTAATAGCTTTGATATAGCAAATACTATTGATTTTGGAAGTGTGGATTTTAAAACGGTTGGCATTATTAAGGCTGGGCTTGATAAAAATGTTAAGATTAATATAAGATTGCTTTCTGATATGCAAGATGCTGTAAATTCTGGCGTTGGTATAGAATGCGAGGAATTAAATGTCGCAGGTAGCGTGGCTGGTAATACAAATTTAAGGGCAAGTAAGCTAAATATCGATGGGACCACACATACTAAGGCTAAACTTTATGCAAAAAATGAGGCCTATATAAAAACGCATAGAGGTTATATAGAAGGGGATATTGTAAATATAGACTTACTTGAAAATGGTACCATTAAGGCTAGGATTGTTAAGATAAAAAAGAGCTTAGGGGGCAATATCATAGCTGATAAAATTTATATTGATACACTTACTCATAATAATTTTTGCACCTTTTTTGAAAATGCTGTAGTTGAAAAATTTGAAGGGGAAAATAATAAATTTCACGCTAAGATTAAAACCCAAGAAAAAAATTACGAACAAATTCTTACAAAATTACACGATGAAATTTTAAAGCTTAATAAAAGATGCTTGATATTAAAACAAAATCTTTTAGCAAATAAATCAAATATCATAACCATACAGAAAAAAATGCAAGAATTACAAACCTTTAAGCAAGAAATTCCTATACAATATAAAAAGATTTTAAGGGATTATCAATTACTTAAAAAGGATTTTATAAAAACTCAAAGCGATGAAAAGGCACTTTTAGAAGAAAAAAATAAATTTTATGATGAATTTAAAAGTTTGCAAGATGAACTTGTCAAGGCTACCTTTATTAATAAAAGTGGAAAATGGAGTGAAATGTGCGAGATTAGATTTAGTCTGCTTGAACCAAAGGAAGATATTTTTTATGCCTCTTCTGCTAATGAGAATTTTAAATACATAGGGTTAAAAAAGCAAGAAATGGATAATCAAGAATTTATAGTGCTTGAAAAGAGTGTAGAGTACGAAGAGGAGGTGCTTTCGTGGTTGTCGCAATCGAAGGCATAATCACTAAAAAAGAACCTACCTTTGCTGTTATTAAATGTCAAAATGGCGTAAGTTATGGCGTTTTTATATCTTTGTTTTGTTCTTCAAAATTAAAAATTAATGAAAAAATCGAGCTTTTAATCACTCAAATAATAAAAGAAGACTCTAATAAATTCTTTGGCTTTTTAGATAAGGATGAACAAAAGGTTTTTGAAATGCTTTTAAAAGTAAATGGCGTAGGAACTAGCACTGCAATGGCAGTTTGTTCTAGCCTTGATACAAATTCCTTCTATAAGGCCCTAGCCTTAGGCGATGAATCTGTTTTAAAAAAGGTACCTGGTATTGGTGTAAAAAGTGCAAAACGCATTATAGTCGAACTTGGAGATATGAAAAAAATAGAAAGTATTAGCGATGATAAACACGAGGCTTATCAAGCCTTATTAAGTCTAGGCTTTAAACAAGATAAAATTCTTTCTGTGCTTGCAACTTGTGAGTCAAAAGATACTAGTGAGCTTATAAAAGAAGCCCTTAAAAAACTTGCCTAAGGAAAAAAATGAAATATCTTATACTTTTTGGTGGAAATTCGTACGAACATGAAATTAGCATTGTTAGTGCTGTGGTGTTAAAAAAAATTTTAAATAATGAACTTTGCTTTGTATTTTGTGATAAAGATAGAAAATTTTATGAAATTCCAAAAGAAAAATTAAACGCTAAAATATTTAGTTCAAATGCTTATAAAAAAGAAAAAGAACTCTTTTTAAAACAAGGTGGCTTTTTTTCAAAAAGCCTTTTTGGTACAAATGATTTAAGCTTTGATTGTATTATAAATTTAATACATGGAAAAGACGGAGAGGATGGAAAAATAGCAGCTTTATGCGAATTTTACTCACTTAAATACATAGGTCCTAGAATGGAGGCTAGTGTTTTATCCTTTAATAAAGAATTAACTAAACTTTATGCTAAAAATGTTGGCGTTAAAACCCTGCCTTATGTAATGTTAAGAAAAAATCAAGCCTTGCCAAAGATAAATTATCCTTGCATTTTAAAACCAGCTAGACTTGGAAGTAGTATAGGAATTTCGGTTTTAAAAGATAATATAGAATTTAATTATGCTCAGGATGTGGGCTTTGAATTTGACACTGATATCATAGTTGAAGAATTTAAAAGCAATATAAAAGAATATAATTTAGCAGGGTGCATGGTGGATGATGAGTTTATTTTTTCTATTATAGAAGAACCACATAAAAAGGAATTATTAGACTTTGAACAAAAGTATTATAGCTTTTCAAATAGTAGTGAAGTGGTTGAGGCTGATATAAGTGAGAGTTTAAAAGAAAAATTAAGGCAAAGCTTTAAAAAAATTTATAATCCTTTATTTAAAGGAGCACTTATAAGATGTGATTTTTTCGTGCTTGATAATGAAGTTTATCTTAATGAAATAAACCCAAATCCAGGCTCACTTGCAAATTATTTATTTAAGGATTTTAATCAAATCTTAGAAAGATTAGCAAAAAGCGTTAAAAATGAAGAAAAAATAGAAATTTCTTATTCTTTTTTACATTCTATAAACGGACAAAAAGGAAAATTATAGCTTTTTAAGTGAAAATACGCTAAATTTTACACGAAATTTTATGTATTTTAGGAAAAAAAATGCTTTCTTTTAAACAGGATGAAATATATACGGCTACTGAGTTGGTGCGAAATTTTAGTAGTATTGTTGATAAGCTTAAAAAAAGTGAAAGTGGAAAATTAGTTATTTTGAAAAATAATAAATTTGAAGCTGTAATGCTTAGTATGAAAGAATTTGAACGTTTACAAGATGCCTTAAATTTATTAGAAAATATCTATAATAAAAAGGTTTAAATTGGCTAGTACAAGCATTTTATATAATAATCACACATATAATCTTTCTTATGAATTAAAAAATCCAAATCAAGAAAAAAAAATTCTTATTTTGCATGGCTGGGGGGCAAATAAAGAATTAATGCAACAAGCATTTAGCAAGTATTTAAAAGATTATACTCATATTTATTTAGACCTGCCTGGCTTTGGTAAATCAAACGTTGCAGAAATAATAGTTAGCAAGGATTATGTAAATATCATAAATGAATTTTTAAAGTCAAAAAAAATTGATATTGATATTTTCATAGGTCATTCTTATGGAGGTAAGATTGCTACGCTTTTATGTAAAGAAAATCAAAAATTAATTCTTCTTTCAAGTGCTGGCATAGTGGTAAAAAAAAGCCTTAAAGTGCGTTTAAAAATAAAGATATTTAAATTCTTAAAAAAACTAGGTTTTTCTCATTTTTATAAATTTTTTGTAAGCAAGGACGGGGCAAATTTAAGTCCCTTAATGTATGAAATTTTTAAAAAAATAGTGGATGAAAACTTCGAAGATTTTTTTAAAAATCAAAAAGCAATAACCCTTATTTTTTGGGGAAAATATGATAAGGCAACCCCACTTAGTAGTGGAGAAAAAATTCACTCACTTATAAAAAATAGTACCTTTTATGCCTTAGAAGGAGACCACTTCTTCTTTTTAAAAGAAGGCAAATTTATAAGCGACAAGATTAGGGGGCTATAATGCAAATAATAAATTCATTTTTATTTAATCTAAGCCTAGGATTTTACCTTATCTTAACCTTGCAATGGTATTCATATAAATTTAAACGCATTATCTTTCATTATCATAATTTTTACTTGCATTTATATTTTATAATCGTACCTTGCTTGATTTTTATAAGTCTTATTGCTTTTAATCAAATTATACTTTTAATCTATCTTTTAATAAACTGCCTAGGTCTTATTTTTTGGCATAAAAAGCTTGACAAAAAGCTAGTTTTTACAAAAAAGGTTATAGTTTTTTTTATAATTTTAATAATATTAAGTGCTATTTTTAGCTATTTAGCCCTTAGTTATTCTTTGTATTTTTTAACCACTACCTTGCCACTATCTTTTATACTTTTAAAAATTTATGATATTTTATTAAATGCTTATTATAAAAAAAGGGCTAGAAAAATTTATATTTTTAAATATTTGCAAATCATCTTAATAACAGCCAGTTTTGGAAAAACTAGTATAAAAAATTTTTTATACGAACTTTTAAAAGATGATTTTTTAGTACAAAAAACACCACGAAGTGTAAATACCTTACTTGGCATAATAAAAGATATTAATGAAAATTTAAAACCTGATACTCAAATTTATATAGTAGAGGCCGGGGCTAGATTAAAAGGTGATATCTTAGAAATAACTAAATTTTTAAACCCTCATTTTTGCATTATAGGTGAGATTGGAAAGGCTCATTTAGAATATTTTAAAAGCGTTGAAAATATAAGAAAAACAAAGCTTGAAGCCTTGCAATCAAAGAGATTAAAAAAGGCCTTTGTCCATTCTAGTACAAAGCTTAGTGAAGGTGAAAATATAATAATTTATGATACAAAATTAACAAAGGCAAATTCTAGCCTTGAGAGTTTAGAATTTTCTATGATAATTGATAAAACCTATCATTTTACGAGCCATATTTTAGGTACCTTTAACGCTCAAAATTTATGTGCTTGTATATGTTGTGCTAAAGAACTTGGCTTAAATATAATAAATTTAAGTGAAAAAATTTCAAAACTAAACCCTGTTGAACACCGCTTGCAAGTAATTTCTAAAAATCCAAAATTTATTATAGATGATGGCTTTAATGGGAATTTTGCTGGGATGAGTGAAAGTTATAGGATGTGTAAAGATTATAATAAGGGGCAAAGAGTACTTGTAACCCCTGGTATAATAGAGGTTGAAGAAGAAGAAAATATAAGGCTTTGCAAGATTATAAATGAGTGCTTTGATATGGCTATAATTAGTGCAAGGATTAATGCTGGTATTTTTAAACAACACTTAAATATTAAAAATATTATACTTAATGATAAAAGCGAACTTGTCCCAACACTGGCAACACAAACTAAAGAAAATGATTTAATACTCTTTTCAAATGACGCACCAAATTATTTATAAGCTTTTAAAAAGCGAGAAAGTTTAAGCATTTGGGATATTAAAAATTCTTTTTTTATTAAATTTGACTTAGTTTTAATGCTATGTTCTGTTTTTAAAAGTATGTAAAAAATTTCTTTGTATTGTTCTAATTTTAAAGAAAAGGCTAGAGTGCTTAAATTCTTAGCAACTTGCGGGGGCGGGGCATAGTTTAGAATTTCTTTTAAATCAACCCTGCCGTTAATCTTAGCAAATAAGGCTATTTTAAAAAGCCTATAAAATTCATTGTAAAGTGAGTTAATAAAGGCTATTTCATTTGAATTATCTAAGATTTTTTCAAGTTCTATTCTAATATCAGCCTTTTTTAAAAGAAGGTCAAAAAAACTCTCAAAACTGCCTAAATTTACGCTAGAACAATAGGTTTTAACATTGTTTTCATCCAAATTTAAGCCTTGAAATTTAGCTAACTCACTAGCTGCAAGATATAAATTTTCATCAAAAATCTCATATAAGGCAAATAAGGCATTTTGCGTAACATTGACATTAAGATCCTTTGCTTTTAATTCTAAAAGTTCTATGGCCTCTCTTGGACTATTTGGCTTAAAAAAGCGAACAAAATTTGTTTCAAATGCCTTTTCTAAATCATTTTGCTTTGAATTTTCATCATAAAGTTCTAAGATAAAAAAATTATCCTTATTTTTTTTACAAAGTTCAACTAAATTATTTAACTCCTTACTGGCTGGTTTTTTGCTTAATTTTAATTCAAGTAATTTTGTAGTACTAAATAAAGAACCCAAGGACAAAAAATCAACAGCCCTATTAAAATCGTATTCTTCAAAGTACATTTTCAAGCTTTCATCAACTTTAAATTTTTCCTTGATAAATTTTGTAAAAAGTTCTATTTGAAAATTATCAGCCCCATAAAGTGCAAAGAAATTTGGAAAATCATCTTTATAAAGTAAGCCTTGTAGATCCTTTTTATACATTAATCCTCCGAAGTTAAATTCCTTGTAATTTTACCAAAAATTTTAGCCATTACTATATCACTTTGTGTTATTTCAACCTCAACTTTTTGTAATAAATTTACATTAATATCACTTAAAATAATATCAGCCCCCCTTATATCATCATCCAATCTAGCTATATTTACGCTAGTATTTTCTATAATTAAAGCCTTAAATTTCTTGCCTATATTTTTCTTTGCCCACCTTGCAAATTTCCTATCCATAAAATCAAAGGCAACCTTATCAGCCTCCCTTTCAAGTACGCTTAAATTCTCACAAGTACTATCTATATTCAAAAGCAAATAATTAAAAAGCCTTTCATCGTTTTTTAATTTTGCTTTTAAAAGTCTATGCAAGATAAGGTCTGAATATCTTCTAATAGGGCTTGTAAAATGAGTATATTTATCAAAGCCTAAGCCAAAGTGCCCAGCGTTAATACTTGCATATTCTGCCTTTTTTTGAGCTTTTATAATTAATTTATCCACCTCTCCTCTTAAATTTAACTCATCAGCCAGGGTTTGGATATCTCGTATGAGTTCGGGTAAATTTGGCTTTAATTTTACATCTATACCAAGACTTGCAAGTTCATTTATAAGCTTATCAATCTTTTTAGAATCAGCACTTAAATGATTTCTAAATATGCCTATGTCAATCATTTTTGCCGCTGCTTTATTTGCTAAAAGCATACAATCTTCAATTAAATTATGAGAAAAGGTATCTTCTTCGTAAATTGTGTTTTTCAAGGCTAAATTCTCATCAAGCATCATTCTAAGTTCTTTTGTCCTAAATTCAAAGGCATTTTTAAGTCTTTCTTTTCTTAAAATTTGAGTGATTTTAAAAAGTTCATAAAGCCAGGATATTTCTTTTAAATCAGGCTTTTTTTCTAAAAAAATATCTACTTCATCATAGTTAAAACGAGCCTTAGAATTAATAATTGCTTCAAATAATTCTTCTTTAACCACCTTATAATTATCATCAAAACTTAGCTTAAAGCAAAAGGCAAGGCGGTCTAAATTTGGCTTTAAAGAACAGATATTTTCACTTAATAAATGTGGCAACATAGGGATTGCAACATGGGGAAAATATATAGAAAAGCCTCTATTTCTAGCCTCTTTGTCAATCGCACTATAAGCATGTACATACTCACTAACATCAGCAATTGCTACATAAAGGGCGTTTTCTTGCTTAGAATAAAAAATAGCATCGTCAAAATCCTTTGCATGAAAGGGATCGATTGTACAAAATGCTAAATGCCTTAAATCCTTTCTACGAGGATAAAAACTAGCATCAACGCTATCTCCATTTGCAAGGGCCTCGTTAATGCAAGTTTGATTAAATTCGCTATTTTTATTATATAAATTTAAAGAAATTTTCTCGTCCACACTTTCATCATCAATATGCCCTAAAACCTGCGTTATGTTATTATTTACATTTTCTATTTTTAAAATTGTGCCTAGTGGCAAGGCTTTTAAGGATTTTTGAGAGGCCTTTAAGGCTACGCTTAAGCCAGTTTTAATATTCATTCCTAAAATAACATTTGCGTATTGTTTAGTAATAACTATAGAACTTTCATTTGCCTTTTTTAAAACCAAAATCACCTTAGCACTAGGTCTTTTTTTTCTAAGTGGCAAAAGTTTACAAACTACTATATCTTTGTAATCAGCCCCCTTTAAATATTTATTTTCAATCAATAAATCCTTAGTAAAGCTTTCATCAAAACATTTTAAAAAACCCGTACCCTTACTTGTAATATCAAGCTCACCAAAGACATAGCCATTATTTAAATAATATTTATTTTTATATTCCTTGATGATATCATTAGCTAAAAGTTCTCTTAAAATTTGTTTAAACTCGTTATTGATTTTATTAGCATAAAGACCAAAATTAAGGCTTTTTAAAAATTCTTTCACGGCTTATTCTTTGTATTTTAAATTTTATCTTTAAAACAAATTTTACATGAAATTTATAAATAAATCTATTTTGTGGGATTATTTTGATATAATTTTACTTTTTACATTAAAAGGAGAAAAAAGAATGGCTGTTGTGGTTTATTATGACAAAGATTGTGATTTAAGTTTGATTAAATCTAAAAAGGTAGCAATAATTGGCTTTGGTTCTCAAGGTCACGCCCATGCTATGAATTTAAGAGATAGTGGGGTAGGTGTAGTGGTAGGTCTTAGACAAGGTAGTAAAAGCTGGGATAAGGCTGTTAATGCTGGTTTTGAAGTAAAAAGCGTTAGCGAGGCTACAAAAATTTGCGATGTGATTATGATTTTAGCACCTGATGAATTACAAGCTGATATCTTTAATAGCGAAATTAAGCCAAATTTAAGTAGTGGTAAGGCTATAGCCTTCGCACATGGCTTTAATATACATTATGGACAAATAGTAGCCCCAACTGGAGTTGATGTTATAATGATAGCTCCAAAAGCACCTGGTCACACCGTGCGTAATGAATTTAGCATAGGAGGAGGTACTCCTTGTTTAATCGCAGTTGCACATGATGAAAGCAAAAATGCAAAAAATATAGCCCTAAGCTATGCAAGTGCTATAGGTGGTGGTAGAACTGGCATTATAGAAACTACTTTTAAAGCAGAAACTGAAACTGACTTATTTGGCGAACAAGCCGTGCTTTGTGGAGGTTTAACTGCCTTAATACAAGCTGGTTTTGAAACCTTAGTTGAGGCTGGTTATGAACCTGAAATGGCGTATTTTGAATGTTTGCATGAGATGAAGTTAATCGTGGATTTAATCTATCAAGGTGGAATTGCTGATATGCGTTATTCTATATCAAACACAGCTGAGTATGGCGATTATATAACAGGTCCAAAAATCATAACTTGCGAAACAAAAAAGGCTATGAGAGGTATTTTAAAAGACATTCAAAATGGAGTTTTTGCAAAGGATTTTATACTTGAAAGAAGGGCTGGTTTTGCTAGAATGCATGCTGAAAGAAAAAATATGAACGATTCTTTGATTGAAAAAACAGGTCGTTCGCTTCGTTCTATGATGCCTTGGATAAGTGCTAAAAAACTTGTAGATAAAGACAAGAATTAAACTTGTCAAAAAGTACCTTAATTAAAATTCAGCGATTATTAATAATCGCTATTTTATTTTTACTTTGCGTAGCCCTAAGCCTTGCTATATTGATTAAATATCAAAAACAGCAAGTCTTAAAAGATATAAACACTACGCAAAGTTCTTTAAGCTTAGAAAATAAAAACCAAAATTTAGATTTAAATAAAACTTATAAGCAAGATTTTTTTATAGATATTAATCAAAGTTCTAAAATTTCAATATTAGAACAAGTTATAATGGATGAAAATTTAAGCATACAAGAAAATAATATAAGCTTAGAAAATAATGATGAAAATTTAAGTCAAGTTGTAGAAGAGATTAAAATTGATGAAAAGATTGAAGAAGAAATTCAAAAAGACATAAAACACAAAAATGCTAAGATTGATAAAAAAAATCCAAAATTAGTATTAATCATAGATGATATTTCAAATATAGACCAAATCAACGAATTTAAAAAGCTAAATTTAAAATTTACGCCCTCTATTTTTCCAAGTGATAATTTTTATAAGGATACTCACAAGCTAACAAAGAATTTAAAATTTTATATGGTTCACTTGCCCTTAGCTGCTATAAATTATGAAAGTAAGCTTGATACCTTGCACCCAAATGATAGTCAAGATAGAATAAATAAAAAAATTGCTGATATAAAAAAGAATTTTAAGGGGGTTAAGTTTATAAATAATCATACAGGTAGCCTATTTACTAGCGATGAAAAGGCGATGAAAAAGCTTTATAGGGCACTTGATAAGCATAATTTGCGTTTTGTAGACTCACTTACTACTCCAAATTCTAAGGTAGAAAAGATAGCTAAGCAAATGGGTCATGGTTATATTCAAAGAGACGTTTTTTTAGATGATATAAACGATATAGCAGTGATTAAAAAGCAGATTAAAGAAGCAGTTATGTTAGCTAAGAAAAATGGCTTTGCAATCGCCATAGCACACCCTAAAAAAAATACAATCTTGGCCTTAAAAGAAAGCAAAAAACTTTTAAATAGCATTAAACTTGTGTATTTAAGTGAAATTTATGAGTAGTTTAAAACTTGATAAGTCTTATTTAAAACTTTTTAATAATTTAGAAAATCCTCCAAAAGAACTTTTTTACAAGGGAAATTTAAGCCTTTTAAATATGCCAAAGGTTGCGATAATAGGTTCTAGAAAAATGAGTGTTTATACTAAAAATTGTGTTTTAGAACTTGCAAGTTTATTAAAAAATGTGGGCGTTTGCGTGGTAAGTGGAGGGGCCCTTGGGGTTGATATAATAGCTAGTAAGGCTGCTATGCCGAATACTATAGGCATTTTTGCAAATGGACTTAATAAAATTTATCCAAAAAATAATGAATACATTATAAAAGAAATTTATGAAAAAGGCCTAGCCCTTAGTGAAAATTATGATAATTACACCCCAAAGCCTTATGATTTTTTACTAAGAAACCGCCTTATAATAGCACTTTCTCAAATGATAATCATAGCACAGGCTGATTTAATTAGTGGCTCTATGCAAAGTGCAAGAATGGCTATAAGGATAAATAAACCATTATTTGTGCTACCTCAACGAATTTATGAAAGTAAGGGTACAAATGCTTTATTAAGTGAAAATAAAGCCAGTTTAATCGCTGATTTTACGGATTTTGCATCTAAGTTTGGAAAAGTAGAAAATAAAAACACGGACGAACTTTTAGAATTTTGCAAAAAAGGAGTAAGCCTTGAACAAGCTTTAGC
Source organism: Campylobacter sp. LR291e (assembly GCF_008633915.1). Taxonomy (GTDB): domain Bacteria; phylum Campylobacterota; class Campylobacteria; order Campylobacterales; family Campylobacteraceae; genus Campylobacter_D. Next base: position 31,859 of record NZ_VJNV01000023.1, on the reverse strand, counting down.
AAAATTTGGACAAAGGGTTTATGAGTATGAACTTGAAGGCAAAATTCAAATAGATGGGGTTTTTATAAGGGTGATAAATTGAAAATTCTAAGCTTAGATATTGGCTTAAAACGTATAGGCTTAGCACTTGGGGTTAATAACATTGCCACTCCTTTAACTGCCATTATTAGAAAAAATAGAAAACAAGCAGCAAGTGAGATAAAAAATATCATAAAAGAATATGAAATTTCTACGCTTTTAATTGGTTTTCCAAAGGGTGGGAATAGCGAAAAAGAAATGACTTTGCGTATCAAGCATTTTGTAAGCTTACTTGAATTTAATGGTCAAATTATCTTTAAGGATGAGAGTTTTACAAGCAAAGAGGCTTTAACTTTAAAGCAATTTAAAAGCAAAAAAAAGGATGGTAAGCTTGATAGCTTAGCCGCCCTTGTTTTATTAAGGGATTATCTTGGAATCACTTTATAATAAAGATGAATTTGATATAATCGAGCAATCTTTTAAAAATGAAAAAAACGTTTGCATTTTTATAAATTTATTAAAAACTACTTCAAATTTGTTAGAAAATGCCTTTTTAAAATTAAATTTAAAATTTCAAAAAATAAATAATTTTTGCTATGTATTTAAGCCTAATGATAAAATTATTTTAAGTAAAATGGATGAATTTAATAAGGGGTATTTTTATATACAAAATTTTGCCTCTTATTTATGTGCTAAAAATTTAAATGTAAAAAGTGGTGAAAGTGTGCTTGATTTATGTGCAGCCCCTGGTGGAAAGAGTGTAAATTTAGCAAATTTTATGCAAAATCAAGGTTATTTAGCCTGTGTTGAAAAAAATAAAGAACGTTTTTTTACCCTAAAAGAAACGATTAAAAAATACAATATTAACGCAAAATGTTTTTTAAAAAATAGCATTAATATAGGTAAACTTTGTCCTTTAAAATTTGATAAAATCTTAGTTGACGCCCCTTGTTCTACCATGGCAAAAACAGGATTTAAAAATATAAATAAAAAAGAGATTAAAAATTTAAGTCTAACTCAAAAAAAGCTTTTACATTCTGCCTTAAATGCTCTTAAAATAGGAGGTGAGTTGGTTTATAGTACCTGTACTTTTTTAAAAGAAGAAAATGAAGAAGTAATTGAAAATGCCTTAAATAGTGAATTTAAGCTTTTAATACTAGATTTAGATTTAGAAAACATAAAGGCAAAAAATGGCATTAGTGATATTAAGGAACTTCACAAGACAAAAAGAATTTTGCCTAATGAGTATTGTGATGGCTTTTTTATAGCAAGGCTTAAAAAAATTTAATGATTTAAAACCTTATTTAAAAATTCTTTCAAGCGAGTATTTTGTGGATTTTCAAATAATTCTTTTGGACTTTCATCTACCATAATTTTACCCTTATCCATGAAAAATACACGATTTGCAACATTTTTAGCAAAGCCCATTTCATGCGTTACTAAAAGCATGGTTAAATTTTCTTTTTTAAGTTCTTTGATTATGCTTAATACCTCTCCTATCATTTCAGGGTCAAGTGCAGAAGTAGGCTCGTCAAATAAAATCACCTCAGGGCTCATCATCAAAGCCCTTGCAATTGCAATCCTTTGTTTTTGTCCCCCTGATAATTTATAAGGCATAGTGTTTTCTTTATCAACTAAGCCTACTTTTTTTAATAAAATTCTTGCCTTATTAATAGCCCTTTCTTTGCTTAAAATACCCGTTGTGACTGGAGCTAGGCATAAATTTTCTAAGACATTTTTATTTGCAAAGAGATTAAAATGTTGAAAAACCATGGAAATTTTTTGCCTTAAATGATTAACATTATTGTCTTTATCAAGTATGTTTTTATTATTTATAATAATCTTGCCATTATCTGGTCTTTCTAATAAATTTATACACCTTAAAAATGTGCTTTTGCCTCCTCCACTTGGTCCTATAATGGCTATTATATCCCCTTTTTTGATATTTACTGAAATATCATTTAAAACTACTAAATCACCATAATTTTTATATAAATTTGAAATTTCAATCATCTTTTTTAAGCCTTAATTCTACCTTTCTCATTAAAAAACTAAAAATTTTAACGCTAATATAATAAATAAGCCCTGTAAAAATTATAGGTTTTGGATTATAAAGAATGGCTTGCAAGCTTTTACTTTGCATGGTTATATCAATAATGCTAATAAAGCCCACCACAGAAGTATCCTTAAAAACTAAGATAATCTCGCTCGTAAGGGCTGGAAGTATGTTTTTAAAGGCTTGTGGTAGTATTATTAAACGCATTGCTTGATTATAATTAAGCCCCATGGCCCTAGCTGCTTCCATTTGTCCTTTATCAACGCTATTTATGCCACTTCTAATAACTTCTGCAATATAAGCTGATGCATTTAAGCCAAGTGCTATAATCCCAACCAATAAATTATCTAAAAAGACAAAAATCACATAGGCAAAAATCATTAATTGTAAAACTACAGGAGTACCCCTTATAATATCTATATACTCATCAATTATCACATTTAAAAGCTTCAAACGAAGTGTTTTTAAAATAGCTAGTAAAAAACCAACAATCAAGCCTATAAGAACTGCTCCAAGGGTTAAAATCAAGGTCCTTACATAACTTTGTAAGTAAATTTTAGCATTTGGAGTAAACTCATAAACTATAACAGAATCTTTTTGAACTTGCAAAAGCTCATAAGGAAAGGAAAAATAACCCCATAAAATAATAGTAGCAAAGAATATAAAAAGCTTTAAATTTTTTTCTTGCAAAACTTATCCTAAACAATTAATAAGTAACAATTTTATATAAAAAACTTTGCATTTTCTTTAAAATTTAACTTTTTTTGCCTATAATTTTTAAGTTTAAAAGGTAAAAAATGCAAATTTTAGAATTTATTTTTATAGTGTTTTTTGTCTCTTTTTTAGTATTTTTAATACTTGGTTTTAATGAACAAATGAGACAAAGGACAAAGGAAAGAGAAAAAAGATATCAAATTTTAAAGGAGAAAAAAATGAAAAAAGTTATGGTTGCTTTAGCACAAGGCTTTGAAGAGGCTGAATTTATCGGCATTATAGATGTGTTAAGAAGGGCTAGTGAGTTAGATAAAAATTTGCAAGTATTTAGCGTAGCCTTAAATAACGAACTTTTAGTTAAGGGGGCAAATGACGTTTATATAAAGGCTGATATGTCGCTTAATGCTGTAAATAAGGACGAGCTTGCTGGTATTGTTTTGCCTGGTGGCTTTGAGGGTATGCAAAATTTAAAGGCTGATAAAGAAATTTTAAGCCTTATTAAAAAACTTCATAGTGATAATAAAATCGTAGCTGCAATTTGTGCTGCACCTATTGTATTAAATAAAGCCGGTGTTTTAAGTGGAGAATTTACTTGTTATCCAAGTTGCGAGGCAGGTTTACAAGGAACTAGGATTAATAAAGCAGTGGTTAAGAATGGCAATGTTATAACTGCAGCAGGACCTGGTGTGGCTATTCTTTTTGGACTAGAACTTGCTAAAATTTTCACAAATGAAAATGTATATCAAAGCTTATATGAAGGCTTATTGATACCTTTAACAAAATAAATTAACGCCCTTTGTGGCGTTAACTAAAATCCTTTTCATTTTGAATTTGTTCTTTTATGTATTTTTCATTATTTTCAAGAGTGTCAACAAAACGACCTATCCTATCCCAACGAACACTAAAATCATCATCCAAAGATAAATACACAAACCAAGGCTTGCCAACTATTAAGCTATAAGGCACAGCACCCCAAAAACGACTATCATTAGAATGATCTCTATTATCACCCATCATAAAATATTCATCATTTGGCACTTCAAATTCATAAGCCCTATTAAGACCTTCGATATCAACTGCTTTCATAGCAAAGGCACCAACATTTATAAATTTAAAAATAATATCATCAATATCCACCCTATCATCATAATTAATGCCTTTTTGCTTAAATGGTTCTTTTACAAAAAGCTCATTCTTTAAGCTAACTAAATCCCCTGGATAATGTTCTTTCATGTAAGAATCGCCCTCACTCATTCTAACATATAAGGTTTTATCAGCATAAATAATTCTATCCCCACCAACGCCAACGCATCTTTTTACAAAATGAATTGATTTATCTTGAGGATTTCTAAATACTACCATATCACCTCTTTGTGGTCTAGGTCCTTCGATTAAGTGTCCGTTATTAAAAAAATCAGGCAATAAAGGAAATTCAAACCAAGGAATATGAGGGGTAACTATGCCATAACTAAATTTTTTTACAAATAAAAAATCTTTAACTAACAAGGTATTTTTCATAGAACCACTAGGAATAACAAAAGCTTGTATAAAGAAAAAAATGACAAGTAAGACTATTATGATAGTACCTGTCCAAGAATTTGAAAAATTATAAAGTTTTTTTAAACGGCTCATTTTAAACCAACCTCATTAAAGGCTATATTTTTAGCAGATTTTATAGTATTTTCTAAAAGCATTGCTATAGTCATGGGACCTACTCCACCAGGCACAGGACTAATAAAACTTGCCTTTTTACTAACATTTTCAAAATCCACATCTCCTATTAATTTATCATTAACCCTATTAATACCCACATCAACTATAACAACTCCATCTTTTATCATATCTTCTTTTAATAACTTTGGACAACCTGCAGCCATAATGATAATATCAGCATTCTTTGTATAAAGACTTAAATCCCTTGTTTTAATATGACAAATACTAACACTTGCATTTGCATTTAAAAGCAGTGTTGCCATAGGGCGACCTACTATATTTGAAGCACCTACTACTACTACATCTTTTCCTTCTAAGCTTATATCATAAGCCTTTAAAAGCTTCATTACACCAAGAGGGGTACAAGGCAAAAATCCACTTTCAATTCCTAAATTTAAATAACCAACATTTATAGGATGAAAGCCATCTACATCCTTTGAACTAGCTATGCTTTCAAGTATTAAATTCTTATTTATATGGCTAGGAAGTGGTAGTTGTACTAAAATTCCATGAACGCTATCATCATAATTTAAAGTGTTAATTAAGGCTAAAAGCTCTCTTTGAGTTGTCTTTTCATCAAGTTTATAAACTAAGGACTTTATATCACAAAACTCACATGCCTTAGCCTTTGCATTTACATAGGTATGACTAGCACTATCATTGCCTACTAAAATCACAGCCAAACATGGCTCAACGCCCTTTTCTTTACAAGCCTTGCTTTGAATTTTTAAATCTTCTTTTATCTTAGTGCTTAAGGTTTTACCATCAAGTAGAGTCATTAATTTTCCTTTTTTTAATCACTTTTTTAAAGTAAAAATTGTATCATACTAAAACTATATTAACAAGGTGAAATTTTGAAATTTTTATTAATCATATCTTTTGTAATATCTTGTCTTTTTGCAGAAGATTTTATAACTATGAAAGAATACGCTAAAATGCTTTATGAAAATCCAAGAGGTATAGGTTGCAAAAACTGCCACGGAGAAAGAGGGGAGGGTAAAATTTTAGCCTATTACACAAATAAAGGCATTAAAACGCCATATCTTATACCAAGCATACAGGGGCTAAATTTTGAAGACTTTAAAAAATCTTTAATGCAAATTAAAAGCGTAAAATCCATTATGCCAAATTATTCATTAACTGATAATGAGATAATTGCCTTGTATAATTATATAAACCAAGATAAGGAGCAAAAAAATGAAAAATAAAAAGGCCTTTGAAAAGGCGTGTAAATATATAGCAGGTGGCGTAAATTCGCCAGTTCGTGCCTTTAAAAGCGTAAATTCTAATCCACCATTTATACATAGTGGAAAAGGGGCTTTCATAAAGGATATTGAAGGAAATACCTATGTAGATTTTGTGCAAAGCTGGGGACCCTTACTTTTTGGACATTGTGATAAGGATATTAACAATGCGTGTTTAAAGGCCTTAAATAGAGGTACTAGCTTTGGAGCACCTACCTTGCTTGAAACAAGTTTAGCAAAGCTTGTTTTAAAAGACTTTCCTCATCTTGATAAAATTCGCTTTGTAAATAGTGGCACAGAAGCTACTATGAGTGCTATTCGATTAGCTAGGGCATTTACAAAAAGGGATAAAATTTTAAAATTTGAAGGTTGTTATCATGGACATAGTGATAGCTTATTAGTAAGTGCTGGAAGTGGTGCAGCTACCTTTAATACCCCTAGTTCTTTAGGCGTTTTAGAAGATTTTGCAAAACATACCCTAGTAGCAACTTATAATGATATAAATAGCGTTAAAGAATGCTTTGATAAGCATAAAGATATAGCTTGTGTGATTATAGAACCTATCGCTGGTAATATGGGCTTAGTACCTGGCAAAATTGAATTTTTGCAAGAATTAACTAAAATTTGTAAAGAAAATGAAACGCTTTTAATCTTTGATGAAGTTATGAGTGGCTTTAGAGCGTCTTTTTTAGGAAGTTACGGCATAAATCATATACAAGCTGATATAGTAACCTTTGGCAAGGTAATAGGAGGAGGTTTATCTGCTGCTGCCTTTGCAGCGAGAAATGAGATAATGACACTTTTAAGCCCTCAAGGTGGAGTTTATCAAGCAGGTACGCTAAGTGGCAATCCCTTAGCCATGGCAGCAGGTCTAGTTAGTGTTAAAAAGGCAAAATATACCCCAAATCTTTATGAAAAATTAGCAAAACTTTCAAAAAGGCTTACAAAGGGCTTACAAAAAATAGCAAATGAAAAAGGTGTTCCTTTTCAAACTTGCTTTGTAGGGTCTATGTTTGGGTATTTTTTCACCGATAAAAGGGTACAAAATTACCAAGATGCCCTAAGTTCAGATACTAAGCTTTTTGCTAAATTTCATAAAAATATGCTTAAACATGGAATTTATCTAGCACCTTCTCAATTTGAAACAGGCTTTATTTGTGCTTGTATGAATGAAAAAATCATAGATAAAGCCCTTGATAGTGCCTTTATAAGCTTTAAGAATCTCTAAAATGAAAAAATACGATAACAAAAGGCAAGAAATAGTACAAAAAAGCATACAAGCAGCCGATGGATTAAGCCTTGGAATTTCCATTGTTGTAGCCATTTTTTTAGGCATGGGCATAGGGCTTTTATTAAAAAACTATACGCCCTATCCTTGGCTTTTTTGGCTAGGCGTTATAATAGGCATATTAGCAGCCTTTTTAAATATCTTTAAAGCCTATCAAGGACAGGTTAAAAGCTATCAAGAATTTAAAGAAAGAGATGAATTGATAGCTAAAAAATTAAAAGAAAAAAAATAAATGCAAAAAAAACTTGCCTTTTGTGTTATTTTTTGCACCTTAAATTTAATATCCTTAATTGTATTTTGGCTTTTTAATAGCTTAAATTTATCCGTTTTTTTAAGCTTTGAAGTAGGAATTTTTAGCTTTTTATTAATTATAATTACTTCTTTTTTAAGCTATAAAAGACAAATTTTATTAAGGGCTAGTAAATTAAATTATGAAAATCCACCCTTAAATATAACTTTAAAAAAGTATAAAATTTTACCTGAAATTATTAACTTTAAAGCCTTTAATGCCGATTTAAAGCCAAATTTTAAGCAAAAAATACAATATTTTTCTTTGTATTTTTCCTTGCTAAAAATTTTGGCTTATGTGATTTTAGTCGCTGGATTTTTATACTTGCATCGCCATAATTTACTTTCAGTTTTAGGCTTTGTAAGTGGAATTTCAGTTTTGATTTTGTGTGTTTTCATCTTTGCTTTTTATGTAAAAAGTGCATTTAAATAAGGAAAAAGTATGATTAATACCAACACCATTAGTTCTCAAGTTGCTGCAAATGCTACAAAACCAGATAGCAAAGGCGAGATTAAAAGCGAGGTTAGGGAAAAATTACTTGATACTAAGGGTACCTTATCACAAACTCTTAAACAAAGCTTAATAAATAGCACCACAAATCTTTTACAAGAACAATTTAGCCCAACTCAAACCAATCAAAAATTACAAGAATTAGTAGATAAATTATTAAACCAAATTCAAACAAACAAAGACCATAACACCTCTATAATGAAACAAGCAAATACCTTAAATTTTGCCCCAAATTTTGCAAATGAGCTTAAACTTTTAAGTAGTGAGCTTGCAAAAAGTGATGTATTTAGCAAACTTTTAGATAAGATAAATGAAATTTTAAAACCAGCCAGCGAAATAAAATCAAACAATCTAGCCCCACTTTTTAAAAATTCAGGGGTATTTTTTGAAACCAAGCTTAAAAACGCATTAAACGAAGAAATGCTTCCTAAAAGCTTTTATAGCCTTATAAATTCAGCAAAATCGCTAAGTAGCGAGAAAATTTTATCTGAAATTTGGATGCTTGAAACGCAAAATTTAAGCACTAAAGATAGCCTTAAAGAACTTCAAAATATCATAAATAATAATCAAGTAGAAAATAAGCAAGTATTACAAGCTAGTAATTACAAGATTCTTTTAGACCTTTCTTCTAAGTTAGAAAATTTTAGAAATTATATAAATAAAAATCCTATGGGAGCCGAGGGCAAGGTAAATCAAATAGCAAACTTTATTTTAAAGACCTTAAACATTATAAAAAGTGATTTTTTTGCTACTCTTGCAAAGCCAGAAAATTTAAATTTAATGCACAATACAAATAGCTTAAATCAAGCAGCACAAGGATTTGAGCGTCTTGAAACAACATTAAAAAATATACTAAATAACACGCAAAATTCTCAAACTCAAAGTACGCAAGGTACAACTCAAAATCCAAATTTGCAAAACTTGCAAAATACAACAAATCCACAAAACACACCAAATTTAAATAATCAAAATACCCAGCCAAATTTGCAAGGAGTGCAACAAAATCAAGTCCAACAAACAACGCAAAATCAGCCAAATATACAAAATCAAAATAACGCTCAAGTAAATTCGCAAAATCAACAAACACAAAATCAACAAACAGCCCAAGCAAATTCTCAAGAAATGCAACAAAATCAAGCTAATCAAAATCAGCAAGTAAATACGCAAAACCAAACTCCAAATTCACAAGGGGTACAAAATCAAGCCCAACAAACAACACAAAATCAGCCAAATTTGCAAAATCAAAATAACCCAACTCAAAATAACGCCCAGGCACAAAGTCAACAAGGAGCACAAAATCCACCAAATTCCCAAGGAGTACAACAAAATCAAGCTAATCAAAATCAGCAAGTAAATACGCAAAATCAACAAAACCAAGCCCAACAAACAACACAAAATCAGCCAAATTTGCAAAATCAAAATAACTCAACTCAAAATAACGCCCAGGCACAAAGTCAACAAGGAGCACAAAATCCACCAAATTCCCAAGGAGTACAACAAAATCAAGCTAATCAAAATACAACACAACAGACAAATAATCAAAACCCAAATTTACAAAATAATCAAAATACGCAAGGGGTACAAACTCAACAAAACCAACCAAATCAACAAACAACGCAAAATCAGCCAAATATACAAAATCAAAATAACCAAACTCAAAATAACGCCCAAGTAAATTCACAAAATCAACAAGCACAAAATCAACAAAATACACAACAAACCACACAAATTCCGATAAATTCAGCCCAAGCTAAGCAAAATCAAGCAGCCCAGGTTAATCAGGCCTTGCACAATGCCTTAAAAGGAGTTGATATTGTAAAAACGCATGTTGCAAAGAATTTAGCCTTTAAAACGGAGGCTGGCGAACTTAGCAAGGTAGAAAATTTAAGCAAGGATTTAGCAAATCTTTCAAGGCGAATTAATGAAAGTTTAAAGCAGCTTGAACCACAAAGTCAGGCGGCCAAGACAAATTTAAGCGAGTTAAGAATTTTAAATAATAAGCTTAATATTTCTTTAAAAGATTTATCAAATATAGGGGTTAAAACCCAACAAGACATAGCAAATGAGATAAAAAACGATGTAAAATCCACGCTTTTACAAATTTCAAATTTAGCTAAAAATGAGGGCGATGAGGCAGTTTATAATGCTTCAAATAGGCTTTTAGCACAAATTGAAAATAACCAACTTTTATCTCTTGCAAATGATACTATAAATACTTATTTGCCTTTCTTTTGGGAGGATTTAAATGATTCTAAGGTGGTATTTAGAAGAGGTAAGAAGGATAAATTTTTTGCACAAATTAAGCTTGAATTTGCACACCTTGGCGAACTTGAAGTACTGGTTTGTTTAAATAATGAAAAATATATTGATATTAATATAATGGCTGAAAATGTGGAATTTCGTAAAACTATTTATGAACATGCACACGAGTTAAAACGCAGTATTAACAAGGCTGGGCTTTTAAGTTCAAATTTCTTTATAGGAGATATAATAAGGTCAAAATTTGATACAAAGAATTTAAGAAATTATGATTTACAAATGGGAATGGATAAAAAGGTATGAGTCAAAAGTCCATAAAAAAGGCAGTTGCCCTTGGCTATCAAAAAGAATTACATAACGCCCCAAAGGTTTTAGCTAGTGGAAAAGGAGAAAGTGCAGCTAAGATTATATCCCTTGCAAAAGAACATGGAGTGCCTATAAAAGAAGATGAGGACTTGGTTGAGATACTTAGTAAACTTGATTTGGGTGATGAAATTCCACCAAATATGTATAAGGCAGTAGCAGAGGTCTTTGCCTTTATTTATCAAATGGCAAATAAAACACCTAAAAAATAATTTATTTATGTTACAATTTTTTAAAAAGGATAAAAAATGAAAATTATTAAATTTAGTGCTATATTAATAGCTGTGTTATTTATGAGTGGTTTTGATTTAAAATCTGTCTTAAATAAAAATAGTACCTCTTCTAGCAGTACTTCTACAAGTTCGGATATTACAGATTCTACAAGTGCTTTAAATTATATAAAACAATTTATCAATGATAAAAAGCCCTCAGAAGATGAATGCAATGTGATAATAAAGATAAATGATTTAAATTTATTACCTGATGAAGAAAAAAATAGCTTATACTATAAGGCCTTATTATTGTATTGTAAAAATAGCACGACAAATTAAAAATTTTTAAAAGCTTTTTTAATATTTATGCATTGTATATATATATTTTAAAAGCTTTCTATAAAACCTAAAAATTCCCTTGTGAATTTATAAATTTTGCTTGTTTTTATTTTTTAAAATATTAATACCCCTATTTTCATTAAGATTAATGATATAAAAAAATTAAAATCTATTTGAAATTTATTAAAAATCCTAAAAAACCTTAAAGGCTTAAAGCCTTTAAAGTGATAGTTCAAAAGAATGCAAAAGCAAATCTTTAAATTTATCTAACTCATCAAGTTGCTCCCAAGGGTAATCCTTTTGACCAACCTGACCCCTAGCTGCTACATTTGCATATAAAAAATGCGTTTTAGAAGGCTTGTCAAGGGCAAATTTTTGAGTTATCCACTTTGGGGTAAGAGGATAGTTTTTAGTGATAAATTCGCTTAAAATATTATCATCAAGCTTTGAATTTGTACCCATGCAATCAACGCTAATTGATATAGGCTTAGCAACCCCTATAGCATAGCTTAATTGAACCACACATTTTTTAGCCAAATTTGCAGCCACTATATGCTTAGCAAGCCACCTAGCTACATAAAGTCCACTTCTATCTACCTTTGTATAATCTTTGCTAGATTGCGCACCACCTCCAATTGGGGCATATCCTCCAAAACTATCAACTATAAGTTTTCTTCCTGTTAAACCACTATCATGTAAGGATGAGTGACTTACATATTTACCTGTTGGATTTATTAAGATTTTTGTTTTATCGGGATTGAAAAGTTCTTTTGGTAAATTACTTTCTAAAATAAGCTTAGTAATAAGTTTTCTAACCTCTTCTATACTCATACTTTCAACGCAAGGTGCAGATACTACTATGGTATGAATGTGCTTAGGATTACATTCTTCGAAATTTTTCTTATCTTCATAATCAATAGTAACTTGAGTTTTTATATCTACGCCAAGTTCGTTTGGGTGAGCCTTTGCATACTCATAGACCTTATTACAAATCATTCTAGCATAATAAATTGCTGCTGGCATAAATTCAGGGGCCTCGCAACTTGCAAAACCAAACATAATGCCTTGGTCTCCTGCACCAATCTCACCACTTTCTTGGTCTACCCCTTGATTAATCTCAGGGCTTTGTTCATTTATGAAAAGCAATATCTCTATGTCATCTGGGTGCAAGCATTGTTCTTTGCTAAAAGCACTTTTACCATCATAGCCTATTTTTTCTAAGGCACCTTTTACCAAATTTTCATAATCTGCACGAGAAAGTTTATGCTTTGACTTAATCTCGCCTCCAATTACTACTTTATTTCCTGCGACAAAGATTTCGCTCGCCACTCTTGAGTCTTTGTCATTGCTCAAAAGTATATCCACTATTGTATCAGCGATTATATCTGCACACTTATCAGGGTGTCCAGGACTTACAACTTCGGAAGTGAATAGATACATTTTTTTCCTTTCGGATTGAATTAGTCTAAAAAAGACGGCATATTCTAGCAAAAAAATGTAATGATTTAAGACTTAATTTTTAACTTCATAGCAATTTTTAACCTTAATTTGATAAAATAAAAACTCAAAGAATATAAGGACAAAAATGAGGCATCTTATAACTACAAAAGACCTTGAAGTAGATGAAATTTTAGAACTTTTCGAAGATGCTAAGGAATTTTTAGATGAAAAGGCTAGAACTTTACTTAGTAAAAAAAGTGTGACAACTATATTTTTTGAAAACTCAACTAGGACTCTTTCTTCATTTGAAAGTGCGGCTCGCCGCCTTGGTGCTAGTGTTTTAAGACTTGATGTTTCAAGAAGTAGTTCAAGTAAGGGAGAAACGCTTTTTGATACGGCTGCAAATTTGGATGCAATGAGCCCTGATGCTATTGTGATAAGACATAGTAATTCAGGCGTTCCTCATATCCTGGCAAAGCATATTCATTGTCCTATTTTAAATGGAGGCGATGGAAAACATGCACATCCTACCCAGGCCTTGCTTGATTTATTTACCATTTTTACGCATTTTAAAGGCAAGGTTAAGAATAAACACATTTTAATAATAGGAGATATAAAAAATTCAAGGGTGGCTTCTTCAAATATAGAACTTCTAACTCGTTTTGGTTTAAATATAACCCTTGTTGCCCCTCCTCATTTTATGCCAAAATCGCCTTTAAATAAGGCTTATAAGCTTGATGAAAAATTAATTAAAAGTGCAGATATTATTATGAACTTAAGAACTCAAACTGAAAGACATAATAAAAGCATTTATGCCTCCTTAAAAGATTATGCAAATGATTTTTGTCTAAATTTAAGACTTTTAGACAAACACAAAGTAATCATACTTCACCCAGGTCCTGTAAATAGGAATATTGATATAAGCGATGAAGTTTTAAATGATAATAGAAGCTTTGTTTTAAAGCAGGTTAAAAACGGCGTTGCCATTAGAATGGCTGTATTGAAAAAACTTATTTTAGAAAGGTGAAAAATGTTAGAATGGGATTTAAGCGTTTTATTTAAGGATGAAAACGACTTGCTTGATTATACACAAGATACTATTTCAAAATCACTAGCCTTTAAAGAAAATGAAGGTAAGTTAAAAAATCTTAGTAATGATGAATTTTTAAACGTTTTATTAGAATTTGAAAAATTAAATCTTGCTTTAAATAAAATTATGACCTATGCTTATTTAGTATTTGCAAAGGATACTAGTAAGGGTGTGTTTTTAGCTAAATTTGAAGAAGAAAGTAAGAAGATTGAAGAAAATTTATTATTTTTTGAGCTTGAATTTTGTGCTTTAAGTGATAAAAAAAGCAAGGAAATTATAAGCTTTATTAATAATTATAGTCATTGTGGAACAAATTATGGCTATTATTTAGAAACTTTGATAAAACAAAAAAAATACATGCTTAGCAAAAAAGAAGAAAGGATTATGCTTCATCTTTCAAATAGTGGGGCAAATGCCTTTTCTCGCCTTTTTGATGAAAGCATGGCAAGACTTAGGATAAATTTTAATGGTAAAAAATTAAGCGAAGAAGAAATTTTAAGTAAGCTTTATAGTGCTAAAAGAAGTGATAGAAAAAAAGCTGCAAAGGCCTTTAGTAAGGTTTTAAGAAAAAATGCCCATTTGCTAAGCTTTATTTTAAATACCATTAAAACAGAGCTTCGTACAAAATGCCATTTAAGGGGCTATGAAAGTGCTGAAACCCCGAGGCATTTAAGCAATCAAATTTCACAAAAAAGCGTTGATTCTTTAATAAACATAGTAGAAAAAAATTTTGACATAGTAGATACCTTTTATAAAAGAAAAAAACAAATTTTAGGACTTGCAAAGCTTAAGGATTATGATAGATATGCCCCTATTGGAAAAGAAAGTGAGTTTGATTTTGAAAAGAGCAAGGATATAGTTTTAAAAGCCTTTGATGCCTTTTCGCCTAAATTTAAAGAAATAGCCAAAAGTGCCTTTGATGAAGGCTGGATAGATGTATATCCTGCTTTAAATAAGCAAGGGGGTGCTTTTTCTCATTCTAGTGTGCCTGATACCCACCCTTTTATACTATTAAATTACACAAATACAAGAAGAGATTTATTTACCCTAGCACATGAATTAGGTCATAGCATACACCAAAAACTTAGCTATAAGGTTAGTTTTTTAAATCAAAATACCCCTTTAACTACAGCTGAAACTGCCTCTGTTTTTGCTGAAATGCTTGTTTTTGATTATGTAAAAACAAGGCTTAAAAAAAATGAGTTAATCGCCCTTTATGCTACTAAGCTTGAAGATATCTTTGCTACCTTGTATAGACAGATAAATTTTACCACCTTTGAAAGAAGAATTCATGCAAGTGAGAATAATCTAAGTATAGAAGAATTAAGTAAAATTTGGATGGAAGAATCGCAAAAAATGTTTAAAGAAAGCGTTCATTTAAGCGATGATTACGCACTTTGGTTTGCTTATATACCTCATTTCATACACTCTCCTTTTTACTGCTATGCTTATGCTTATGCCCAACTTTTAGTACTAGCACTTTATGGGCTTTATAAGAGTGGAAAATGTGACAATTTTAGCAATTTATATATAAATTTACTTGAAAGTGGAGGTTCTAAAAGTCCAAAAGAACTTATTTCAAGCTTTGGTTTTGATATAGATGATGATGAATTTTGGCAAATAGGCATTGAGGAAGTAAAAAAAATACTTAATGAATTTTTAGTTTTAAAACAAGGATAAAACATGCTAGATAAATTTTTAGCCGATAATAAATTTGTGGCTTTAATGACAAGTCATTGTTATGATGTTATTAAAATGCTAACTAATGGAGGTATTGAATTTAACATAGTTGTACATACCAAATTTGTAAATTTTAACCCACCTTTACCTGAAGAATTTGGTATACAAAATCACGCCCTTAGCGTGTTTGCCCTTGCAGGTTATACCTTTGAGTCAATCTCTCTTGAAAAAGATAAACTCTTTTTTGAGGCAGGTTTTGGACCTGATGATTATGAAACCCTAGTTAATTTAAATTTAGCAGCTATTAATCAAATTCAAGTTGAAAATAGTGTTATTTTTGTAAATTTTAGCCTTTATAAGGGCGAGTGTGATAAAAAGCATTTAACACAAAATTCAAAAAAACTTTTTTTAAATAATCCAAACAATAAGAATTTGAAAAAATGACAACACTTTTTGATAGCTTAAATGAAAGCCAAAAACAAGCAGCAAGTCATATTGATGGCCCTTTATTAATCTTAGCAGGGGCTGGTAGTGGTAAAACTAAAACTATAACTACAAGACTGGCTTATTTGATAAAAGAAGTAGGCATTGCCCCACAAAATACCCTAACCCTAACCTTTACAAATAAAGCAGCTAGTGTTATGAGACAAAGGGCTTTAAATATGATAGAAAGAAGTGATATAAACCCCTTGCTTTGTACCTTTCATAAATTTGGCCTTTTGTTTTTAAGGGCTCACATACATAGGCTAAATAGATTAAGTGATTTTTCTGTACAAGATAGCGATGATGTAAAGGGCATTTTAAAAAGAGAAATTATAGAAGATGAATTTGATAAAAAGATAGTAAATAAATTTATAAATGCTATTTCACGGCTTAAAAATCAAGCTATAAGTGCTTTGGAATTCAAAAATAATATTGAAAAATACGAGAATTTTTTCTGTGAAGATTATGATTTTACAGAAAAGAATTTTAAAAATTTAATTACATATTATGAAAAATACACAAAATATTTATTAAAATATAATTTTGTTGACTTTGATGACTTGCTTTTACTTACTAATGAAATTTTAGAACAAGATGATAGATTTAGACAATTTCAAAGTTCTTTTTATCAATATATAACGGTTGATGAGTACCAAGATACAAATTTTTTACAACATAAAATTTTAAATAATTTATGCCTTAGCCATGATAATCTTTGCGTTGTGGGAGATGATGACCAAAGTATTTATTCTTGGAGAGGTGCTAAGATAGAAAATATCTTAAATTTTGAAAAAGAATTTGAAAATGTAAAAAGAATAACCCTAGAACAAAATTATCGTTCAGTTGGCGTTATCTTAGATGCTGCAAATGAACTTATAAGAAATAATCAAAAAAGATTAGGTAAAAATTTAATATGTACTCAAGAAGTAGGAGAAGAGATTAGAGTATATGAAAGTGCTGATGAAAGGATAGAAGGTGAACAATTAAGCTCAAATATTAAAAATCTTTTAAACAAAGGCGTAAAGGCTGGTGAAATAGCTGTTTTATTTCGCATAAACGCACTTTCAAGGAATATAGAAAAAAGCCTTTTAGAAAAGCAAATTCCTTATAAATTATTAAGTGGTATAAAATTCTATGAAAGGCAAGAGATTAAGGATATCATCGCTTATTTAAGATTGATTGTAAATTTAGATGATGATTATTCTTTTAAAAGAATCATTAATCGCCCTTTAAGAGGCTTTGGACAAACTTCCTTAAATATGCTTGAATTAAAGGCCTTTGAACATAATCAACCCTTATTTAAAAGCCTTGTTAATCTCTCAAATACTGGCTATTTTAGCGTTAAAACAGACAATCAAATAAAAAATTTCATAGAGGGTATAAAATTTTTAAGGGGTTGCAAAAATTGCTTAGAAATATTTGAAAATTTTGAAGAAAAAATAGGACTTAGGGCATATTATAAAGAACATTTAAACGATGAGGATAGGCTTGAAAATATAGATTCTTTTTATTCTGATTTAAAAGAACAATCCAAAGAAGGACTTAATTTAATTGAAATATTAAATAATATCTCCTTACTAAGCGACCAAGATAACATGGAAGAAAAAGAAGATAATGTTTATTTAATGAGTATTCACGCTAGTAAGGGTTTAGAATTTGATTATGTTTTTATAGTTGGGCTTGAAGAAGGAATTTTTCCAATTAGTACTTTGTCTAGTGACATGGAAGAAGAAAGAAGACTAGCATATGTAGCCATTACTAGGGCAAGAAAACAGCTTAATTTTCACTACTCAAAAAAGAGAATACGCAATGGGCGTATAGAATTTGACCTTAAAAAAAGTCGTTTCTTAAAAGAAAGTAAGATTATAAAAGAAGAAGCTCAAAAGCAAGAAGATATAGAATTTAAAGATAAACAAGATAAAAGCGATGATTTTAAAAAGAATGATTTAGTTAGACATAAAATTTTTGGCGTTGGAAAAGTTATTTCAGTAACCGAACATAAAAAAAATGAAATTTTTGTAAGCGTAAATTTTAGCGGTAAGACTAGAATTCTTTTATCTACTTTTTTAGCTAAAATCAATGAATAAACTCTTCGTTGCAAAAAAACCTATAAATTTAAGCTCAAACGCCTTTTTAACGCAACTTAAAAAAAAGTACAAGGTAAAAAAGGCTGGGTATTCTGGCACTCTTGACCCCTTTGCAAAAGGCGTTTTAATAATAGCCTTTGGCAAATTTAGCAAACTTTTTCGCTTTTTAGATAAAAATAAAAAAATATATAAGGCTACAATATGGCTAGGGCTTAAATCAAAAAGCCTTGATACGCACAATATAGAAAAATTAAATCTTTTAAAGCCCTTTGATTTACATTTTTTAGAAGATATTAAAAATTCCTTACTTGGAGAACTTAACTTTATCCCTCCAAAATTTAGTGCTAAAAAGATTAATGGCATAAGGGCTTATGAACTTGCAAAAAGGGATTTAAAGATAGAATTAAAAACTTGTAAAATGCAGGTTTTTTCATGCGATATAGTAAGTTATAATCACCCCTTTTTAAATATCAAAATAATTTTAAGCGA
This sequence comes from Campylobacter sp. LR291e, assembly GCF_008633915.1. Taxonomy (GTDB): domain Bacteria; phylum Campylobacterota; class Campylobacteria; order Campylobacterales; family Campylobacteraceae; genus Campylobacter_D. Next base: position 13,585 of record NZ_VJNV01000023.1, on the reverse strand, counting down.
GGGAGGGTATGTTCGTTCTTGGTGTGAGTTATTTGCTAAAAAATTAGGCATTAATGCAAGTTTAAGTTCACTTGAAAGAATAGCAGAAGGCAATTTTATCTATGAAAATGAAAAAAGCTTAAATGCCTTAAAGACCTTAAATTTAAGACCAAATTTTATTGATAACTTAGATAAATTAAAATTTGGAGCAAAATTAAATAAAGATGAGTTAAAAGTGCAAGAAAATGGAATTTATTATATAGAAAATAAAGAAAATTTCAGCATTATAGAACTTAAAGACGAAAAGGTTTCTTACCTTTTAAACAATATACCAAAGGAATAAAAAATGTTAAAATTTAAATATATCTTATGGCTTAGCGTACTTTCTTTGCCACTTGCCTTGTATTATTCTAGCTTTTTTGCACCTTTAAAAAGTGAAAGTACTAACCTGACTTTAATCTTTTTTTATATAGCTTCTTTGGGGCATTTTTTCATATATTTTTTTATAATTTCTCTTTTAATTTTGCCCTTTCTTTTTATAAAAAATAAACTAAGTATCTTTTTTCAAATTTTAATTTTAAGCCTTGCCTTTGTGATTTTAGCCATAGATAGCCATTTATTTTCTTTGTACCGCTTTCATTTAAATTTAGCCATGCTTGATTTATTTTTTAATGGTGGGGACGTGATTGAGTTAAGTACTTCACTTAAAATTCGCTCTTTTATTGAAATTGCTTGTCTTATTTTATATGCCTTTTTTATTATTTACCTAGCTAAAATGCTTAATAAATTTAAGGTTAGATACTTCGTTTTAACTGCCCTTTTTTGCCTTATTTTTGCAAATTTAAATCATGCTTATTCAAATGCAAAAAATTTAATAAATACAACTGATTTTATAAATCGCTTACCACTTTTTAAGCCCTTGACTGCAAATAATATGATGCTTAGACTTGGCTTAATTAGCAAGGATGAACTGCATAATAATAAAATTTCTCTTTCAAAATCAAGCGTTTTTGATTATCCAAAAGAAGACTTAATCTTTGATGAAAATAAGAAAAAGCCCTTAAATATCTTATTAATCATTAATGACTCGCTTAGATTTGATATGTTAAATGAAACAAATATGCCACTAAGCTATGCTTTTTCAAAAAATGCCCTTGTTTTTAAAAATCATTATTCAAGTTCAAATTCTACAAGAGGTGGAATTTTTGGGCTTTTCTATGGGATAAGTCCAAATTACTGGCATGCTAGTTTAAATGCTGGTACCATTCCAGCCCTACTTCAAAGTGCTTATAAGAATGATTATAAGCTAGGCGTTTTTACCTCAGCAAGTCTTAATAAGCCTGAATTTTATAAAAATATCTTTAATCAAGAAAATAATCTAAGATTTGGTTCAAAGCCTAATCCTGCGTATTTAAGGGATGAAGAATGTATAAGTGATTTTAAGGAATTTTTGACAAATTTAAAGGATAATGAAAGATTTTTTTCTTTTATATTTTTTGATAATATACATGGCTTTTCCTTTCCACCAGATTTTAAAACACCGTTTAATCCATACATTCCAAAGCCTAATCAACTAAATTTAAAAAATGATGAAGAAAAAACTAAGTTTTTTAATCTTTATCAAAACGCTGTTTATTACGCTGATACAAATATAAATAAGCTTTTAGAACTTTTAAAAGAAAAAAACCTAGATAAAAATACTATAATTATAATTAGTTCAGACCATGGCGAGGAATTTGATGACAATAAAAAGGGCTTTTTTGGTCACAATGGCAATTTTACAGATACTCAAATTAAAATTCCACTCATTGTAAAACACCCCTTAAAGCAAGGACAAGAAATTGATACTTTAAGTACTGCTTATGATATACCAGTTACCTTAATGCAAGAAGTTTTTGGCGTTAAAAATAACCCTAAAACTTATAGCTTGGGGCAAAATTTATTTAATTTGACGCAAAGAGAGTATTTTATAGCTGGGTCTTACCTTGAAAATGCCATAATCGAAAAGGATAGAATCATTTTAATAAACAAGCTTGGCGTGCTATCTTTTAAGGATATAAATTATTCAAATCACGCAAATATTAAAAACAGACAAAATATCTTTAAGGCCTTGCAGGATATGAATGAATTTTTAAAATAAAAGCTTTGTTAAATGAAATTGTGCTAAACTTTGCCAAAATATTTTGGAAAGTAAGCTATGTTGATTTTATCAAGAAAAGAAAATGAAAGCATACAAATAGGACGCGATATTGAAATAACTATCGTTCAAACAGGCAAAGGCTATGCTAAAATAGGCATTAAGGCCCCAAAATCCTTAGTTATTTTAAGAAAAGAATTAATAGCTCAAATTAAGGATGAAAATTTACACTCCGTACTTCATAAAAGCGATATCAAGCAATTAAAAGCATTAAGGGAAAAATTTCACAAAAATGAAAGCAAAAGCAAAGATTAATATCTTTTTAAAAATTTTAGGACTTGATAGTAGAAAGTACCATTTATTAAGCTCTCGCTTTGTTTTAATCAATGATTTATTTGATGAATTAATTTTAATTAATGATAAAAATAAAGAAGGCTTTGAGTTAATTAGCAATGTTAATTTTGATGATAATATTATCTTTAAGGCCTATGATTTATTAGCTAGTTTAGGGCATAAAGAAAGTTTAAAAGAATTTTTTAAAGATAAAAGCTTAAAGCTTATTAAAAATATCCCTCATTGTGCTGGTTTAGGAGGTGGAAGTAGTGATTGTGCAGCCTTTTTAATAATGATGAATGAAGAATTAAATTTAAAATACACAAAAGAAGATTTAATAACTTTAAGCATTAAACTAGGTAGTGATATAGCTTTTTTTATATCTGGCTTTAATAGTGCAAATGTAAGTGGTTGTGGGGAAATTTTAAAAGAATTTAATGATGAAAAGATAGATTTATCTCTTATAATGCCTAATATAAAATGCCAAACACAGGCTGTTTATAAGGAATTTGATAAAAAAAATATTGATTTTAGTGAAAATTTAAAAATAGCTAAAAAATTAGAACAAATTAATTCAAAAGAACTTTTATTAGAAAAAAATACCTTGCTAAATGATTTATTTAAACCCTGCGTTGATTTATATCCTAAAATGAAAAAGTACTTAGATGAAAATTTTTTTATGAGTGGTAGTGGAAGTACTATTTTTAAGGCTAAAAAATGAAAATTATTGCTAGAAATAAAAAGGGGCTTTTTGATTATTTTATAATAGAAAAATTTGAAGCTGGTATTGTTTTAAAGGGTAGCGAAGTGGTATCTTTAAGGGCAGGTAGGGCGAATTTAAAGGATTCTTTTGTAAGGATTATAAAATCAGAATTATTTTTACTAAATGCCCATATTTCTTGCTTAAATACAACTCACGCCTTTTATAAGCACCAAGAAAAAGGGGCCCGTAAACTTTTAATGCATAGAAAGCAAATCGATAAACTTTTTGGCAAGGTTAGCATGGAAGGCTTTACTTTAATAATCTTAGATTTATATTTTAATGATAAAAACAAGGTTAAAGCGACCTTAGCACTTGCAAAGGGTAAAAATTTACACGATAAAAGAGAAAGTTTAAAGAAAAAACAAGCTGATTTAGACGCAAAAATGGCTATGAAAAATTATAAAAATATCTAAATATTAAATCAAAAATGTTAAAATTTAATTTTTATTTTTAAAAAAAGGATAAATATGAAAAAACTTACAAGCTTATTGCTTGTTTTATGCTGTGCTTGTTATTTTTGTGCTTGTAGTGGTGAAGAGATAGTTAAAAATGATTTTATGTTTAAACACTATGAATTAAATGATAAAATCACACTTCAAAGCGTAAATGGTGGTTCTAAGACCTTAGTTAGAACGCAAAATGGTTTTGTGGTTGAAAATGAAGAAGATAAGATTGTATTAATTGATTTATTTGGTACCTTTTGTGCACCATGTAAAGAAGAAGCAAGCGAACTTACCAAGCTTTGGAGAAACAATAATAAAGATTTGTTAATAATAGGTCTAACTCATTTTGAAGATGTTAGTGATGAAGTGGTGAAAAAATTTGCCGATGATTATAAGGCCTATTATTTTTTAAGTAATTCTAAGGATAATGATAAGATTATAGCCCAAATTTTATCAGACATTGATTATAAACACATGGAACAGTTGCCCTTTAAAATTATGCTTAAAAATGGAGTTTATCAGGATTTAAGCGATTATTATAATGAGAGTAAGATGGTTAAATTTTATCTTGGCAAGGTGCCTACAAGCTTAATGCAAGCTGATATACAAAGGATTAAGGAAAAGTAATGCCTAAAGAAAAAACACTTGAAGATATCGAACTTAAAGAACCAAAACTATACAAGGTTATATTAATAAATGATGATGTTACCACTATGGACTTTGTAGTTGAAATTTTAATGAATATTTTTGGACACGATATGGATAGTGCTAGTAAAATCATGCTTGATATACACAATAAGGGCAGTGGAATTTGTGGCATTTATAGCCAAGAAATAGCACTTTCTAAGCAAAAAAGGGTAAGAAGTGCTGCAAGACTTGCAAATTTTCCATTACAAAGCATAGTAGAAGAAGAATAATGAAATACGATGAAGAATTAAAAAGTTTTTTTGATAACGCAAAACATTTAAGCGTGATAAATCACCATGAATTTATAACTTGTGAACATGTACTTTTTGCACTTTTAAAGTTAAGCAATAATTTTAAGGAAATTTTTAAAGAGTACGCAGATGGAGATTTTGAGCTTTTAGAAAGGGAACTTAGAGGCTATATAGCCGATAAAAACGAGATTTTAAAGGAAAAAAATACCACTCCTATAGTTTCTGTTGTACTTGATGAAATTTTAAATAATTTTAAAAAGAAAAATCCAAAAATAAATATTAAAATAGTTGATTTTTTAGAACAAATTTTAATTGATAAACGTTCGTATTCTAGCTATTTACTTCAAAAACATGGGCTAAACTTAGATAAGCTTTCATCCTTAAAAAATATGAATAATGTAGAAAATTTAAATCTTTACACTATAAATTTAACAGCCCTTGCAAATAATGGTAAAATAGACCCATTAGTAGGAAGAAATTTCGAACTTGAAAGAATGATGCAAATTTTAGTTCGTAGAAAGAAAAATAATCCTATCTTAATAGGCGAGGCCGGTGTTGGAAAAACAGCTATTGTTGAGGGACTAGCCTTAAAGATTGCTAACAAAGAAGTGCCAAAAAATTTAGAAGATGCTCAAATTTATAGCCTTGATTTAGGTGCTTTATTATCGGGTACAAAGTATAGAGGTGACTTTGAAAAACGCATTAAAAGTGTTTTAAATGAACTTGAAAAAATGCCAAATGCTATTTTATTTATAGATGAAATTCATACCATTGTTGGGGCTGGAGCAGCCGGTGAAAATAATGCAGATTGTGCGAATTTATTAAAACCATCACTTAGCAATGGTAGCTTAAAATGTATAGGGGCTACTACCTTTTTAGAATATAAAAATACCTTTGATAAAAATAAGGCATTGAGTCGTAGATTTGCTAAGATAAATGTCGATGAACCAAGCGAAGAAGAATGTTTGCTTATATTAAAAGGCTTAAAAAGCAAATATGAAAGCTTTCATCATATAAAATTAAATGATGAAATTTTAAAGGCTTGCGTTGAATTAGCTAAGAAATTTTTCCATGATAAATTCTTGCCTGATAGTGCTATTGATTTAATCGACGAACTTGGGGCTTCCTTTGTTTTAAACGCAAAGAAAAAAAGAACGCCTAGCTTAAAGGATTTAGAAGATACACTAGCAAAAATGACTCATTCTCATAAAATTTTTGAACTTGATACAAATAAGGCCCTTTTAAATTTAAACTCAAATTTAAAAACAAAAATTTTTGGACAAGATGAAGTAATAGATGGACTTTGTGCAAGTTTAAAGCAAAGCTGGGCAGGGTTTAAGAATCAAAATTCACCAAAGGGTGTGTTTTTATTTACAGGTTCAAGTGGAGTTGGAAAAACTGAACTTTGTAAGAAGTTAGCAAATTTTTTAGGCTTAAATTTAGAACGTTTTGATATGAGTGAGTATGCAGAAAAGCATTCTTTAAGTAAGCTAATAGGCTCTCCAGCTGGATATGTAGGGTATGAAGAAGGTGGACTTTTAAGTAATGCTATAAGAAAAAATCCTTTTAGCGTAGTGCTTTTTGATGAGATAGAAAAGGCACACCCTGACCTTAGCAATACCTTTTTGCAAATTTTTGACAATGCAACTTTAACAGATAATAGTGGCTTAAAGGCTGATTTTAAAAATACCATTATAATAATGACTTCAAATTTAGGTTTAAAAGATAATAACGAACTTGGTTTTTTAAGCTCTACAAGTAAAAAAAACGATAGGGCTATAAAGGAATTTTTCGCACCTGAATTTATAAATAGAATAGATAAAATTTTACATTTTAATGACTTAGATGATGAAATTTTAGCAAAAATCGTTCAAAAAGAATTAGATGAAATTTCACAAAATTTAAAAATCGTAAGTCTTAGTGCTGATATGAAGGTAAAAATTCATTTAGCAAGACTAGCTTATAAAAAGGAATTTGGCGTTAGGCTTTTAAAACGCGTTATAAGCGAACAAATCGGCGAAAAATTAAGCGATGAAATTTTATTTGGTCGCTTGAAAAAAGGTGGTAAGGCTAAAATCAAGCTTGATAAAAATGAACAAATCTCAGTTGTATTCTAAATTATTAAACGCCCCGAGTGATGCCCCCGTTTTTTTAACCCCTAATTTAGATTGTGATTTTATAATAAATGCCTATGAATTTGGGCTTTTTCCTTGGACTAGTAAGCCTGTTACTTGGTGGTGTCCAAATCCACGTTGCGTTTTATTTCCAAATCAAATTCACATACAAAAAAGCATAAAAAAATTTTTAAACTGCTATGAATTCAGGCTTGATTATGATTTTTTAAGCCTTATTAAACTTTGTGCAAATAGGGAAAAAACTTGGATAGATAATGAATTTATAAAGACCTATAACACCCTTTTTAAAAAAGGAGTAGCACACAGCCTTGAACTTTATGAAAATGATAAATTAATAGGTGGAATTTATGGACTTATCATAGGTAAAATGTTTTTTGGAGAAAGCATGGTAAGCCTTAAAAAAAATGTCTCAAAAATAGCTTTAATCGCACTTTGCAAACTATTAAAAGAATATAATTTTTTAATAGATTGTCAAGTTTATAATAAGCATTTAGAATTTATGGGTGCTAAAAATATAGACAGAACTGAGTTTTTAAAGCTTTTAGAAAATAAGATTAATTCTAAAAGTGGCTTTGATAATTTTAGAAATTTACAAACTCATTTACAAAATATTTAAAAAAAATCTTTTTGTTTAAAATTCATTTAATAAATAATGATTATAATATTTTTCAAAACTTTTAATGGAAAAATTAATGATTACTAAATTTAACCTAAAAATTAAGATTATGCTACTTGCTACTGCTCCTTTATTTGCTATATTTTTTTTTCTTGCAAATGAACTTAATAAAACCTATTTTTTACTAGATGATAACGATAAATTACAAAATCAAATTTTAATCTCTGAAAAATTCTCAGCCCTTATACACGAAATGCAAAAAGAAAGGGGAATGAGTATAGGCTTTTTATCAAGCAATAAAGAACGTTTTGCAAACGAGTTAAAAGCCCAAAGACTAAAAAGTGATAAAAAATATAATCAATTGTTGCTTTTCATTGAAAAAATGAAAAATGTTAATGTAAATTATATATATTTAATACACCAAGGGATTGAAAATTTAAAACTTATTACAAAGATTAGAAGCAATGTTGATAATGGTTTAAAAAGTGAAAATTTAATCAATGAAATTCTAAATTATTATTCAAACACCATACAAGATTTGCTTGATAACTCCCTAAATGCAAATAAATTGATAAATAATGCTAATATTGCTAGAAAAAGTCTATCTTATACTTATTTTTTATATGCAAAGGAAAAAACAGGGATAGAAAGGGCCTTTGTAAATGATATTTTTATCACTAATAAAGCCCTTTCTAACAACGCTTACACCAAATTTTTAACCCTTGTATCCCAGCAAGAAATTTATATAAACTTATTTAAATCGCTAGGGTCCTTAACTAACATAGATATTTATAATGAAATAAGCCAAAATCAAATTTTTGAAGAAGTTCAAAACATGAGAAGTACTATATATGCAAAGCATAACTTAGGGGAATATAATGTAAATGTAATTACTTGGTTTGATACTATTACCAAAAAGATTGATTTATTAAAAGATATAGAAAATGAGCTTGTAAATGAGCTTAAAGAAGAGATAAATCAAATAATCTTAAAGCTAAAATCATATTTTATAATACTCATCATTATAGAAGTGCTTTGCGTTAGTTTTCTTATAATCTTATGTATTTTTTTAGCAAAAAGCATTAAAAAACGATAAATTTTGTAACAATTTATAAATTATTGTGTAAAATGGTAATGCCCAGTCAAATTTAAAGTAAAATCAAATAATAAGCTATTTATAATATCTTTAAACAAAAGTTAAAAAAGCATTAAATGCCTAAAATATCAATCTTTAAAGCCCTTGTAAAAATATAAAAATTTATAATTTAAACAAAAAAATTTAACAAATAAATCATTTTTCAAAAAAATCTACTAAAATTTTTATGCTTAAATTGCTTATTTTTTAAGCTCTTCATTAGTTTTAATCCCATCCCTTGCCCTACTTTTTTCTTAGTATACGAACTTAGCAGAACTCATAGCTTAGTAAAGCAAAATATACAACTACAAAATCAAATTTTTATATCAGAAAGAATATCTAGTTAGTGCATGAAATGCAAAAAGAAAGAGGTATGAGTGCTGGTTTTTTATCTAGCAAGGGAAAGGCCTTTGCAAATGAATTAGTTAATCAACGCAAATTAACAGATGAAAAGCATAAAAATTTACTTGATTTTATCAAAAATACCACTGATGTTAATGAACTTTATTTAGGATATTTAAAAAATGGTATAGAAGAATTACAAAAACTTTCTACTACTAGAAAAAACGCCGATGAGTCTATTAACTCAACCCCATTAACAGGTCAAACCGTGAATTATTATACAAACACCATTGACGTACTTTTAGGTGGTAGTTTAATACAATTAAATTAATTGATAATATTAATATAGCCACACAAACCCTAGCTTATGTCAATTTTTTATATGCAAAAGAAAGAGCAGGTCTTGAAAGGGCCACTGCAAATGCTATCTTTGTTACAAGCATGCCAACACAAATTGCAGCTTATAATAAATTTTTAAGTCTAATAACCGAACAAGAAGCCTTTGTAAAGCTTTTTAAAAATTTTGCAAATAAAGATGATATAGCCTTTTATGATAATGCTATTAATGATAAAAGTTTTAACGAAGTACAAAAAATGAGAGATATCTTAATAGCAAAGTACACTCAAGGAGAATACGGCGTACCTGCTAAAACTTGGTTTGATACCATTACTCAAAAGATTGATGTCTTAAAAATGTGTAAGATAAGATTGTAAGTGGGGTAAATTTAAATATTGCAAAATTATTTCTGATTTAAAATCGTATTTTTTAATATTAATTATACTTGAAGCAGTGATAATCTTAGTAACCCTTGTTTTATCCATTGCTATAATTAAAAATATGTTAGGTAATCTAAGAAATATCACAAAAAAGATTGATTTTATCATATCTAATAAAATTTTAACAGAAAAAATAGATGTTAGAAGTCACGATGATATAAGGTTTATCACAAAGCCTATTAATACCTTTATAGATTATACAAGAAATATCATTTCACAAACTTCTAAGCAAACTAGTGAAAATCTTAAAATTTCAGATTCTTTTATGAATATTTCTAAAAATCTTAGCGACAATACTAGCATTAGTGATAAAAATAAAAATTTAGGTGAGCTTAATCAAAAAGCAGTTCAAACTAACGTTAATCACTCACAACAGACAAAAGCACATCTTGAAATGGTAATAAGCGATTCTAAAATAACAGAACAAATCATAGATAGCATTTATGATAATATCCAAGATAGTACAAGAAATCACTAATAATTTTAATATCTTAAACAACAAAGCAAGAGAAATTTTAGATATATTAAAGATTATTACTGACATTGCAGACCAAACAAATTTACTGGCCCTTAATGTAGCCATTGAAATAGCTAGGGCTGGAGAACATGGACGTGGTTTTTCCGTGGTGGCCGATGAAGTTCGCTCCTTAGCCGAAAGAACTCAACAATCAATAACCCAAACTGATGCAATAGTAAAAAAACTTTTAAAGTCAATTGATGACATAAGTACCCAAATGCAAGAAAACTCAAAAAACTAGAAGAGAACTTGCAGATCAGTCAATCACCATGAAATATGATATGAAAAAACTTGCTGAAACTATAAATAAGGTCATTTCTACCCCGCTTGAAGATATAAAATAAATGAATATTATCCATAAAAATACTAGTTCAAGCCTTCAAAATAATGGCTTTATAGTAGATTGTGTTAGAGAACTTGCACAAATTGACAAGCAAATACAATCATATTCAAATGAGTTAAACAATCAAGCCATTAAACTCAATGAAAGCTTGAATAAATTTAAATTTAAATAATACCTCGCCACTTTGGTGGGATTAAATTTCTTTATTAGTCATATTTTTATATTTAAAAAAATGTGAAGTGAGTGGTACAATAATATGCTTAAAAAATATACTAATATAATAGATTTAAGCGAAATTTTAAAACTCACTTTCGCCAACAAATCAAAGAACACAATATCACAAATATATTTTAGATTGAGTTTAATTATAAAAATTTTCTAGCTTGATTAATTCTTCTTTTTTAAAACCAGCCCTTAATCTTGCGTGAATATTTAGCTTTTTTCCAGCTAAACAAAATTGATTAAAGTCCTTGCAAATGCTTAAAAAGTCCATATCTTTTTTAGCAAATTCCCACCAGATATTGCCCTTTTTAACATGCTTTATCTCATCTTCTAAAATGATTTTCAGAACTTCTTCTATATAACTTTTTATAGGATTATTAGAATGTTGAATTTTAGCTATTACAAAAGGATTTGCATCAAGTCCTTTTGCCTCTAAGCCCTTATGTACCACGCCCATACGAAGTGCTAAATTATCTTTTGTTAAATTCATGGCCTCATATAAATTATTATGCACAGCAAAACTTGAATACTCAAAACCAAGCTCATTTAAGGCCCTTACTAAAAGCTTAAAATGCTTAATCTCTTCGTCTGCTACTTCTAGCCAGTCCTTGTAAAATTGCATAGGCAAATCCTTAAAACGATACAAGGCATCAAGGGCTAAATTTATAGCACAAAATTCAATATGAGCAACAGAGTGTATAATCTTAGCCAAGGCCGTATTGCTATTTGTAGATTTTGGTCTTCTTATGCGAGTTGGGTGCAGTACCTTTAAATTCGTATTAATTAAATCTTTTTCAAGAGGTATAGTTTGCATATTAAATATTATTTTAGTACTTTTAAAATCATCAAAAAAGTTTTCAAATTCCTTAAATTTAAGCCCTAAATCATTTTCATACAAAATTTTTTCTATGCTAGAAAAAAATTCTTTCATACTAACCCTTTAATAAATAAGGGTATTTTAGTATAATAAGGCTTTTAAAATTTTAAAGGTTTGATATGAAAAATTTAAGCGACGAAGAAAAAAGAGTTATTATAGATAAAGGCACAGAAGCACCATTTTCTGGTAAATTTAATGATTTTTATGAAAAAGGAATTTATCTTTGTAAGCAGTGTGGCGTGCCACTTTATAACTCAAATGATAAATTTAAATCAGGTTGTGGTTGGCCTAGCTTTGATAATGAGATTAAGGATAGTGTTAAGAAGATTCCTGATAAAGACGGAAGAAGAACTGAGATTGTCTGTGCAAATTGTGGGGGTCATTTAGGTCATATTTTTATAGGCGAGGGCTTTACGCATAAAAATATAAGGCACTGCGTAAATTCAATTAGCCTTGATTTTAAAAGCGATGTTTGAGATTTTAGAAAACGAAGTAGAGGCCATTTTACTTGCCTGTGTTACTATACTTGCAGTTTTAAATCCTTTTGGGAATTTAACCCAATTTTTAGCAATGAGTCAGGGTTTGCCCTTGCTTTTGCGAAAAAAACTTTTTAGGGCTATACTTTATACGGGTTTTATAATAGTTTTAGTTTTTTTATTTACAGGTCCTTTTTTTATGTCCTATGTATTTAGAATAAATTTAGATGATTTACGAGTGGGCGGAGGTCTAATACTCATTGTAATGTCTATAAAAAATTTGCTTTTTTCAGCCAAAACGCAGGATTTTTCACATTTTAAAACAATGAGTGAGAAAGAACTTTTAAAACAAAGTCTTGTACCTATGGCCTTTCCTATGCTTATAGGACCTGGTACCTTAGCAACTGTTATAGTAATATCTGAACTTTCAGGGCTTTTAATAGCTACCTTTTCGGTCTTAGCATCTTTTTTATTTTTGTTTATCTTATTTCATTACGCAGCCACCATTGAAAAAATTTTAGGCACCTTAATCTTACATGTAATAGCAAGAATTACTCAAGTATTTATAGTAGCAGTTGGGGCAAAAATGATGATTACAGGTTTGCAAGGTATTTTCAAATTAATTTAATATATCATTAACGCAAATTTATTTAAAGGAGAAAAAATGCAAAAAGTTATTATTTTTGGAGCAGGTAGCTCTGGGATAAATATCTTTAAAAAACTTATGGGGGGGGGAGGTAAGCGATAAAAATGAAGTTTTATTTTTTGTCGATAATAACCCTAAAAAGTGGAAAGATACAATAGAAATATCTCATAAAGAAAAAATCTATATCCTAGATATTAAAAATCCAAATGAACTTAAAAACTACGAATTTGATAAAATTATAATCGCATCTTTAGTTGGTATGTATGATATACCAAAACAACTTACTTAAAAATTTTAATATCCCATTAGTCAAAATAGATAGCAGTTATGGCTTTTTAAGAATAAAGACTAGAATTTTATTTTTAAAGAATTTTGCTATGCAATGTAAGGAATTTGATTTAAAAGGGAAATGTGGCTGAACTTTGAGTTTTTCAAGGAAAATTTGCAAATGAGACTAACGTGCATTTTTGTGATAAAAAACTTTATCTTTTTGATAGCTTTTAAGGTTTTAGTGAAAAAGATTTGTGAAATTTCCTTAAACAAAACCATAAAAAGGACATTTAAGCGATACTTTTATATTTAGTTATGTCAAAAATGCAAAATCTAAAAAATATTATCATTAAAAAGGGTTGGTTTCCACAAAATGTGCAAGATGATAAAAATTTAGAAAAAGAAAAATTTTACTTTGTAAATATAGATTGTGACCTATATGAACCTATCTTAGCAGGACTTGAGTACTTTTATCCTAAAATGATAAATTTAGACGTTATTTTAGTGCATGATTATTATAACGAAGCTTACGCAGGTGCTAAAAAAGCAGTGGATAATTTGTTAAAAAATATAATTTATTTACCATGCCAACAGGAGATGGTTATTAGCGTGGCTATACAAAAAAAATTAACTTTC
>NZ_VJNV01000022.1 GCF_008633915.1 Campylobacter sp. LR291e | reverse complement strand
GCTTTAAAGATATTTTATTACTTAAAACCTTAACTTCATCTTGTAAAGTGTTAATTGTGCTTATATCGCCTGTTATATTAATGTTTTCAACCTCTTTTTTTACTTCTTCAAATTGATTTTGTAGGTCTTTTAGACCTTCATTTTCTTCTAAATAGGTGGTTATTAATTCTTGTAAAGATTGGCCTATTAATTCATCAAAAGAAGAAGAATCAATACTTTCAAAATTATCAAGTATTATTTTAAGCTGAGTTTGTAACTCAATTAAAGCATTAATTTGAGTTTGTAAAAGCATATTTAAATTTTCATTCATAATAAATCCTTAAATAATTTAAAAATCCTTAAAATTAAGAATTTTTAGCCCCTTCTATATCTGTTAAAGCTGTAGTTTTAGCCCCTTCTATATCTGTTAAAGCTGTAGTTTTAGCCCCTTCTATTTCTTGATTAAGATTATCTTTAAATTCATTAAGTTCAACTATAATACTTTCTTTTAACTCATTTAACTCATTTTTAGACCTTTCTACTATTTCATTAATAAGTATTTCATTTTGGGTTTTTAAATCCTTGAAACTTTGAAAAAGAGAGGTTATATCGCTATCAAAGCTTGACAAATCTCCAAAGGCAAGTTCAACCCTTTGCCTTAAATCTTGTAAAATAGTAGCTGAGTTTTGTATATTTTCAAGATAAAAATTAATTTTTTGATAGTCATTTTCTATTAATTCACTAGGCGTTTTGACAATACTTATAATACTTTCTTTTATTTCGCTATTTGTAAGCAAAGAATTATAAGTTATTTCAAGGCTACCATTTTCATTACCAAGGGTTATTTTTAAAGCCTTAAAAGCCTCATTATATTCGCTTATGGTATGAGAAAAAGTAACAGAGCCACTTTCATCTATTAAATTATCATATTCGCTATTTAGTGTTAAATTATTAGCAGTTAATGTAATAATAAATTTTGTATTAAGTTGCTCTTCATTTAAATCCTCATAAGAAAAACTTAAGCCACTATCAAATATAGACCCACTAAGGCCTGTATAATTTGAAACCTTATTTAAAATCAAATTTGCCATTTTTTACTCCTTAATTTGTTTTAGCGTATTTTTAAAAATTGTGTTTTCTAGTGTAAACAAATAATTATAAATATTAGCCAATTGCTTAATATTAGAAACTTGTACCTCTTTAATAAGACTTTTTTTACTTTCTTGTACAAAATGTTTAAAATCAATCTTTTTTAATAAATAATTTGAATTAAAATTTTCAATTAAACTATTAATTGAAAGAATTTGAGTATCGAAGTTATTACTAATTATCTTTAATTTTTCATAATTTTCAGTATCTCTTAAAAGTTCTAAAAGAGCAGCTATTTCATTTTTATGCTCTAAAATAATATTTTTTAAATTATTAACTTCATCACTTATTTTAATAAACTCTTCGCCTTTTTCTTCCATTAAAACACTAGTTTCATTAAGCAAATTTTGTAAGTTTTGAAAATCCTTTTCTTTTTGATTAATTAAGCTTTCAAAATTACTTATTTGTGCTGACATATTTTCTAAATTTTGATTTAAATTATCTTGTAAATTTTTAAGGCTTTCATCATGGCTTAAAAAATTGCTTTCAATATTATTAAAACTCTCATTTAAAGATTTAAAAATATTATACATTTCATTAACACCAAGCAAGGTTAGTTTAACTTGTTCTAAAAAGGCGTTGTCATTTGCTAAAACTTCTTTAATTTGTTCTTCAATACTTAACTCACCAGCCATTATTACTCCTTTTTTTTAACTAAGATATTTTAAATTAATGTAATTTTTAAAAAAAGGGTTAAAGTTTTTTTTCCTAAATTATTATGTATGAAAAGGCATAAAAATATTTTTTTAATAATATTCTTTTTAAAAAGTAATACATTTTTAAAAAAATGCCACTCCGCACGGACTTATTTTTAATTAAAAAAAAAAAAAAACTCACAAGACACCCAACGCACGATTTTAAACACATTTTATAACACATCTTTAAAAGCTAAATTTTAAAATATTCTCGCACAAGCCATAGCCACTCGCACACATTTTTTTAATATTTTTTTACACCAACGCACACAACCTTAAAAATATAACTATTTTTCTAAGTTTTTTTACCTTTTCACGCCACGCACAATTTTAAATCTTAATTCAAAACCTCGCCACACCACACGGAAAAATAAAAAAAACTTAGAAAAAGAAAAAAAGCTATTAATAAAAAATGAAAAAGTTAAAAATTAATATAAAATTGCAGGGCGCGCTTTTAATTTTAAAAAAAATATTTAAAATGCAATTTTGCAAAAAGCCAACCAATTTACAAAAAAACCAATCAAGCCCCGACTTTTTTAAGCTTTAATTAAGTTTAAAAGCTTAAAAAACCTTAGACAAAAAGAGCAATTTTTATAAAATAAACATTAAAAATAAGTCATTATTATGTATAATTGCAAAAAAATGAATTTTTTTTTTTTAAAAACTTGACAAAAAATGCAAAAAATGATTATAATATTTACAAATTTTTTTAAATTAGTGGCATATTTTGTGCCATTTTTAGAAAAATATAAAAAAATTGTTATGAAAAAATAGGACTTTAAAGCCTATAAAACCTACTAAAAATTACTTGTAGAATATCTTTTTTAATTTGATTAAAGATATTTATTAAAAAACCACTACTACTTGGTCACAACATAGCTCATTTTATAAAGGATTAAACGCTTCTATCATAAAATCAACCATAGCCCTTGGTGTAAAATATTGTCCTAAATCACCTTTAAAAGTAGTGCTTAAAAATTTTCAAAGGCAATACCTTTAATATCAGCAGAAGTTAAGGAAAGATTATATTTTTCTAATTCCTTGACTATATTTTTAATAGTACTATCTTTTAATTCTATTTTTTCATTTTCCATAAAATTTTATCTCTCGAAAATTCCTTTTTAGTTTGATCAAACATATCTTTAAAAACACTTTCGTTAAAATTTCTACCAGGGTCATTTTCCTTATCTTCTATATATTTTAAAGAAAAAATATTTGTTGTAGGACTTATCTGTTTTAAAGCATTTCTTTCGATATGAACCTTCATAAATAAAACCTTTGCAATCTCATCAAAGGTCTTTGCTGTGTCGTGTTTTTCTGCGTTTCTTATTATATCATGGCATTTATTAAGCACTTTGTTAAATTCATCTTTTTTAAAAACTACTATAGATTTTAATAATCTTTGTCTTTCTTTTTCATCATCATCGTTTTTTTTTGTATATCTATAATTTCTTTTACATGACCTATATCTATGTAAACATTATCAGATTTGCATTCTACGATTATAAAAGGATTATTGTTTTTTGCTATATCACTAGCATTTTTTAAATTACTAACTGAATCTCTCTCCGTTGCCTTGTAAGTATTAATTCTTTTTACATTTAATTTAGATTATATTTGTATTCGTTCACTAAAGTACATACAAATTTTTGTATAATTATTTTCTCAGGTCTTATAGTGAACCATTTTTGAATATGAGAATAAATTTGACCTTTTTCATTTGTTTATTTTTACTTTTAATTTTTGCATTTTTTTTCCTTTGTAAATTTAATAAATTCTTAAATTTACCAACACCGAATGAAAAAAAGAAACAAAGCAAAAAATATAAATTTGACAGATTTTGCAAATATTTATATCGTAAACGAACATTAAATAGAGTATTTTACAAAATATTATACAAAACAAATTATAAATAAAATAGGAAGAAACATAAGCAAAAACAGCCGTTTTAACTCTCTCTCGTATCAGCAATTTAACGATAAATTAATTCAGCTTCCAAGTTTGACACAATTTATAAATAATCAAATAAAATTAAAAAATCATAAACTTACCATAAATGAACAAATCAAATGTATTGTAAAAAATAGAAATTTCCAAAATGTTTGGCGTAATAAATTAGCAGATGAAGTAATAGCCTATACAAAAAAATGGAACAATAAGTTGTCCATTTAGCGGTATTGAGGCAAGTAGAGAAAACTTTTTAATATTATTTAGGGCTTCGCATATAAAAAGTTACAAAAATAGTGATTTAAAAGAAATATATGACATACATAATGGTTTACTTTTATCTGCCAATATGGATGCTTTATTTGATAAACATTTAATAAGTATTGATAACAATAGACGATTAAAACTTTCCTACCTGTTTGGTAATGAAAATGGTAATTTTGCAGACAATCTTTATATATACAATGATAAAAAATATCAAATTTTTTTCTAAACGATCAAAGAATACGTTTTATGTCTTGGCATTATAAACAATTTTTAATCAAAGAACAAAAGAGAAAAAATGCTTAAAATTGCCACAGTTTTTAGTGGAATAGGTGCATTTAAATTTGCATTAAAACGTTTAAATTTTCCACACAAAACAATATTTGCTTGTGACAATAGTGATATAAACTTAACAATAGATTATGATAAAGAATTAAAAACTATTAAATGCTTAAAAAGTCCCAAAGAAAAAGAAGAATATTGTTATAAACTTTATGAAAATAACTCTAAAAAACACAATTTTATTCGTGATACTTACTTAGCAAATTACAAATGTGATTACTTTTTTAAGGATATTAGACTTTTGGATGGGATTGATTTTAAAAGACAAATTGATATCTTAGTAGGTGGGTCACCTTGTCAAAGTTTTTCACAAATTGGTCGCCAAATGGGTCTTAGTGATACGCGTGGGACACTATGTTATGATTATGCAAGAATAATACAAGAAATTAAACCAAAGGTTTTTATTTATGAAAATGTCTCAAATTTATTAAGACACGATAAGGGTAAAACTTGGAATATTATGCAAAACGTATTTGGCCCACTTGGCTATGTCTTAAAATATCAACTTTTAGATAATAGAAATTATAATATACCACAAGATAGAAAACGAATTTTTATTGTAGCTTTTAAAAACGCACATTTTGCTAATAACTTTGAATTTCCAAAACCAGAAAAACTTAAATTTAGTATGCAAGACTTCTTTTAGATAATTGTAAATTTAGAAATTTTACTAGTGAAAATGGAAAACTTAAAATAAAAAAATCACCTAGTGTTGTAGATGATAAATATTTTTTAAGTGAAAAGTTAAAAGCCTATGTTTTAAGTCCAGGTACTAAGAATTTTTATCATCAAAATACTAAAACTGATTTAAAAATAGCCCGTGCAATCCTTTCCACTCAAGGTAACTCTCATAGGGCTAGTATTAATAATTATGTAACTACAAATAATAAACTAAGGGTCTTAACAAAACGTGAAGCCTTGAGACTTTTTGGTTTTAGTGATGATTTTAAAATTTGCGTTTCTATGGCTCAATCTAGAAAACAAAGTGGAAATTCTATAGTTGTAGATGTTTTAATAAAACTTTTTCAACAAATCCAACAAAGTGGAGTTTTTAATGAAAATTGTTAGTTTATTTTCAGACATTGGTGGATTTGATTTGGGATTTTTGCAAAATAATTTTAAAATAATTTAGGCTAATGATTTTGATAAATTTGCTGTGCAAACCTATAAAGAAAACATAGATAAAATATAATCTTAGGCGATATTTTAATTCTTAAAGAACAAATTCCACCACACGATATAATACTCGCAGGCTTTCCTTGACAACCATTTAGTTCTCTTGGAAAACAAAAAGGATTTGATGATAAACGTGGAACACTTTTTTATGAAATTTTAGATATTGTCAAAAAAACACAAAACAAAAATTATAGTTCTTGAAAATGTTAAAAATTTAATCTCTCATAACAAAAAACAAACTTTCAATACAATGTTAAAATTACTAGATAATTTAGAATATAATTATTTTTATGAGATGTTAAATACTAAAGATTTTGGTTTTCTACAACAAAGAACAAGAATTTTTATAGTAGCTATTTTAAGGGAATTTAGCAATATTAAATTTGAATTTCCAAAAGGTTATAAGCTTAAAATTTCAACACAAGATTTACTTGATAAAAATGTAGATAAAAACTATTTTTTAAGTAAAAAAATAGCAAAAACAATACTTAGTTGGGGTAGTGGTGGATATAAAGCTGAACCTAGCATAAATTGTAAGATTAGTAAAACACTAACTGCTACAATGTGTAAAATGCATAGGGCTAGTCAAGATAATTATGTAACCAATGAACTAAATTTTGCAAAATTTAATGATGACAATCTTATAAATGTAAGAAAACTTACTCCAAATGAGTGTAGCAAACTGCAAGGCTTTCCAAATTCATGGAAACAAGTAGTAAGCGATACGCAAGCTTATAAACAATTTGGCAATGCAGTATCTGTAAATGTTTCAAATGCTTTAGCTAAAAATATAAAACAATTCTTAAATTTAAAATAAAAAACTAAATACTTTCTAAATTGCAAAAATATTTAATTTAACTTGCTAAAATATCCTTTATTCTATAAAGGTTTTTTATGCAAAATATAAGTATAGTAATACTAGCTGCAGGGCTTGGGACTAGGATGAAATCAGATGTTCCAAAGGTTTTGCAAAAAATTTCAGATAAAAGCATGATTTGGCATATTTTAGATAAGGCTAATACTTTGAGTAATGATATTAGCGTTATTTTATCACATAAAAAAGAAGAGGTTGAAAAAGAAATTTGTCTTGATTTTAAGGATATAAATTTTATAAGCCAGGATTTGCAAAATTATCCGGGCACAGCAGGGGCTTTAAAAGAATATAAGGCTAAGCACGATAAGGTTTTGATACTTTGTGGAGATATGCCCTTAATACAAAAAGAAACACTTAAAAATTTGATTAACAATGACTCAGATTTAAGCGTGGCAGTGTTTGATACCAAAGATGCAAAAAGCTATGGCAGGGTAATAATAAAAGATAATGAAATTCAAAAAATCGTAGAATTAAAAGATGCAAATGAAGAAGAAAAAAATATAAAAATTTGCAATAGTGGCGTTTATGTGATTAAAACTAGTATTTTAAATGAACTTTTGCCTAAGATTACAAATGACAATAGGGTCGGGGAGTTTTATTTAACAGATATTATAAGGCTTAGCAAGGAAAAAAATTACAATATACTTCCTATTTTTGTTGATGAGTATGAGTTTATGGGCGTTAATGATAAATTTGAATTAAGCGTGGCTGAAAATTTAATGCAAGAAAGAATCAAAAAAAACTTAATGCAAGCAGGCGTTATAATGCAAAATCCAGCTAGTATTTTTATAAGTGCACAGGCTAAATTTATTAAAGAATGCAAAATAGAAGCAAATGTGCAAATTTTAGGAAAAAGCATAATTGAAAACTCCATTATAAAGCATTCTAGCGTTATAGAAGAAAGCGTTATTTTAAACTCAGATATAGGGCCGCTGGCACACATTAGACCAGGTTGTGAGATTTCAAACACTCATATAGGAAATTTTGTAGAATGTAAAAAGGCAAGATTAAATGGTGTTAAAGCCGGACATTTAAGCTATCTTGGAGATTGTGAGATTGATGAGGGCACAAATATAGGCTGTGGGACTATAACTTGCAATTATGACGGGGTCAAAAAGTATAAAACTATAATAGGTAAAAATGTATTTATAGGCTCAGATACGCAACTAATCGCCCCTATAAAAATCGATGATGAAGTGATAATCGCTGCTGGAAGTTGTGTAAGTCAAAATATAAAAAGTGGGACACTATTTATAAATAGGGCAAAAGAAAAGATAGTCAAGGATTATTTTTATAAAAAATTTGGAAAAAAATGAAAACTATTCTTTTAGCAGTTAGTGGTAGCATAGCATTTTATAAAGCTTATGAGTTAATAAGCTTATTTAAAAAAGAAAATTTTAAAGTAAAGGTTTTATTAAGCGAAGGGGTCTTAAAATTTGCTAGTAGATTAAGCTTTGAAGCCTTGTGTGATAGCGTTTTGTGCGTAGAAAATGAAAGCTGGGAAAATGATAATAATCATATTAAATTTAGCAAGGATTGTGATATTATAGTATTTGCACCAGCCAGTGTAAATTCCATTAATAAACTAGCTTATGGCATAAGTGATAATTTATTTATCCAAACCTTAATAGCTAGTTCTAAGCCCTTAATAATAGCCCCTGCAGCAAATTCAAATATGTATAATCATTTTAGCACTCAAATCTCTCTTAAAATTTTAGAAAAAAATAAGGCCATAATCATTAAACCCATAGTTAAAAAACTAGCTTGTAAGGACGAGGGAATCGGGGCTTTAGCTGATATAAAAGATATTTTTAATATAGTCAAAAGACAACTTTTTAAAGAAAAATTTTTTGAAAATAAAAATATTGTTATAACTTGTGGAGGGACTAAAGAAAAGATTGATGATGTGCGATTTATTAGCAATTTTTCAAGTGGAAAAATGGCTAAGGCTATAGCTGATGCCTTTTATTTTTTAGGGGCTAATGTAAGATTACTTAGTAGCGTTGAATTTAAGGCACCTTATGCAGTGTATAATTTTGAAAGTTCAAAGGATTTAAAAAATTTAATTGATAAATTTCAAAATGATGATTTTTTGATAATGGCAGCAGCTGTGAGTGATTTTGTACAAAAATATACAAAGGGTAAGATTAAAAAAGGCAAAGAAAATTTAAATTTAAGCTTAAATTTAAATGAAGACCTACTTAAAAATACCAAATTTAAGGGCATTAAAATAGGCTTTAAAATGGAGCTTGATGAAAAAAACGCCTTAGATAATGCTAAAAAAGCCTTGATTGAAAAAAAGCTGGATATGATTTGTTTAAATATTTTAGGAGATAAAAATAATTTTGGTTCAAATTTTAATCAATTAAGCTTTATAACAAAAAATGATATAAGTACTTCAAAATTAATAAGCAAAGAAGAATTAGGCTATATATTAGCTAGAATGTGTGAAAAATTATGAGTAGTATGATAAACTCGACCCTACCTATTCAAATGAAGGTGCTTGATTCTTCGTATAAGGGGCATTACACACTGCTTTTAAATCACAAAAAAATAAGCACAAAAAGCTTAATTGAACTAGAAGTTGGGGCTGAGTATTTGGCAGAACTTTACACAAATAAGGGTGGCATTTTACAATTTAAAAATCTTAGCAAGAGACCAAATTTACTCCCCTTTGAAGAGGGTTTAAGTGTGATAGTAGCACTTTTAGAAACAAAGATAAATTTTAAAGATTTTGTTATAAATTCTATTTGTGAGTGTAAAAATAGGCAAAAATATCAAATTTTAAAAGAAATGCTTTTTGCAAGTTATGAAAATATCTATCATATTCCCTTTATTTTTGAAAATAAGGCTTGTTTGTTTCAAATGCGAAAAAATGAAAATTTCATAGAACTTTATCTTTATTTTAGTGTTTTTGGGGCTTTAAAAATCATTATTGATAAAAAAGGAGTTTCTATTTTCACACCCTTTTTAAAGGTGCAAAAATTTCTTAATAAACACTTAGAATATAATGTTTTGCATGATAATAAATTAAAACCTTTATATACATTTAAAAAATTATTTGATTTTAAAGGATAGCTAATGAACACGCTTAATCACCTTGCCATTGTAATGGACGGAAACAGACGTTGGGCTAAAGCTAAGGGATTTTTAGCCACGGTTGGCTACTCGCAAGGTGTGAAAACTATGCAAAAGCTTATGGAAGTTTGCATTGATGAAAAAATCTCAAATTTAACCCTTTTTGCCTTTAGTACAGAAAACTGGAAACGTCCAAAAGAAGAAATTCAATTTATCTTTGAACTTCTTAACAGGTGTTTAGAAGATGCCTTGAAGGAATTTAAAAAAAATAATATTAAATTTCATGCTATAGGAGATTTGACCCTTATAGATAAGGATATTAGAAATAAAATTGCTAGATTAGAAGAAGATACAAAGGATTGCAATTTATTATGCGTAAATTTGGCTATTAGCTATGGGGCACGTGATGAGATTGTAAGGGCTGTTAAACGCGTTTTAGAAAAAAATTTAGAAATAAATGAAAAAAATATTAGTGAAAATTTAGACCTTTGTATGGACGTTGATTTAATGCTTAGAGTTGGCAATGCAAAGAGACTTTCAAATTTTTTATTGTGGCAAAGTTCTTATGCTGAAATTTATTTTAGTCAAACCCTATTTCCAGGGCTTACAAAAAGGGAATTTAGAAAGATTATAAAAGAATTTAGGCAAAGAGAAAGGACCTTTGGACGTTGAATTTAGCCTTTCTTTTTGTTTTAAGTTTAATTTTTTCTTCATTTTTCATATGCCTTACAAGTAGATTTTGCGAAAACAAACCCCTATTTTCAATACGCTCTTATTGTTTTTATTGCAATCATAAACTCTCATTTTTTACCCTAATACCCATTTTTTCATATATTTTTTTAAAAGGTAAATGCAAGTACTGTCTCAAAGGTATCCCAAAGATAAATTTTTTAGCCGAAATCATAGGGGTTTTTTTGCTGCCATTTAGCCTTTATGCTAGTAAAATAGCAAATTTTTCATTTATCTTTTTTTCCTTATTTTTATTTATGCTTTTTAGTCTTTCTTTGATAGATTTAAAATTAAAAGCCGTGCCAAATTTAATCCTGTGGCTTAGCTTTATAATAGCCTTTTGTGTAAATTATGATATAGATTTTATCTTTAATGCTTGTTTATGTGCTGGTTTTTTATTTTTGCTCAAAAATTTCATATCCTTTTTAAAAAGCATAAAAAGCAAGGATATACAAGAAAATTTAGGCGATGCAGATATTATAATAATGGCTAGTATAAGTGGAATTTTTGGCTTTAAATTTGCCTTTTGGGTCTTATTTTTAGCCTGTGTTTTAGCCCTGCCCTTTTTTTTCTTTGTAAAAAAAATAGCCTTTTTACCCTTTATTAGCCTTAATCTTATAGTATATTTTTTATTTTTGGAAATTTACAAATGAAACTAAGTTTTAAGTATATTTTAAATCAATTTTTAAGCACGAATTTATCAATCTTTTTTGTACTTTTTAGCATTGTTTCTATGATTTTTTTTATACAGCTTGCAAAGCTTACCTCAAGCATTGAAATTAGCCTATTAGACTTTATTAAACTTTATTCTTTTATGTTGCCTAGAATTCTTATTTTTACCCTGCCAATATCCTTTTTTATCGCTCTTAGCCTTGCACTTTATCGCTTATCAAGGGAAAATGAAAGCATAGTACTTTTTACCCTTGGTTTTTCACCTAAACTTTTAGCTAAATTTTTTCTTAAAATTTCTACCCTAGTTAGTGCTTTTATGCTTTTTATAGCTCTTGTTATGATTCCTATAGTATTTGAATTGCAAGATAATTTTGTAGATTATAAAAAAACTCAGGTTAAATTTAATTACAAAATAGGAGAATTTGGACAAAAATTTTTAGAATGGATGATTTTTATACAAAAAAAGGATAATGATAAATACGAAAATATAGTTATGTATCACCCAAAGCGCAAAGATAAAGATAAAGAACAACTCATAATAGCAAAAGAGGCTAGTCTTCATAGGAATGAGGATAACTTTGCTTTTGATTTATTAAATGGCAAAATGTATAATTTTGAAAACGATGAAAGCCTATTTGTGGGCGATTTTGAAAAATTAACTATAAATACCAAATTTAGCAATGAATTAATGCAAATAAGAAAATTTTATGAGTACTGGAACGATTTAAACACCAATAAACACAAGGCTAAAGAATTTGTAATTTATACTACAATCGCCCTTTTTCCACTAGCTAGCACGCTTTTTGCCCTCTCCTTTGGCATAGTAACTTATCGCTATGAAAAGGGCATTATTTATGTGGGTATGTTTTTAGTAATTTCTATTTATTTTGGACTTTTAACTATCTTTCATAAACCCCCAATTTTAGCCGTTTTACTCATATTTTTAAGCACCTTTTTAGCATCTATGATCTATTTTAAAAAGACCATTTTGAAACGTTATTAATGAAACTTAAATTAACCTTAGCATACAATGGCATCACTTTTTTAGGCTCAGCTTGCCAACCTCATCAAAACAGCGTCCAAGATAAACTTGCAAACGCCCTAACTCATTTAGGAATTTATCAAAGACCACTTTTTGCCTCAAGGACTGATAAAGGCGTTCATGCAAGTGGGGCAGTAGCTTGTATTGAGTGTGGGGAGCATTTTAAGGACCTTGCATATTTAAAAAGGCAAATTAACAAATTTGCCACACCTCACATTTATATTAAAAAAATTGAAAAAGTAGATAATAATTTTGAAGTACGTTTCAACGCAAAGGCTAGGGAATATCGCTATATTTTTTGCCATAAGGAATTTAATCCTTTTTTAAGTGATTTTGTGTATTTTTACCCTGAATTTGACATTAAAAAAGCGAAAGAACTTTTAAAATTATTTGAAGGCACACATGATTTTAAATTTTTTCAAAAAACAAATGATTTAAATACTAGCATAAGGACAATTTATCTTACAAAGGCATATAAAATTAAGGAATTTAGCGTTTTTAAATTTAGGGCAAATGGCTTTTTAAGGGCACAGATTAGACTAAGCGTACAAGCTATTTTAGCAACCCTTAATCAAAAAATTAACGAAAAAAATTTATTAGAACAAATTGAAGGTAAAAGAGCTTATATTAGAGAATTAGCCCCTGCAAATGGCTTATATTTAAGTAAGATTATTTATTAAAATTTGCTAACTTTTTAGCAAGTTTGACGCAAGAGTTTAAATTTGTATCCTTGCTTAAAAAGACATTTTCAAAATCCTTTAAAGCTTTTTTTGTACTTTGCCCTATAACCACGCATTTATCATCCTTTTCTAGCTTATAGGTTTTTAAAAAATTGCTAACTTGCAAAGGAGAAGAAAATATAAAAACACAGGGCCTAATAAGCTTTAAATTTGAGTGCTTGTAGATATTTTCATAGGCTATTATTTGACTAAGTTTAACACCTTCATTAATCAATAAAAAATCCAAATTTGAAGCAATTTGCTTAGCCCTTAAATATAAACAATGCTTGTTTTTAAGCTCATTTTTAAACTCATTTACTAAATTTTTACCATAGGCAAGTTTAGGAAATTTTACCTTTTTAAAGCCCATTTTTATAGCTTTTTTAGCCGATTTTTCCCCAACTGCAAAAAGGGGCTTATTAAAATCAGGTTTTATTTGATTAAATTCCAAAGCCCTTAAGGCATTTTTAGAACTTATTATAAGGGCGTCAAAGTCGTTAAAATTAATATCAAAATGAAAAAATTTAAATTCATTTAATATTAAGTTTTCTACCCCCTCAAATTTATCTTCGCCTAAAAAATAAATTTGCACTAAATGCCCTTTATATAAGTATTAAAGACTTTTTTTAAATTTAGTGCTGCTCTTTTGCTATCATTTGAATCTAAAATAGCCCTAACCACTGCTATACCTGCTAAATTTAAGCCCTTTAAATCCTTTATAACCTCTTCATCAATGCCACCAATTGCTACAACTGGAACCTTTGAATGCTTTATAATGTCCTTTAAATCATCCTTGCTAAGTACTAAACTTTGCTTAGTAGGCGTTTGTCTAATGGTCCCACAGCCTAAATAATCAGCCCCAACGCTTTTTTTTAACTGCTTTAAATTCTTAACAGAAAGACCTATGATTTTTTTAGAACCTAAAAATTTTCTAGCAATCTTTATATCTAAATCATCTTGCCCTAAATGAAGTCCATCGCTATTTAAGGCAAGTGCTAAATCAAGTCTATCATTTATTATAAAGGGAATTTTACGTACATTACAAAGCTTTTTTACCTTTAAGCCAAGTTTGAAAAAATCCCTTGTGCTTAGATTTTTTTCGCGAAGCTGTATAATGCTAACTCCACCATAAATTGCATTTTCTAAGATACTTAAAAAGCACTCATCGCTTTGATTTTCTTTTTTACTAGCTACTAAATAAAGGCTTAAATCAAGTTTTTTCAATGCTTTTTATCCTTGATATTTTTATAAAAATGATTAGTAGGGCCACAACCCTTGCCCAAATTTAAAGAATACAAAATAGCGTTTTTAACATATTTTTTAGCCCTTGTTACTGCTTTTACCTTGTTAAAGCCTAGTGCTAGATTGCATGCAATTGCCGAACTTAAAGTACAACCCGTCCCATGCGTATTTTTAGTATCAATTCTTTTGCTTTCTAAAACATACATATCATTTCCATCATAAAAAATATCATCTGCATTTTCATTACTATGCCCACCCTTGATTAAAACGCTTTTTGCTCCAAATTTATAAAGATAAAAAGCAGCCTTCATCATATCATCTTGATTATTTATCTTAAAACCACAAAGAAATTCGGCCTCTGGTATATTTGGCGTTAAAATATCAGCAAATTGTAAAATATTGTTTTTAAAAGATTCTCTCTCATTTGCAGGCATTAAGGCAAAGCCATTTTTTGCAAACATTACAGGGTCAATTACTACATTTTTTGGCTTAAATTTAGCCAAATTTTTAGCAACACAACTCATTAACTCACTTGAACCTATCATGCCTATTTTGACTGCCTTTGGATAAATATCTTCAAAAACAGCTAGTAATTGTTCGTCTACTATCTTCGTAGGCACATTATGAACGCTAATAACCCTAGCCGTATTTTCAGCCACTACACTTAAAATAACACTCATTCCAAAAAGATTATGAGCACTAAAGGTTTTTAAATCAGCTTGAATTCCAGCCCCTCCACTACAATCACTCCCTGCTATACTTAAAATAGGTATCAAATAAGTACTTTTTGCCTTTTTCATAAATTTTCCTTTCTTATATTTTCAATAATTTTAAGTCCTTTTTCATCTATATTTTTTCCCTTAAAATGCATCTTACAAAAGGCTATTATTAAGGCATGGAAAAATTGATATAGTTCGTAAAGTTCGTAATTTTTATTTAAAATTGTATTTAAACAATTCATATTAATTTCTATCCCACTTTCAAAAAATTCCCTTAACTCATCATAGCTTTCAAATTCATAACCTAAAGCATTTGCTAAGCGATTTGTGTAGCTGTCAACTACTAAAATTTCTCTTTTACAAAGATAATTTAAAATGCTATCTACGCTTTCAAAACCAAGACCCTTTATATTTAAAAGCCACTCCCTACTTACCCTATCTTTAAAATTTTCTATATCACTAAAATCCCTTAAAATAGCTAAAACTAAGTTTTTAACGCGTTTTGCTTTCATATTATAAAAACCACTTGGCTTAATCAATAAGGCAAGTTTTTCTTCTTTTAAATTTGCAATTTGTTCTAAACTTGAAATTTTAGCCTCTTGTAAATTTATTAATGCCTTTAAAACATTATTCCAGTTAGTATTTTGAGTTAAAACAACAGAAATTAAAAGTTCAAATTCACTCAAGCCCCTATTTTCAAGCCAATCAAAGCCAGAAAAATCAATTTTTTCTTTTAAAAGTGCTTTAAAAATAACTGCCCCATTCATTGTAAGATATCCTTAAAACTTATATAAAATTGCTTAGCAGTCCTAGGGCTCATACTTGCCCTTAATGCTGCAAATTCCCTAGCCTTTGCGTGTAAAAGCTCTTTTTTAATATTTAAATCTTTAAAATAAAAGTCAACCACCCTTAAATAATCATCCAAATTTCCTTGATAAAAACTAAGCCAAAGTCCAAATCTATCGCTTAAACTTAGCTTTTCTTGAACGCTATCTCCAAGATGAAGTTCCCCTCTTGAAATTTGAGTATTTTCATTATCGCTTAAATTTTCTTTTATTAAATGTCTGCGATTAGAACTAGCATAAATTAAAATATTTTTAGGCACCTTTTCAATACTACCATCAAGCAAGGGCTTTAAAAATTTATAACTTGTATCGTTTTCTTCGAAGGAAAAATCATCACAAAATAAGATAAATTTAAAGCTTTCCTGCCTTAACTCATCTATAATGTCAACTAGGGCAAATAAATCATCCTTTGCAAGTTCAACAAGTCTTAAACCATGCGTTTTGTAAGCATTAAAAACTGCCTTAATCAAGCTTGATTTTCCAGTTCCTTTTGCACCCCAAAGCAAGGCATGATTTGCCCCTTTTTCATTTAAAAAATTTAAGGTATTTTGTACTAGGGCTTGTTTTTGCGTTTCAATACCTATTAAATCATCTAAGCTTATATCATCTATTTCAAAAACGGGCTTTAAATAATCTTTCCTAGCCCTATAAATTGCTGCATAAATGTTAGTCCAGTCCATTTTTAACCTTTCTTAAATGTGTTAAAACTGCTTCGATAATATCATCATCATCCCTGCTTCTTGCATGAATTATTGTTTTTTCATCTTGCAAATTGACAAATTGAATATTTTGTTCAAAATTGCTTATCATTTTGTATTTATTTACTGCTAAAATTTTTATCATTAAAAGCGATAAAAACTGCTTTGTATAGGTATCAAGTTTGCCAAATCTATCCTCAACCTCAGCTTCTATTTCATAAATTTCACTTACCTTTTCACACTTACTAAGTCTTCTATAAAGTTCAAGGCGAAGTCTATCTTCTGTGATTAAATCGCTATTTAAAAAGGCATTTACATTAAGTTTTAAATCAATCTTTTCTTCTTTTAAACTTTGATTTTTACTGAGCTTGTTAAGCTCATCTTCAAGCATTTTTAAATAAAGACTATAACCGATTTGTTCTAAGTGCCCACTTTGGTCAACCCCCAGTAAATTTCCTCCTCCTCTAAGTTCTAAATCATGATATGCTAAAACGCTACCTGAACCTAAATAAGAATTGCTTTCAAGGCTTACTAAACGTTTTAAGGCTTGTTTATTTAAGCTTAATTTATTTTCTACTAAAAAATAACAATAGGCTTGTTTATTGCTCCTACCTACCCTACCTCTTAATTGATGCAAGTCAGCCATGCCAAAAAAATCAGCCTTTTCAACGATAATAGTATTTGCATTTGGTAAATCAATACCACTTTCAACTATGCTAGTACAAAGCAAGATATCGTATTGTTTATTTTCAAATTTAAGCATTTCATCTTCTTGAATTTGGGCTTTTATCTTTGAGTGTAGTACTAAAATTCTAAGATTAGGAATTAGATTTAAAAGTTCTTTTTTACACTCATCAATACTTGCTATGTGATTATGAATATAAAAAATTTGCCCTCCACGTCTAAGCTCCCTTAAAATAGCTTCTTTTAACAAGCTTTCATCATATTCTTTTACAAAGGTACGCACTGCTAAACGTTCATTTGGTGGCGTTTGAAGTGTACTATAGGTTTTAATAGTGCTTAATGCTTGATTTAAACTTCTTGGAATAGGCGTTGCACTCATTGATAAGATATGACAATTTTCACTCACTTCTTTTAACTTTTCCTTTTGTTTAACCCCAAATTTATGCTCCTCATCAATCACAATCAAAGCTAAATTTTCACAACTTACATTAAGCAAGGCGTGAGTTCCTATAACAACGCAGGGTTTATTTTCTTTTAAATAGGCTTGAATTTGATTTTTTTCGCTAGTACTGCTAAAGCGGTCGTATCTAAAAACTTGCATATCAAAGGGCTTAAAACGTTTTTGTAAAACCTTGTAATGTTGCTGGGTTAAAAGCGTGGTGGGTGCGAAAAAAAAGGCTGTTAATTTATTGTAAAGTGTTGCAAAAATAGCATTCATAGCAAGTTCAGTTTTTCCAAAACCCACGTCCGCGCTAAGTAATCTATCCATAACCTTTCCACTTGATAAATCTTGTAAAATTTCTTCACTTACTAAATCTTGGTCAGGCGTATAAGTAAATCCAGCCTGTGCTACAAAATTTGCTTGTAAGGCAAAATCTATATTTATAGGCTTTGGCTTGATTAATGCCCTTTTTGCTGCTAAGATTATAATACTACTAGCTATTTCAAAAAGCCTTTCTTTAAGTCTTTCTTTAAGCCTTAAAAAACTATTTTTACCAAGTCTATCAAGCAAGGGGATAGACCCATTGACACCAAGATATTTATCAATCATATATAAATTTTCAACAGGCAATAATAATCTATCATCGTTTTGATATAAAAGTTCTACAAATTCACGTTTTGCCCCACTAATTTCAATCATTTTAAGCCCTAAAAACTTACCTACCCCATAGTCAACGTGGACTACAAAATCATCTTTATTAAGCTCATCTATAATCAAACTTGCCTTTTTAATCCTTTGCTTTCTTTCTTTTTTATTTAAGGAAAGTATGATTTTTTCTTTGCTAATAATATTTAATCTTAAATCACTTTTTACAAAGCTAATATTTGATAAATCATCAAGTTCTAAGCCATTAAAAAGCCCTTCATTTTTAGCTAAAATGGTAATTTTTTTATCCTTATGAAAATTAAAAAAATCCTTTGTATATGTTATGTTTAAGTCTTGATAAATTTTAGCCCTGGGCATGATTTTTTCATTAATAAAATTAAATTTTTCATCTAAGTCATCAAATTTTTTAATACTTATGTAATTTAAATTTAAATAATCATAAAAATCATCTATGCACCAAAAGCCTAGGGAATTTATATCATTTAACAAAGCCTGGCTTTTGAAATTTTCTAATTTTTCATTAAAAGTGCTAAAATTTTCCTTGCTAAAATAGGCTAAAAAGGGGCAAATTTCAATATTTTCAAGCTCTTTTACAATTGATTTTTGCGTATTTATATCAAAAAATCTTATACTTTCAATATCTTCATCAAATAAAAGCATTCTTATAGGATTTTCTTCATTGATACAAAAAATATCAATGATATCAGCCCTTATAGAAACTTCGCCTTTATCTTGTACGATATCTACAAATTCATAACCTAGCCTAGTTATCTCATCTTTGAAATTTTCTAAATTAAATTTATCTTTTTTATTTATAAAAAAACTTTGCAAATGCTTTTTTGAAGGTAATTTTTTTAAGATAGTAGAATAAGAAGAGATTAAAATTTTCTTCTCATTCTCCTTATGATAAGCATTTAAAACCTTACAAAGTTCAAAAAGTTCTTTTGAAAATACCCTTAAATCATCTCCAAAATTTGCACGAAAATCAGGCAAAACAAAGGTCTTTAAACCCTTAAAAATAGCAACTTGAGCTAATAAATCTGCTTCTTTATCATTTTCACACAATAAAAGCTCACAGCTTTTATTACACAAATACTCAAAAAAAGCAGCTTGCATTAGTCTGAATTAGTTTCAAGAAGTTTTAATGAATCTTCTTTAATAGTAGAACCTCCACTAAATTTTCCACCATTTTCAATAGATAATTCTTTAATAGTAATATTGCCAATTACAGCCCCACTTGATAAAATTTCAAGGCTATCAGCTTCTAACTCGCCTTCAAAATAGCCATTTATCACGACCTTATCAGCCTTTAACTCGCCCTTTAAATTCCCGTTTTTACCTACAACTACTATATTTTCAGAATGAATAATCCCGTTCATTTCCCCGTCTATATGGAGCATAGAAGTAAAATAAAATTTACCCTCTAATTTTGAACCGGTTGCAATTACCGTTGTTTCTGTGTTTGCGTTTGATGTTGCAATGTCACTGCCTTTACCAAAGATTGCCATGGAACTCTCCTTTCTTGATTAAAAAATTGATTCATATTTTTTCTTTGCAAATTTAAAAAATGCAAAGGTTCTAAGGTTTTGTTAATAAACCTTACTTCATAATGCAAATGAGGTCCTGTTGAAAGCCCTGTATTGCCGGAATAGCCTATCAAATCTCCCTTATTTACAAAATGTCCTGCTTTAACTACATCCCTTCTTGTTAAGTGAGCATAAACGGTTTTAAAGCCAAAATTGTGAAGTAAAATCACGTTATAACCATAACCATTATTGCTAACGCCTGCAAATTCTACCACCCCAGCTGCAGTTGCATAAACAGGGGTCCCCATATCAGCCTTTAAATCAATGCCTGGGTGATATTCTTTTTTATTTATAACAGGATGATCCCTCCAGCCAAAACTGCTTGTAATGCCCTTATTTACAATAGGATATCCATTTGGAACCTGGGTTAAAATTCCAATTTGTTGTTCATTTGTCAAAGAAAGATTTTCAAGCCTTTCATCAATGCTAATATGCTCATCACTCATAACAATACCTAAAGATTCTTCAAAAGAAGCTATCTTATCTTCTATAGCTGCGTATTGTTCTGCCTTTTCTTCAACGCTTTTTTGAATTTTAGCGTTTGTTTCTTCTAATTCCTTGCTTTTTGCAATTAATTCTTCTCTTTTTCTATCAAGGTCACTGACCTTAGAATCTAAATACTTTATATAAAATCCACTAAATATTAAAAATATGACCACAAAGGCTATAACATAAAAAACAATTTTTTTTATCACTTGACTTAGATAAAAATGCCTAGAACCATTTACATCTGTTATTGTTATAGTAAATTTATTTTTTGCCACTCATTTCCTTTAAAAAATTTTCTACTAGCATAAAAGACCCAAAAACTAGGGTTTTTTTATGGCTTATGTGTGTAAATTTTTCACATTTTATATTTAATTTTTTAGCAATACTAATTACCTCATCGCTTGCTAATTTTCTATCCTTACTAGGATAAACATAAAGTTGCATTGTATCAATAATAGGCTTTAAAGTTTTTAAAATTTCATAAATATTTTTATCAAAAAAACAATTATACACTAAAATTAACTTTTTACCTTTAAATTTCTTGTAAATAGCCCTTGCAGCCATTTCATTATGCCCTACATCCACAAAAAGATTTTCATTTATTTTTTCTAATCTACCTCTTAAATTTAAAGGGGGTAACTTGCTTAAAGCATTGAAAGTACTTTCTTTGGAAGTTAAAATTTCACAAGCTTTTAGGGCTAATTTTAAATTATGTTGTAAAAAATGTGCTAAATCGTAACACTTGCTGTATTCATTAAATTTAATTAATAAATTCTTATCTAAATTTAAATCATTTATTAATGTAGTATTTTTTAAAAAGGCTATTTTTTTAGCTAGATTTAATACTTCTTCGCTTTGTTCGTTTGAAATTAAGGCTAATTTTGACATAACCTTTAACTTTGTCCTAGCAATTTCTAACAAAGTATTTCCTAAAATTTGAGTGTGATCAAAGCCAATTTTTGTAAAAATACTTAATCTTTTTTCAAAGATACTAGTAGCATCATATTCTCCACCAAGCCCTGCTTCAAGTATGATAAAATCACAATCCTTAAAGACAAAGGGACATAAAAAAGTAGCATATTCAAAATAAGAAAGTTTGTTTAAATCATCTTTTAAAACTTCTTTTAATTCTAAGTGACCCCTTTCTAGCAAAGTGGTGCTAACTTCTTTTTTATCAGTGTAAAATCTTTCATTAAAGCTAAAAATATGAGGACTTGTAAAATGGCCTATTTTATAATCTAAGCATTCTAAAAGCTGAGCTAAATAGCGACCCGTACTTCCCTTGCCATTTGTGCCTATTATGTGAATAATGGGCTTTAAATTTAATTCTTTTTTATATTTTTCAAAGATAAAAAAAGCCCTAAAGCGATTTATGTTTGAATAAGAGGAATTTAACTTTTCTAAATGCCTTTTAAACTCACTCATACTGGGCTTCGTACTCCCTATCTTGTATGGCAATTTGGGCTAAAATTTCTTCTATTATATTAGAATCTGGTTTGCTTTGCTTATCTAAGTAAAATACTTTAATCTTTGGCATAATCACATCTTGCTTATAAATAAATCTAAAATTTTCCAAGTTTTGTACATTTATATTAACTAAATTCTCAATCTCTTCTTTGTTTTTTCCAGGGGTTATTATAAGATAGCTTTTTTCATCAACCATCCACAATTCATCCACATCCTCGCAACTTTCCTTTAAGGTTTTTTTGAAACGTACAAAAATTTCATTTAAGCTTTCAAGTCCGTATTTTTCCATAATAAAACGATAATTGACTATAGAAAAAACAGCCAAAGAATAATTAACCTTATATTTTTCAAAATTATCATCTAGCTTATCAAGTTCTTTATCCATACTCCAATCTTCCCTTGCCTCGTTACTTTGAGTAAGTTTAATCTGTATATTTAAGCTATCTATTCTTTGACTAAGCTGGGTTAATTTTTCCTTTAAATCATCAAAACTAAGCCTTACCTCGCCCTTTTCATCGGGGGTTAAATTATTCATAAAATCAATATTTTCTTTATTAGAATGTTCAAGTAAGCTTAATAACTCCTGAGTTTTTTGCAAATTTTCATTAAAGAAATTTAGATTTTTTTGCACGTACATATTATCAACTGCAATTCTTCGATTAACATTAGCAAGTA
Organism: Campylobacter sp. LR291e; assembly: GCF_008633915.1. GTDB lineage: Bacteria > Campylobacterota > Campylobacteria > Campylobacterales > Campylobacteraceae > Campylobacter_D. The sequence goes on along the minus strand of NZ_VJNV01000022.1, from coordinate 80,204 downwards.
ATTCTTTTTTAAAATTTGTATCCATCATAACAAAGGGCTTTTGGGCTAAATTTTGTGAAAAACCTAAAATTTTTAAATCCTCTACCAAAGAAGGCATTAAAGAAGAACTTAACAAGGTAGCAAAATATTCTAAGGACCTTTCTTGAAGCCTTGCTAGTAATTTTTTAATAATGCTTTCATAATCTTCATATTTATTTATGCCTATTTTGCTAAGTTCTATTTCTAAGTCATTATCTGCGTAGCTGCTTTCTAATTCTTTCCATTTTTTAGATAACAAAAAAATACTTTCACTATCCATAGTTTTTGATAATCTTCCTAGGCTAACCTTAGCTAAATCCCTTGCCTTTTTATCCTTACTTTTTTGCAAAACATTCATAATCAAAGACATTAACTCATAAAATTCGCTAAATTGCTTTCCACTTTGTCTATTTAAAATGGCAATTAAAAAGCTAATTAATTCTTCAATAGTTCGTATGTGTTTTGATTTAAGTTCTTGTTGATAATTTTGAACAAGCAAGGATTTATATTTTTCTATTTTTAACTGGTTTTGGCTAATGATTCCACTTTTTTTACTAATTTCTTCAAAAATTTCATTGTAATTTTCAGGAGTGGGTTTTAACTTTCTTTCATTTAAAATTTTTAAAGTTTGCTTTGCAATATCGTTAATATTTGGTAACACCGCCTTGCCTCCTAATAGCAATCACTGAAATAAACTCGTCAAATGCTTCACTTGAGGCATATTTAATGGCCATAGTCTTTGCATTATCACTAATAATGCTATTTGGCGAGATATCAAAATTATAACTTCCACCAGTCGTAAAATTCGCAGAAGTCCCATCCATAAAAACAACATAAAAATCTAAACTAAGTTTTGCCTTATATCGAACCACATATCCATGCTGGTCGTAAACCAAAGGTGAAAAGCTAAGATTATTTATACGAACATTTATAATATCATTTGCTTCATCTTTCAAGGCAAGTTTTTTACCTAACCTATTTATAGTTATTTGTTTTAAGGCATCAGCGATAAAAACACTATTTTGAGGGTCAAGTGGACTTAACTCCACATTTACATATATTTTATCATTAAATATAGAATCTGCAAGCTGTGCAGTTGGTGTATAAGAACAAGATATAAAAAATATATTCAAAAATAAAATAATTTTTTTCATTTTATCACCAAATTTACAAGCTTTTTATCTACATAAATTTCTTTTATAATTTCCTTTCCTTCAAGCCATTTTGCTACATTTTCCTTAGCTCTTTGTAAAATTTCGTCCTTAGTAGCCAGACTTTTAACTTCAATCTCTCCTCTTCTTTTTCCATTAACACTAACTACTAAATTTAAGCTATCTTTAATGAAAACTTCATCTTTTAATTTAATCTCTTTAAAATTTTCTAGGTCAAAAAGCATAGAACTTAACTCAAAGCAAATATGAGGAACAATTGGCTCTAAAATATTTAAAATAATATAAAAGCTCTCTTGTTCTAAATTTTCATTTTTGCAAAGTGCTAAGGCGTTAAGTGCTTCCATGCAAGCTGCTATTAAGGTATTAAAGGCAAAGCTTTTTTCATAAACCTCGTAAGATTTTTTCAAAGCCTCGTACACCTTTAAACGAGCGTATTTTTCATCCTTAGTTAAATTATCTTGTAAAATTTCACTAAGCTTTCCTTTTTTTACCTTCAAAGCCCTTTCCCAAAGACGACACAAAAAGCGATAAGCCCCTTCTAGTGCATCATCATTCCACTCTAATTCCTTTTGAGGAGGGGCAGCAAATAATATAAAAAGCCTAGCCGTATCAGCACCATATTTTTTAATAATCTCATCAGGGTCAACTACATTGCCCTTTGACTTACTCATCTTAGCCCCATTTTTTAAAACCATGCCTTGAGTTAAAAGCTTAGCAAATGGCTCATTATCTCTTAAATATCCTAAATCTCGCAATGCCTTTTGAAAAAATCTTGCATATAATAAATGCAAAATAGCGTGTTCAATGCCACCAATATACTCGTCAACATTCATCCAATAATCAAGGCTTTTTTCATCAAAGGCTTTTTCTTGCCAAGTATTTTCATCACTTGCAAAACGGGCAAAATACCAACTGCTTTCAAAAAAAGTATCTAGGGTATCACATTCTTTTAACGCATCACCACCACATTTTGAACATTTGCAAAATTTCCAACTTGCATGATTTACCAAAGGATTACCCTCGCCTGTGATTTGCACATCATCAGGTAAGGTTATAGGCAAATTTTCTAGCCTTTGAGATACTATGCCACATCTATCACACCTTATCATAGGGATAGGAGCGCCCCAATATCTTTGCCTTGAAACTCCCCAATCCCTTATCTTAAAATTAATCACCTTTTTTCCAAGCTTTAAGCTTTCAAATTTAGCAATTATCTTTTTTCTAGCCTCGTTACAATCTAATGAGTTAAACTCATCACTATTTATTAAAATACCCTCTTTATCAATATAAGCTTCGTTTTGATTAAAATTTGCATGATTAATTACTTGAATAATATCTAAATTATATTTTTTAGCAAATTCAAAATCCCTTTCATCGTGTGCAGGTACTGCCATAACAGCCCCACTACCATAATCGGCCAAAACAAAATTTGCTACCCAGATAGGAATTTTTTTATTTGTTAAAGGGTGTAGTGCATAAATTCCTAAAAAATAACCCTCTTTTTCAGCCATTTGCCTTTCTTTTAAGCTAGTATTAAATAAATCTTTAAGTTTTTTTGTTAAATTCTCATCTAAATATTTATTTTTAATCAAATTTTCTATAATTTTATGTTCTGGGGCAAGTGCTACATAAGAAATACCATAAATAGTATCAGCCCTTGTCGTAAATACTTCAAAGCTTTCAAATTCTGCCTTTTTATTGCTTTCATCATCAAGTTTTAGTTTAAACTCAAGGCCCTCGCTTTTTCCTATCCAATTTTCTTGCATGGTTAAAACTTGACTTGGCCATTTTTCTTTTAAGCCCTCAAGCCCATCTAAAAGTTCGTTAGCATAGGCCCTTATATTTATATAATATCCTGGCATATTTTTTTGAATAACCTCGTTTCCACAACGCCAGCATTTGCCATCTTCAACTTGTTCGTTTGCTAAGACGGTTTTATCGTGTTCACACCAATTTACAAGGGCTTCTTTTGTATAAATTAAACCCTTTTCAAACATTTTTATAAAAAATTCTTGTTCAAATTTAGTATAAAGTGGGTCAGAGGTATTAAAAATTCGCCTTTTAGAAAAAGAAAATCCTAAGGAAAAAAGTTCTTTTTTCATATAATCTATATTTTCATAGGTCCAAGTTTTTGGGTGAATTTTATGTTTAATGGCTGCATTTTCAGCTGGCATTCCAAAACTATCAAAACCTATAGGATGAAGTACATTATAACCAGCCTTTCTATAATATCTAGCCATAGCATCACCTATTGTATAGTTTCTAACATGACCCATGTGAATTCGCCCACTTGGATATGGAAACATTGATAAAATATATTTTTTCTTTAAGTTAAAATCATTTTTAGGCTCAAAACTAGCATTTTTATCCCAAAATTCTTGCCATTTTTTTTCTATTAAACTAGCCTCGTAAGCCATTTTTAAACCCTACCTTTTTCATATAATGCACGATTTTTCTCTTTTTCTTGTTTTGCTTTTAATTTTAAAAGTTCTTTTTGTCTATAATTTTCTACATTAAATTTAAACCATAAAAGTGCAGGACTTGCAACAAAAATCGATGAAAGCGTACCGGCTACTAAGCCTACGATTAAGGCTAGTGAAAAGCCTTCTATCATGGAACCTCCAAAAAGATATAAAATAACAACGGTTATAATGGTAAGCCCAGAGGTTAAAATAGTCCTTGAAAGTGTGGCAGAAACGCTTTCGTTTATAATTTGTGCCAGATTTGTGCTTTTACTTTTTTGAATGCCTTCTCTAATTCTGTCAAAGATAATAATAGTATCATTTAAAGAATAACCAAGCACGGTTAAAACGGCAGCTAAAATTTCTAAATTTACATCAATTCTAAATAAAGAAATAGCCCCAAGGGTGATTAAAACATCATGAATTTCAGTAATAATAGCAGCCATTGCAAAACGCCACTCAAAACGAAAAGCTAGATATATTAAAATAGCTATTAAAGAAACACCTATTGCCATTAAGCCCTTAGTTCTTAACTCATCTCCTACTTTTGGCCCTACAACATCAGCCCTTCTAACTTCAAAATTTCCAGTATCCTTTAAAAGATAACTTATACTCTCTCCTATATCAACGCCTAAATTATCATCACTTCCTAAAAAACGAATGGTAATTTCTTCGCTACTTCCAAATTCAGTTACGCTTAAATTTTGAAATTTACCTGTATTGCCTAAAAGTTCTCTAATTTGAGCTATAGGGGCGTCTTTGTCGTATTTTAACTGCACTAAGGTACCACCACTAAAATCAATGCCATATTGAAGTCCCCTATCCCAAAGTAAAAAAATAGAACCAAGTATTAAAAAAGCAGAAAATGCAATGGCTATAAAACGAATTTTCATAAAATTATAAATTTTTTTCTCGCTAAAAAATTGCATTATTTTCTCCTATATCCTAGCCAAATTCTTGTATTATTACTTTTTTCAATATTTTTCATAAAATAATCAAAAAGCCCATGTGTTCCCCAAATAGCAGTAATCATAGAGATAATTATACCTATACCCAAGGTAACTGCAAAGCCCTTAACAGGTCCGGTTCCATAAGCATAAAGGGCTATTGAGGTAACAAGGGTGGTAATATTTGAGTCAATTATCGCACTCATAGCGTTTTTATAGCCATTTTCTATGCTTTTTTTAATGCCTTGCTCTTCTTTTAAAAGCTCCCTTATACGCTCATTTATAATAACATTTGCATCAACTGCCATGCCAACGGTTAAAACAAGCCCTGCCATTCCGGGCAAGGTTAAAGTGGCTCCAAACATAGCCATAACAGCGACAATTACCAAAATATTTGCAATCAAGGCAATATTTGCAAATATACCAGCCACCCCATAATAAAGCATCATAAAAAGTACTATCACAACAAAGGCACCTATTAATGCAATCATAGACATTCTAATACTATCAGCTCCAAGTGATGGACCTATACTTCTTTGTTCTAAAAGCTTGATAGGGGCTAAAAGTGCCCCACTTCTTAAAGCAACGGCCACGTCTCTTGCTTCTTCTTGAGTAAACGCCCCACTTATTTGACCACTTCCTCCTCCTATTCTTTCATTAATAGAAGGAGCAGAATATACTTTATTATCAAGTACTATTGCAAGTCTTTTTCCAACATTTGCACCTGTATAATCTCCAAATTTCTTAGCACCTTCTGAATTTAAACTAAAATTTATAACTGGATAAGTGCTAGTATCAGTAAAACCTACTCTTGCATCAGTTAAAAGTGAGCCATCCAAAATAGGAATAGCCTTTAAGGTATATTTAAAATCTTTATTTTTAGCATCTTCAACGACTACAAGCCCATAACTAGCAGCCTCAGCATCACTCATTGAATTTGCTAAATGAAGCCTACTCTCATCAACTTCCATTAATTGCAAATGTGCTACTTTGGTGATTCTTTCCTTTGCCCTTAACTCATCTTCCTTGCTTTTTATGCCAGCAAGTTCTACTAAAATTTTATCCTCTCCTTGTTTTGCCACGGTAGGTTCAGCAAGTCCAAATTCATCAAGTCTATTTCTAATAGTTTCAACAGCTTGTAAAAGGGCAAAATTTTCTATATTTTTAAGCTCTTCATCGCTAAACAATAACTCATAAGCTAAATTTTCTACCTTAAAATTTAAGCCCTGCGTTTCATTTATCAAATTTTCAATTTTATTTTTATCGCTATCATCAAGTAAATTAAATTCTACACTTTTATCCTTAATAATTATCTTATCTATAAGTATATTTTCCTTATCTATTGAGTAAGATAAGGACGAGGCAATGGATTTTATCTTAGATTTTATGGCCTCTTCATTATCTACGCCTAAAAGCATATAAAGTCCACCTTGTAGGTCAAGGCCTAAATTTATCTTTTTGCCACTTTCAGACTGTAAAAAAGAAGGAAGTGAAAAAAATACACCAAAGATAAATACAATAGCGAAAACTACGAGTCTATATGTGATTTTAGATTCACTCATTAATTTTCTTTGCGACAAATTCTCTTGAAATTTTTACAATAACATTCTCATCATTAAGCTTAACTTTGATACAATCATTTTCTGGTTTTACAACCTCGCAAATTAAACCTCCATTGGTGATAATCTTATCGCCTTTTTCTAGGTTTTGTTGCATTAAAGCGTGAGCTTTTGCTTGTTTTTGTTGTGGTCGTATAACTAGAAAATAAAAAATTGCAAAAAGCACTATAAGAGGTAACAATGAGCTTAAGAGTCCCGATTCTGTCATATTTTTCCTTTGTTCCAAAAAATTTTAATTATAATTCTATCATTTTTAAAATAATAAAAGTCTTTTTTATAGCAATTTTACTATCAAATTGTATTTATTTATCTTTTTATGACAATATATACACTCAAACTCTAAGCCCGCTTTTATCTATATGGGGACTTGTGTTATTGCTTAGACAAAAGGCAAAGGGCTATTTTTGGGTAGGCGTTTTAGTAGGAATTTTCTGGTTTTGGTGGCTTGGTTTATCTTCTATTTATTTTGATTTAACTTATTTAGTGCCTGTTATTATCTTATTAGTTGGCTTAGTATATGGAATTTTGTTTAGAATTTGTCATTTATTTCACTTTGATTTATTGCGTTTAAGTGCGATTTTTTGTTTAAGTTATATCCACCCTATTGGCTTTGATTGGCTAAATTGGGGAATTTTAACAGTGCCTGGCTTTTTTGATTCAAATTTGCAAGGAAGCATTTGTTTATTTTTAATAGCTTATTTTTATTATGAACGTTTTATTTCAAGATACTATAAAATGGCGATTATAACAGCAATTTTCTTTATAGGCTTTCATTATGATATAAAAGAAAGTCAAAGCTTAAATTTAAGATATGAGTTGGTAAATACAAATATTAATCAAGGTAAAAAATACATAAATGAAAATAAAATAGAAGATGCAAATATCTTACTTTATGAAATTCAAAAAGCAATTGATAATAAAAAAGAATTAGTAATCTTACCTGAAAGTGCCTTTGCCTTTGATTTAAAAAATGCTTATGAGGGCGAATTTCACAAGGAACTTTTAGAACTTTCTAAAAAAATTACTATAATAACGGGTGCCTTTAACACGGACGATGATAATGAAGTATTTAATTCTACTTATATTTATGCAAGTGGAATTTTGAATGTCTTAGATAAGCATTATTTGGTACCTTTTGGTGAATACATTCCTTATTTTTCAAGCCTTGTTAGAAAATGGTTTTTACCAAATATGCAAGAATTTTCTCAAGGTCCCCTACTTAGTCAATATAAGCTTAAAAATCAACTCATTACAAACGCTATTTGCTACGAGGCTACCAAAGAAGCAATTTATAAAAAATCAAAGCTTATAATAGCCATTTCAAATAATGCTTGGTTTAATTATTCAAGTGAGTATAAATTGCAACAGCTTTTAATGAGATATTATGCAAACAAATATGGAGTAAGCATTTATCATGCTACAAATGGCAAAGGAAATGCTGTGATTAGACCTAAAACTCTACTTTATAAAGAATGGGAAAATAAATTTAATGATATAAGCCAAAAAGCAAAGGCCCTTTGGCAACAATTATTTGGCTAAAAGCTTATATAAATGCTTAATCGAAGGCGTTACAAGTGCCATAAAATAGCTTTCTAGCAAATTCTTAACCCCATTACTATCCTTTAAATAAGCATTGCTTCCTTGATACAAAACTGCCCACTTTGAACACTCTAAGCTTAATTCAGCCAGGACCAGTCTAAATTCAATAATTTCTTTAATATCAGTATTATTTATATTTTCACAAAGTAAGGCTGTCTTTTTTTCAAAGTCATAAACCTTATCTAAAAGCATATTAGGCTTAATAGGTAAAAAATTTATATCATCTTTTTTAGCCTTTTTCATAAGCTCAATGGAATTCTTACAAAGCCCAAGACCCATGCCGCATTGCAACAATAAAAAGCCCTTTAATACTTTTTTAAAAAATTCTTCTCCATTTTTTGCAATGATAAATTCGTCACTTAAAAAATAATCATTTAAGCTTACTGATTTTGTAGCAGAACCCTCCAGAGCACAAAAATGAATTTTATCGCTTAATTTTGCTTTAGAACAATCAATAAAGGCAAAGATTTTTTCATTTTCATCTGCGTCACAAAGCAAGGCAAAATAATGATTATTATCCAAATTTGAAACCCAAGGCAAGCTACCATTTAAAACATAGCCCTTATCAACTTTTTTTGCTTTAATGAAATTTTTTTCAATATCACTTAATGCCTTTGCTCCATTGCTAAGCCCTGTTCCTCCAAATTCAGTCCCACTTGAAAGCAAGGGGATAAATTTATTTTTCAAGGTCTCATTTGAACTATTTTGTAAATACCAAATCAAAGTATATTGACACCATACGCAAAAGCCCGTATTTGCACAATATGAAGATATTAACATAATGTTTTTAACAGCCCCAAAAAGCCCCTCATTAAAGCCATTAAAAAGCCCTTTTTGTGCAAGGGCTTTTAATTCTTGTTTAGGATAATATCCTTGATGAATTTCTTTTAATTTTGAAACTAAAAGTTCTTTTGCAAGTACTTGCATTATAAGCCTTTAAATTCTTTATCGTCAACTTCGACTTTAACGTGGCGAATCATAGTATTTGCCACGGGTGAGTATTTAGTCGCATGTTCTATTAAGGCTTCTTTAGTTTTTTCATCTGCATCGCTTTGCAAATCAACCTTAATTCTAAGTTCAGTAAAGCCAAGTGGTTTATTTTTACTTAAATCACCAGTTCCCCAAACAGCAGTTATATTTAAATCGCCCTCAAGTTCGATTTCAAGCTTACTTATAGTAATGTTTTGGGCTATTGCATTAGCATGAATTCCAACACAAATGCAAGAACCAAGTGCGGCTAAAACTACCTCGCTAGGATTTGGCGCTGTATCATCTCCTAGTAAAACAGGCGGTTCATCAACTATATAGGCTGGAAGATTGCGAATATAATTTTCGTGTCTAAACTTACCAACGGCTATAGTTTTGCATTTTAAGGTTTTAATCACTTCTGGATTTTCCTTGCCACTTTTTATTAAGGCCTCTAAACCTGCCCTATCAATAGGACTTAAACAAGCACAACCTGCAACAACATTTTCTTTCATATTTTCTCCTTTAAAATTTGATTAGATATAATACTCATCTTTACTTTTTCCCTTTAAAAGACTTTCTATTTCATTTTTTAAGGCGTTAAATTCAAGGCTTTGTCTACTTGTGATATTTTTTAAGCCCTTTAAATCGCCAACTATTTCACCCCTTTCCTTTAAAATGATAATTCTATTTCCTAAAAACACAGCCTCTTCTAAATCATGGGTTACAAAAATAGCACTCATTTTTAGCTTAGAAACTATGCTTAAAAGCTCATTTTGTAGCTTTTTTCTAGTAAAGTTATCAAGGGCAGAAAAGGGCTCATCAAGCAAAAGCATTTTAGGTTCTACGCTTAACGCCCTTGCAAGTGCTACCCTTTGCTTTTGACCTCCACTTAACTCATTTATAAAACTATCCCTTTTTTCATAAAGTCCTACCAAATTTAAATAATACTTAGCCCTTTCTAATGCCTTATTTTTAGGAATTTTCTTGCATGTTAAGGCAAAAAGTACGTTTCCTAAAACGCTTTTATATTCTAAAAGGGCGTAATCTTGAAAAATTTTAATTCTTGTATTATCAATTGTTAAGCTATTTTTATAGGCTTTTTCATTGATAAGAATTTCTCCACCAAAGCTTTCAAAGCCACTTATTATATTAAGTAGTGTGCTTTTTCCACAGCCACTAGCCCCCAAAAGCGTGGTAAAATCGCCATCCTTAAAGCTTAAATTTAAATTTGACAAAATAATATTGTTAGAATAAGTCTTGCTAACATTTTTTAAAACTATATTCATTTATGACCCATTCTTGCTTTAATGAAATTTTCTAAGAGACTAAATAAAATTTGAAGTACAAAGCCTAAAAAGCCTATTACTATAATGGCTACTAAGATATAATCAACTTGAAGTAAGTTTCTACCATCAATAATCATATATCCAAGACCACTTTGAACACCTAACATTTCAGCAGCTACAAGTTGTATAAAGGCTATTGCTGCAGCTAGTTTTAAGCCACTTGCTATACTTAAGAAGGTGCTTGGTAAAATGATATGATAAAAAATAAGCCTTTCATTTGCCCCGAAATTTTGAGCCATTAAAAGCCTTTGTTTTGGTATATTTCTAACCCCACTAATACATAAAAAAAGTATAGGGAAAAATACAGAATAAGCTATTATAAAAATAGCCCCAATGTCACCTATGCCAAAGATAAGCACTATTAAGGGTAAGAGTGCAAGTGGAGAAAGTGGTCTTAAAAACTGGGTAAAAGGTTCAAGTAAAATTTCAAGCGGCCTAAAACGACCTAAAATAAGACCTAAGATTACCCCTAAAAATGCCCCTAAAATATAGCCTATAAAAAATCTTCTTAAGCTATCAAAAATAGCCACTTGCAAGACATTTAAATTTGCTAAAAAGCACTCATAAACAGCTAAGGGACTTGGAATGATTACAAAAAAGCCCTTAATGCTTAAAAAGTGCCAAAGCCCTATAACAAGGACAAATAAAACTAAGGATAAAAGGCGAAAACTAAGCATTATTAACATAAGCCTTAGTTATAAAAGAAATATCTACAAAATCGCTATATGAAATGTTAAAATTTTCTACCCCTGCATCTTTCATGCCCGAAATTACTATGTCAAAATCATTTTGGCTAACTTTTAAATTCGAAAAAGATATCAAATTTTCATCTCTTATAACACTTGCTAAAAGTTCTTTTTTATGCCCTAAAACCTTGTTGCCTAAGATTATAGCTTCGTCTTTATTTTCATTTATAAACTTAGCAGTTTTTACAAAATTATTAACAAGACCTTGCAATTTATCTTTATTTTCATATAAATTTTTATTTACTACAAACTGGCAGCAAGTGTGGTTTGGCAAAATTTGGCTTGATAATTTTAAACTTTTTGAAATATTTAAGGAATTTGCCAAATTTCCAAAGGGCTGGGCTACTAAAAAGGCATCAATTGAGCCATTTTTTAAAGCAAAAGGCATTTCACTTGGTGCCATGTCTATTAAGTTTACTTCACTTAGCTTAATATTATTTTGCGTTAAAAGCGTGTTTAAAAGTAAAAAATGAGTAGAAAAACGACTTGGTATAGCAATCTTTTTACCTTTTAAATCGTTTATGCTATTGATTTCTTTTTTTACGCTTAGGACCGACCCGTTTCTGTGAGTTGCCATAATTGATTTTAACGGTAGTTGCGTTGAAAGTTTTAAGGCAAGTGGATTTAACATAAAAGCCCCGTCTATGCTACCAGCCCTTAAGGCCTCGCTTAAATCAGGCCAAGAGTTAAATTTAATGCTTTGAAAGCTATCAGGGTAAAGTTCCTTAGCTATCATTAAAAAATGGTCAGTTATAGGTAAAAATCCTAATTTTACCTTAGAAAAATCATTTGCCTTTAAAGAGACAAGTGAAACAAAAAAGGCACTAGAAAGTGCTAGAAATTGTCTTCTTTGCATGAAAAAGTCCTTAAAATAAACTATAAAATGAGAATAAGCTCCAAAATAAGCTTATTTGAAACTGAAATTAAAGCATATTTATTATAAAAATAAGTTTAAATTTTTATAGCTTGTAAATTTTGTTCTATAAAGGGTTTTATGTCTTGGTCTAAATCAAGTTTTATATAATAATACCCATGAGAATCTGTTAAAGAAGATGGGTAAGAAAATTTGGTATTTTCATTTGCTAATATATGTTCTTTTATGAAAAGTTCGGGTTTATATTGTTTTAAAGCTTTATAAAATTCATAGTCTTTTTTAGTATAAATAAAATAATCCAAACAAGTACAACTAGGCTTAATTGATATAGGTTTTAAGGGCTTTTTTAAGGTAGCATCAAGTAATAATTGTAAATAATTAATATTTAAGGAATTTTGCATTAAAAAATCTCGCAAACCACCCATTCTACTAGCAATCTCAATTACACTTATCTCCTTTGTATCAGGGTCAAATTTAATCTCAATATGACTTGCCCCATAACAAATTTCAAAGGCATTTAAAATTTTTATAGCAAAATCTTTTATTAAATTTTCATCATCCTTATCTAATCTTGCTGGCATTAAATGCATGGTTTCTAAAAAATCATCTTCAAATTCGCCTCTTCTAAAATACTCCCTTGTTATAGCTAAAACTTGGTGCTTTTTATTTGAACTTATGCACTCAATGCTTACTTGCTTACCCTTTAACTCCTTTTCTGCTAAGACTATCTTATTAAAAGAAAAACTCAGTGCATTTTCAAAGGCATTTTTTAAATCCTTTTTATCATAAATTTTAACCACTCCCCTACCTGCACTCCTATCGCTTGGCTTTATAACAACAGGAAAGCTTTTAATCTTTTCTAAGTCCTTTTCTTCTTTTAAAATGATGTATTCAGCACTTTTTATATCATGCTTAGCAAAAATTTTTTTCATACGAAGTTTATCGGTAGTATTTAGAGCACATTCATAGGAATTTGTTCCTAAATTTAGATGCTCTCCAACAAAACAAGTGCTTAAATTTCCAAGTTCAGTAGCACAAGTTGCAATGCCTATTATATTGTATTCTTTGGCTAGTTTTAAAATTTCTTCTTTTTTATCTATTGAGATTAAATGAAAAATATCAGCTAAATCCCTACAAAAGCAATCTTCATTATAATCAAATAAATGAACTATAAATTCTTTCTTGGCCAATAAAATCAAATCAGCTTGTAAACTTCCTCCACCTATTACAAAAAAATGCCTTTTTTCCATGCTTAACCTTGTAATTTTAAAGCTAATTTATTGAAAATTTTATCTCTGTATTTGCTAAGCTTTCTTTCTTTTATGATATTTTCAAGAGGGGTTAAATTTTCAAAAACGCTATTTTGCATAACATTTAAGTGCCCATAAATTTCATCAAAATAATTTAAATGCGTATTAATCCAAAAAATCTTTTTTTGCATGATCTCTGCTTCATTTTGTGGATTAAAAACATACAGTTTAGCCATATTTAATTCATTTTGATAAAACAAGGCTTGAAACATATCTGATAAACAAGACTCATCTACTATTATTTTTTTAAGCTTATCTATCTCATTAAAACTATACTCAAAGATAAATTTTTTCTCTTCTTCATTTGCGTTATTTATGTTATTTAAGGAATTTATGATACTATTTTTAATTTGGATAATTTGCTTTTTAATATCTTGTGCTATACTTAAATTTTTAAAGATTCTAGCATAAGCCCTAAGTAAAAACTCATTTTGTTTAGCTAGACAAAAAGGTGTTAAGCCCCCCCCCTTAACTAAATCATCCTTTAAAAGCTTGTTGCATACTTGTAAAAAAGGCTCTTCAATGCACTCTTCAATACGTGCTCCACCTTCTGTGCAATTATAAGTTGTAATGCCAAAATATTTACTTTGTACTATGTGTTCTTGTAGGGTTATACGAAAGATATTCCAAGCATTTCTTGTAGAAACTTCTCCCTTGCCACCATAGGCCTTTACCTTTAAGCTATAATCTATCTCGTGTTCTTTGCCAGTATAGCCACCATAATTACCATAAACATGTCCACTAGCATGGGTGCTTCCATCATCGCTTGAAAATGCTAAATCCTGCCCTATTAAAATGATATTTTTAAAATTTAACATACAAGCTAGACCAAAGGATAAATGGGCTACGCTTTGACCTGAGTTTAAGTATCCAAAATGATTAAGCCCTAAGCTATCAGAAAAGCTTAGTTGTCTTAATGCTAAAATATAATTTCTATTATTTTTTTCTAAATTTTCTATGCTTTGTTTATGGATTAAATGTGAGAATATAAAGACTATATCCTTATCAAATTCCTTAAAATCATTGTCAAAATATCTTGCAGTTGCAACAACTCTTTCTAAGGATAAAACATAATCAGGTCTTATTCCATGCTTATAAAGTATAGGATAAGCACTATCTGCTACAAATAAAACTGCCTTGTTTTGAACTTCTTTAAGTAAAGGAAGCTGTTTTACCAAACTAGGACCTGTTGCTATGAGAATGGCTGTTTGATTACCACTAACCTTTCTTGTTTTAATCAAGCTTTCATGGCTTGGATGAGTTATCATTTTATCAAGATTATAAACTAATTGATTTATGCCTATTAGGGCGTCATTAGAATCATTTCCTTGATTTAATATAACATAATGGATTATTTCTGCTATTTTTTTATTAAAATCAAGAATTTCTTGATGAAATTTTTTTTCATAGTATTTTGAGCTAAGTTCTAAAAAATATACCCTTAAAAAATAACGCATAGGGATACTTCTAAATAAGGTAGTTAAGACAAAAGAATTAGTATCGCTATGATTGATATCAAAAAGTATGATTTTGTCATCCTTTAACTCCTTACTAAAATCCACCAAATGAAAGATTGTCCAAATAATCTCTATGTCTTGTTCAAAAACTATGATATGCTTTAAGTACTTATTTTGCAAAAGCAATTTAAATAAAATTCCATTGCCAAAGCCAAAAAAGTATAAAACAGGGTAAAAAATATATTTTTGCTTGTAAATTTGCTGCATTGAAAGTGTTTCTTGTAAGGCATTATCATATAAAAAATCATCACCCTTTTTTAAATTTATATCAAGCGAATCTTCGCCTATAACTACTTTATAGGAGCTTGATTTTATATTTTGAAGTGAGATTTTTAAATTCTCATTTAATAAATTATTAAGATTCTTATCAAAAATTTGCTTTTGTGACTTTGTAAATTTCATAAAATAACCCTTTTTTGTATAGCTAAAATTATAATTATTTAATCCATAATTTTAGCTAAAATTTAAAAGGTTTTTTTTTGATATTTTCAAATTTCAATCTTGGCGATAAATTTTTAAAATATACTTCTTTCCATTTTTGTAAAAAAAGGCTGGGAATTCTTCATTAGAACAAATTCTAAGTAGATTAAATTGCGAATTTATACTTTTTTTAATGTTAAGTTCGCTATCTTTTGGATTTCTTTTCTTGCAAAAACTCTCAACCCCATTTTGCTTTTTAAGCTTAAAATTTGGATAAAGTTTTAAAAAATGAAGACAAAGTTTTATTACAAATTCCCCTTGCTTTGTCCTTAACTCATCATATAACTCATCGCCCTTTAAACGCAGGGTCTTTTTAAAATAAATATCCCCACTATCAACATTTATATCAGCCTTTAAACAAGAAAAAACTATATTTTTATAATTTTTAAGTATTTGATAAAACATAGGGGCAAAGCCCTTAAAGGCAGGTAAATTTGAAGCGTGAATTACTACATTTTCTTTATTTTTCAATAAGGTTTTTTTATCTATAATCTTATGATAACTTAGTATAAAAACTATGTCGTAATCTTTTATATCATCATGCGAATAAAAAAGCTTACTATCTTTAATCTTTTTATTTAATTTTTTAGCAAAGGGTATAAACCATTGATTTTTACTAGTTAATATAGCTATTTTCACGAGGCAAGCCTCTCGTAAATTAAGCTAACCCCCCCCATTTAAGCTAAGATAAATCATATTTTCATCCTTTTTTATAATCTTAAAACCATGCTTTAAATAAAGTGTTAAAGCCCTTTCATTGTCCTTAAACACCCTAGCATTTAAATTTTTTAATCCTAAATTTTCAAAGGCATATTTTTTAATCTCTTTCATTAAAATAGTCCCAAAGCCCTTTAAATAAGGATTTTGATACATACCAAATTCACAACTTTGCTTATTTATATTTACAAAATCAATAACGCCTAAAATTTCATCATCATCAAAGACTAAAAAATATTTTTTGCTTTTATCATTTTTTAAATTTTCAATAAATTCTAAGTGAGTTTTTAAAGAAATTTCTTTTGTATGCATAAAAGAGGCGATTTTTTTATCATTCCTAAACATTAACACAAGATAAAGTTCAGCCCTATTAAGCTTAGTAAAATCCTTTAAAAATATCATTGTATAAACTCCACCTCAATGCCCTTTTGAACAAGCCAGTTTGCAGTTGGCAATTGATTATCCACATAACAAATAGCCTTAAAATTTGCCTTTAAAAGTAAGGCCTCATTTACCAAAGAACTTGCACTTATAATAAGCTTTTTACTTTCATGCATAAGCTTTGCGATATTGTCATAATTTACAAATAAGCTTATATTTTCATTTTCATTTGCAAATCTTCTAAGCCCTTTTAAATGAGCATTTGAACTACTTGTAGCAATGGCGATTTTTTTATCTTGGGGCAGGTCTTGGGCTATTTGTATGCTTAGATTTTTAATGTCAGTGCCTCCTAAGCAAATAAAAAAATCATAAATTTTCTTTCTTTTTTTCTTTACCTCTTCATAAAATTCATCTCTAAACAAGGCATAGGAAAAACCGCATCTTCTTTCACATTTAAAGGGTACTAGTCCATCATAATCACTTGCCTTTGCAAAGGCATTTACATTTAATAAAATATCGCAAAAATGTTCTTTTATGGTATCATCAAAGCTTAAAATTTTAACGCCCGTTTCAAGCTTTATAAGCTTTTCATCATTTGCACTAATATTATAATTATCTATAATCAAAAACTCAAATTTTTCAGCCTTTATTAAATTTATAAGTTCAAAAATGCTTTCATTTTCAAGTATAAAGATCTCGTAAGGAATTTCTTCAATTAATGCCCCTTCTAGATCAAGACAAGCAAAGCTAACCTCGCTATATTGTTTAGCTAAAACAAGGCACCTTTTAATATGCCCAAAGCCTATTTTTGAAGAACTATCCACCCTAATTAATGTTTTCATAATTTGCCTTATAAAGCAATTTTGCAAATTCTAAATCTTGCATGGTATCTATATCACAAACTAATTTTTTAGGCAATAAAAATACGCTAGAATGTGGTCTAAACATTATATTTTCACTTAACCACTCACTAGCCTTTCCAAAATAAAAAGCCCCACTATCATGGTATGCCTTAGTTAAATCTTGTGAGCGGGAGTTATAATATCTTTCATCAAACATAGAAACTTGAAAGTTCTCATCAAGCTTAAAAGCCCTTTGTATAGGATAATCAAACTCAGTTGCTGCAAATAAAAACTTGCTTTTATTTTCCTTAAATCTTTCAAAAGCCTTTTTTAAAATATCAGCGTTTATTAATGGAGCAGTTGCGTATAGACAACACACAGAGTCTAAATTTTCGCCACTTTCTATAAGCTTTTTAATGTTTTCTTTAATCACCTGAGAAGAAGTAGTATAATCATCACTTAAATTCTCATCCCTTAAAAGTGCCTTTGCTCCAAATTTAATACCAGTTTGTAAAATTTCATCATCATCACTACTTACAAAGATCTCGTCAAAAATCTTAGAATTTAAAGCATTTTCAACGCTATAAGCAAGTAAGGGCTTGCCACAAAAATCTATAATATTTTTTCTTGGAATTCTTTTTGAACCACCACGTGCAGGTATAATGCAAATATTTTTCATATCAAAAGCCTACAATCTTGCTTTTATCAAAGCTTGAGTCAAGTTCTTTTCTAATGCTATCTAAAAAATCTTGCATTAAAAATTTACCCTCCTTTGAAACTGCAGCCCTTAAGGCAGTGTTTTTAATAACCATTAAAATTTGAGCCCCACTTAACTCATAATTTGCAAGTGTTTTTAAGTTAAATTCCTCGTCAAATTCCACATTTTTTGGTAAAAATTTTTGCCACATTTTAAGCCTGTCTTTAAATTCAGGCTTTTTAAATTCTATTTTATAGTCAAAACGTCTTGAAAACGCACTATCAAAGCTTTCTAAAAAATTTGTAGTGGCTATTAAAACCCCATTAAATCTTTCTATTTGTTCTAAGAAAATATTTTGCATTTGATTATGCATCTTATCGCTACCACTACCCCCACTAATCCTAGTGCTTAAAAACTGGTCTGCCTCGTTTAAAAGTAAAATAGGACTTTGTTTACAAGAATTACAAACATGTTTATAGGTATCAAAAATCTTACGCACATTTTGTTCGCTTTCTCCAACCCACTTACTTAAAATTTTAGAACAATCAAAGCTTAAAACGGCTTTTTTCATTGATTTTGCTATGCTTAGTGCTGACATTGTCTTACCCGTTCCTGCAGGTCCATAAAAAATAATCTTTGCTTCTATATTTTTATTTGTCTTAATACCCCAAGAATTTAGCCTTTCGAGCACCTTTTTATCTTGTTGTTTTAAGATATTTGCAAGCAGTATTTGCGTATTTTCAGGCATGATTACATCTTTTATATCTGTGCTTGGTTCAATTAACTCAAAAATATCTTGTTCTTTAATAGCATTTTCAAGCTTAATCTTAGCACTTTGCTTACCCCTAACATTAATAATTCTTTGCAAAATATCATCGCTTATAAAAAAGCTTTTATTAATCTGCCCGAAATTACTAAAAAACTCATCGCCTTCAATTAATCCATTATCTATAAGCTTTGAGCCCTCATCTAAGAATTTTTTATTTTGCCTTAAATCAAGCTCGTTTTCACTTATCAAAGATAAAAGCGAATTTAACTCCCTATTGCTTGAATTTTCATCGCTTAGGGTATATTCTTCTTTTAAAAGGGCTATGAAAATGATTTGTTCTTTTTTTTCTAAGGCATATTCTTTAAAAATAGCGTTTAAAACATTGTAAAATTTACTTTTTTTAAGGCGAGTTTTTATGTATTTTTCAAAATTAGCAATCTCTTTTTTAAGCTCTATATTATAGGAATTTGACTTCATAAAGCTTAGTTTTTCATAAAATTCAATCCTAGTAAATTCGTCCTTTAAATATTCTAAAAAATCAGTATAAGCTTCGGTTTTATCAAGGCTGATTCTAGGCTTATTTTCTAAAAATTCCAAAAAATACTCACTTAAACTTAAATCATTTTGCAAAAGACTTAATTTTGAATTTTGAATTTTATTAGAATTAATAGCTTTTAAAAAGCCAGAACTTTGCACTATAAAACCTCTTGCGATTAAATTTTTAACATCTTGTAAATAATCTAAGAATTCATAATTTTTATTTTTAAAGGCTGTACTAAGCAAGGAAGAGGTATTTACGCTTGGATTTGCATTGACATAATTTTTACAAAGTTCTTGAAGTATCAAACCCTCATTTTTAGAACATTTAAGCTCCTTGAAAATTTTTGTTTTTTCAACGCTCATTGTTAAAAATTCCCTAAAATCTTGCATAATCTTTCCTAAATATAAAGCAAACGAATGCTAGTGTGTGAGATATTATCCCTAAAATTAATGCCCTCGTCACATTTTTCATATAAAATTTCATAATTTTTAGAGATTAAATTTTGATAAAAACCACAATCTGTATTAGTTAAATTCTTACCATTAAATAAAGGTTTTAAAAGCAAAATATCCTCTAAAAACTCATCATAATAAACATTTTTAAAAAATTTCTTATTAAAGCTAGTTTTATCATAACAAACGCCACTTGTACAAATTTTATCACTTATATTTAATTCAAAAAAGGCCCTGCCAAATTTATATACTTCTAAATGTATTTTTTGTTTATCTTGCTTTAAAAAACCATTATCATTTAGCCTAATGTTAGGTGAAAAAATAAAAATAGAAACGCTTTGTGAAGTAAAATTTTCATTCTTACTAGCACAAGCATTTAAAAAAAGCCCTATAAATATCAAGCATAAAAAGATAAATTTTTTTTTCATTTTAGGTTTTTAAAACTTAGTGTTAATTCTAAATTTAAGCCTTTAACAAGGCTAATTACAGCTTGCAAGTCATCAATTTGCTTAGCTACAACGCGAATTTCATCCCCTCTAATGCTAGAATTTACCTTTAATTTACTATCTTTTATAGTCTTATTAATCTTTTTTGCATTCTCGCTATCTATGCTTGAGTTTACCTTTAAATTTAAAGAAAACATAGCCCCACTTTCCTTTGAAAGTTCTTTAATAGCATTTGAATTTAAACCTCTTTTAATAAGCTTAGATATTAAAATATCCTTTAAAATTTCAAGCTTAGTCTCGCTTGAACTTCTTAATTTAAAGATATTTTGCTTTTCATCAAGTAAAAACTCAGTCTTTACGCCCTTTAAATCGTAGCGATTTTCAACTTCTTTTTTTGCTTGTTCAAGGGCGTTTTTAAGCTCTTGTAAATCAACACTAGCACTTATATCAAAACTATGTTCACTTGCCATTTGCTACCCATTCTAAAAGATTAGTATAAACAATTTTCATTAAGGCCTCCACAGCTTCTGTGCTAGCCCAAGCAACATGAGGGGTTATGATTAAATTTTGTTTATTTTTAATGCTTAAAAGTGGGTGATTTGCTATCATAGGTTCTTTTTCTAGCACATCAAGTCCAACTCTTATATTTTTCTTATCTATAACCTTAGCTAAGTCCTCTTCATTTATAATGCCACCTCGCCCCATATTTATAAGTATAGCATTTTCTTTTAAAAGCATTAATTCTTTTTCTTTTAAAAGATTTTTAGTATTTTCATTTAAGGGTGCGTGTATACTTATAACATCACAAGTTTCAAGCAATTCTTCAAGATTAACTTGATTATAATTTGAATCGTTATTTTTTCCACTTGTTGAATAATAGCAAAGATTTGCCCCAAAGGCACTTGCGATTTTTGCTACTTCTTTTCCTATAGTCCCAAGTCCTATGATACCATAATTTTTAGCTTGAATAGAGGTTAATATAGCACTATAATCAGTAAAAATTTCACTCCTAGTCCAATTGCCATCCTTTACCCATTTATCATAATAAACTATTTGATTTAAAAAGGCAAAAATCAAAGCAAAAGTGTGCTGTACTACGCTTTTTGTAGAATAACCAGCTGCATTTTTTACTATAATATTTTTTTCTTTTGCATATTCTAAGTCTATATTATTAACCCCTGTTGCAGTTTCTAAAATAAGCTTTAAATTTGTATTGCTAAGCACTTCTTTATCCATGATAATCTTATTAACCATGGCTACATCTGCCCCTTGCAATCTTTCTATAACCTTATCTTTTGGCGTTGTTTGATAGCTAATAAACTCGCCAAAATTTTGAAACACACTTAAATCATAATTTCCCAAGGTTGCCGCATCTAAACATACAATTTTCATTAATTCTCCTTTATAATATGTCCTACAAATTTTGAAACATTATCAATAATCGTCCCACCCTTTCTAAAGCCTAAACCACAGCCTTCAAAGGCAAAAAATACTCCAGCTTGATAAAAATTATCCTTGTGAGTATTAAAAGTAGCTAAGGCTTGATAAATGCAAGGATTATTGCCATACGGGCCGATATTTTCATGCACTATTTTTTTATTTTTAACTATGCTAATATTTGCCCCTTCTCTGCCAAAAAAAGGCTTTTTTACATAATCACCTTGTAATGGTTCAAAGCTTGTTTCAAGCAATAAGGGGTGATTTGGGTAAAGTTCCCATAAAATTTTCATTATGCCCTTACTTTGAAAAAGCAAGGTATATGCTGGATTTAAAATAATAGCCTTTTGATTACGCATTATTTGAGTTAAAAGCATGGCTAATTCGCCTTCTTCTATAGCTATATCTTCCCAAGGGATAAGCTTAAACCAGTATTCAAAATTCTCATTATTTTTAAAAATTCCATTCTCTGAAAAATCCACCTCATCAACATAAGCAAAACTCGTTTTAAAGCCACTTTCAATGGCTATATGTTGTAAAAGCTTAGTGGTAAGTTCTTCTTCTTTATTGCCTGCTATGCTTGAAAAAAGAATTTTCCAACCCCTATAAAGTTCTTCAAAATTTTCGACATTTTCTTCTAGGCTAATTAATCTTTTAAAATTATCCATTAAGGCTTCGTAAATATTATTAAATTGAGCACTTTCATCAAGATTATTTTGTTTTAAAATCGCCCATTGTAAAATAGCACTTTCAAATAAAGAAGTAGGCGTATCAGCGTTAAATTCAATTAATTTTATAGGCTCATTATCAAGCCCACCTGCAAAATCAAAACGACCATATAAGTGCCAGTGCACATCATTTTCCCAGCTCATTTTAATAGCATCAATTAAATTAAAAGGGATATTAAGTTCTGAAAATCTATTATTATCAATTACATTTTGTGCTGCATTTACAAACATATCATAAAGTTCATTAGCGGCCTCATAATACGCATTTGCTTCTTTGTGACTAACGCAAACTAAGTTATTATCTATATAATCACTTCCATCTGTATCAGTATGCCAAGAAAAGCCCATATTTTCTAAATAATCTTTTTGTAATTTTTCAAGTTCTAAAAATTTCATTTTATTGACCTTTAAGAACCAAAAGAAGACGAGGACGAACTTTTTGAACCTCCACCAAAAAAGCCTGATTTTGTGCTACTTTTAGCACCTGCATTATTAAAGCTATTTACACTTCTTTGATAGGCACTTTGATTTGAAAAAGCCCCTCTTTGTTGATTCGCAAAATTTTGATTATTAAAAAGCTTTGAACCTATCCAGCTACCTAAAATAGCACCAGCTGCACTAGCTAGTAAGGTTTCGCCTAAGCTTAAACCTCCGCTACTTAATTGGGCATTATCGCTTATTAAAGCCGAGGTGTTATTGTCAATCCTAGCTGCTTCTTCTTTTATCAAAGCATCCATTTCTTGTTTACTTAATACCCTTTCACTGCCATCAAGTTGCTTTAAAACTACCCTTGTTTCATCGCTTGGAAATTGGTCTTTTATTTTGTATTGATTTGGGGCTATTTCTTCTATTATCACAAAGGCACCTTGTTGTGCTTGTTGGACATTTTCTTCTGTACTACAAGCTGTTAAAACACCACCACTAATAGCAGCAATGCCACCTAACATACTAATTTGAATAATTTTTTTGATATGTTTATTCATATTTTTTCCTAAATTTCAAAATTGTTAAATTCTAGCAAAAAAAAATAAATGCAAAGATTAAAAATATTTTTTAAATTATAAGAATAAAAAGCCCTTAAAAAAGGGCTTAATTTTAGAGTCTTGATTCGTAACGTCTTAGCAGATAAAGTCTTTTAAGCATTTTTTTACGAGCTGAAATTTTTTGTTTTTTACGAATTTCAGTCATAGGCTCAAAAAAACGTCTTGCCCTTACTTCTGTAACTACAAGATTCCTATCTACTTGCTTTTTAAATTTACGATAAGCCTCGTCAAAACTTTCATTAGGATGCACCTTGATACCTGGCACTATCCTCACCACCTTTCTGTATAAATTTTGTAAAAGCTAAATTATATTATAAAAATATGAATTTAAGTTTAAGCCTAAAAAGTGTATAATCGTGTAGTTTTTTTTTTTTTTTTTGATATTTTAACACTATTTAAGTCTTATTTTATTTTTTTAGTATTAATATCACAAAAAATGAGAAGGAGTGCTTATGAAAGCCTGTATTACTAATTATACAAATAAAAGGTATATTTTTTATATACTTGCTACTATTGTTATTTTTGCCTTGCCCTTTATTAGAGTTAATAAAAACCATTTCTTTTTACTTAGTTTTGACCACAAAAAATTAAATTTATTTTTTGTAGCCTTTGATACTCAAGAACTTTACTTAATGCCGTTTTTGTTGATACTTTTATTTTTAACAATATTTTTTATAACAACATTAGCTGGTAGAATTTGGTGTGCGTGGTCCTGTCCACAGACAATTTTTCGCGTTATTTATAGGGATATTATCCAAACTAAACTACTTAAAATTAGAAAAAATATTAAGGATAAACAAAAGGAATTTCAAGGACAATTTGTTAAGAAATTTATAGCTGGTATTTTGTTTTACTGCGTTTCTATTATAGCAGTGAGTAATTTATTATGGTATTTTATACCACCAGAAGATTTTTTTGCTTATATTCAAAATCCGGGCGAACATATGCTTTTAATAGGGATTATCTTTTTTGCATCTTTGTTTTTAAGCTTTGATATTATGTATTTGCAAGAAAAATTTTGTATTTATGTGTGTCCTTATGCAAGAATACAATCTGTAATGTTTGACCATGATACCATTCAAGTAATTTATGATGAAAAAAGAGGAGGGGTTATTTATGATGGGCATACAAAATTACATAAAAAGCCGCCTCAAGGAGAATGTATAGGTTGCGAGGCCTGTGTTAGCGTGTGTCCAACACATATTGATATAAGAAAGGGTATGCAACTGGAATGTATTAACTGCTTAGAATGTGCTGATGCTTGTTCTAAAATTCAACTTAAATTTAATAGACCTTCTTTGATAAATTGGACCAGTGCAAAGTCCATTGAAACAAGGCAAAAGGTAAATTATTTTAGATTTAGAACCATTGCTTATGTGGTAGTTTTAAGTATAGTTTTTATAGGCTTATTGATTGCAAGTACGAAAAAAGAGCATATGCTTTTAAACATAAATAGGGCTACTGAACTATATCACATAGAAAAGAAAAATGATAAATTAGAAGTAATTAATGCTTATACTTTCTTATTCCAAAATACTGATAATAAAGACCACCAGTATTATTTTGAAGCCATTTTAGAAGGCATTGAAGGTGGGATTGAAATAGTAAGTCCTAGTAAGCCATTTACCTTAAAAGCAGGTGCAAATACTAAAAAAGTAGTAACCCTAAGGGCTACAAAAAAACTTGCAAATGATGATAAAAAAGATACTATCATTCCTTTACACATAAGGGCTTACGCAGTTGATGATGAAAATATAGTTGTGTTTAGAGAAAGTATTTTTTCTTATCCTAAAAATACCGAATTTGACAAGTTTAAAGATGAAAAAAAATAAAACTCCAACGCCAAAGGCAATAGCTAGGCAAGAAAAGATTAAAGAAGTAGCCCTTGAGTTATTTTTAACCAAGGGTTATGAGAAAACTAGTATTAACGATATTATTAAGTTATCGGGTGGTTCTTATTCTAATATTTATAATACTTACAAAAACAAAAAGGACTTATTTTTAGTTATACTAGAAGAAAGAACTACAAAGCATTTTGAGAATGTTACAAAGCATTTAGCAAAGATAAAAAATAATGATTTAAAGGATATTTTGTATCGTTTTGGATTAGCCTTTATACAAATTTTTAATGATAACAATACTATTACGCTTGGTAAGATAATTTACTCGCAAGTTTATAGCAAGGATAAATTAATAGCTACTTGGTTTAACAAAAATAGGTCTAAATTCATAGACCAGCTTTTAGCAAATTATTTTAAACAACAAGATAGTAAATTTTTAAGTGAAAATGCGCTTGAGTTAGCTGAGTTATTTTGTACTATGATAAAGGACCCAAATTATAATTTAAGCGTATTAATGGATAAAAAGCTTTTAAGTAAACAAGAACAAAAAAAACGCGTAAAACTTGTAGTTGAAATTTTTTTAAGTGGTATAAAAAATTTAAAATAATTTTTTTCATTAACCATTATATTAACCAAATTTATGTAAACTACATTTTTTTAATTTAGTAATAACAATTACTTTTTTAACAAATCGAAGTTTTAAGGGACTTAGAAGGTTTATAAAACAATCGTTAAATTACAAATACTAAAATATAAAATTTTAAAAACAGAAAGGTAAAAAAATGAACTTTGTAAATAAAAATATATGCTTTACACTACTTGCAACCTTATTAATAACAGCTTGTGAAAAACCAGCCCCACAAGCTTTGCCACCACAAGGAGTTAACATAGTAATTGCTATACCTGAGGATTTACCTTTAAAATTTGAATATCCAGCCCAGTTAGTAAGTGATTATGATGTAGTGATAAAACCTCAAGTTAATGGGGTCATAATGGAAAAATATTTTAAGGCGGGTGACTATGTAAAAAAAGGGGATAAACTCTTTTTAATAGAACCTTACAAATACAAAGCAGCAGTTGATGCAGCCTGGGGTAAGGCCTTACAAGCTAGGGCTGATTTTGACAATGCTGAAAAAGACCACGAAAGAAATAAAATTTTAATTGCTAAAAATGCTATATCTCAAAAGGATTTTGACACAAGCCTTGCAACCTATAAAAGCACTAAAGCTACGCTTGAAAGTGCTAGGGCTGATGTTTCAAATGCTAAGATTGACTTAGATTATACTGAGATAAAAGCACCCTTTGATGGCATGGTAGGCGATGCCTTAATTAATGTGGGCGATTATGTAATAGCATCTAGTACTGATTTAGTTAGGGTTACGAATTTAAACCCTATCTATGCTGATTTTTACATTTCTGATACAAATAAATTAAATATAGAAAGAAATTTGCAAAATGGAAGATGGGATTTGCAAAATTATAAGGTTTCTTTTAAAACGGCTGAAAGAGAATATGAAGGCGAGCTTTATTTTATTGATTCAGTTATTGATTTAAAAAGTGGTTCTGTAAAAGCTAAGGCCGTGTTTGATAATTCAAATTCTGTTTTATTACCAGGTACCTTTGTAACTCTTGCAAGTGATGGTTTTATACAAAAGGGTGGTTTTAAAATTCCACGCATTGCTTTGATGCAGGACCAAAAAGAAAATTATCTTTATACTATCTCCGAAGAAAGCACGGTTAAAAAGAATGTTGTTAAGGTAAGTTATCAAACAAGTGATTACGTGATTATTGAAAGTGGTATAAATGAAGGTGATAAGGTTATAATTGATAATTTCAAAAAAATCGGTGCTGGAAGTCCTGTTAGAGAACTTGGAGCACAAGAAGAAAATATTCAAGCCCATATAGCTAGTGAGATTGCTAGTGAAAATAACGAGACAAATTAGGAGCTAGCAATGTTTTCTAAATTTTTTATAGAAAGACCTGTTTTAGCTTGTGTTATTTCTATTATAATCACGCTAGCAGGTGCTATGTCTTTAATATCCTTACCTATAGAACAATACCCCTCACTAACCCCTCCAACAGTTAGTGTTAGTGCTACTTATACAGGTGCTGATGCTGCAACCATTGCAACAACCGTTGCTACGCCACTTGAAGAACAAATTAACGGCGTGGATAATATGATTTACATGGAAACTACAGCAAGTGCTGGTACTATGAGAATGACTGTTTATTTTAGGATAGGAACGGACCCTGACCAAGCTACAATAGATGTTAATAATCGCGTTTCAAATGCTAGTTCTAAACTACCAGAAGAGGTAAAAAGACTAGGTGTTACGGTTAGAAAGGCAAGTTCAACTACACTTGAGGCCCTAACCTTAGTTTCAACTGATGGAAGTATGAATTCAACAGAAGTTTATAATTATATAGTTTTAAATGTCTTAGATGACTTAAAACGCGTTCCAGGTGTTGGTGATGCTACAGCAATTGGTAATAAAGACTATTCTATGCGTGTATGGCTTGACCCTGACTTATTAAATAAATATCAAATCACAGCTAATGAAGTGCTTAGTGCAATTGATGACCAAAATATGCAATATGCCACAGGTAAGATAGGAGAAGAGCCTGTAATTAATAAGTCTCCTTATGTTTATCAAATCACTATGCAAGGGCAACTTAGAACGGTTGAGGAATTTGAAAATGTAATTTTAAGAGTAAATAGTGATGGTTCTTTTTTAAGATTAAAGGATGTTTCAGAAGTAGAGATAGGGTCTAAACAATATGTTTCTCAAGGTAGAGATACAGGTGGGGATGCTGTGCCTATTATCATAAATTTACAATCTGGTGCAAATTCAATTGAAACAGCAAGGCTTGTAAGTGAAAAAATGGAAGAACTTTCAAAAACCTTTCCAGAAGGCTTAATATATAGAATTCCTTATGATACTACTACCTTTATCATAGATTCTATAAAAGAGGTGGTAAAAACCTTTTTTGAAGCCCTAGTTTTAGTTATTTTGGTTATGTATATGTTCTTAAAGAAT
Source organism: Campylobacter sp. LR291e (assembly GCF_008633915.1). Classification (GTDB taxonomy): domain Bacteria; phylum Campylobacterota; class Campylobacteria; order Campylobacterales; family Campylobacteraceae; genus Campylobacter_D. The sequence continues at coordinate 52,213 of NZ_VJNV01000022.1, read as the reverse complement.
TTTCGTTCTACCATTATCCCTATGATAGCCGTGCCTGTTTCTATTATAGGGACCTTTGCAGGACTTTATGCCTTAGGCTTTTCTATAAATTTACTTACCCTTTTTGCTTTGATTTTGGCTATTGGTATAGTTGTTGATGATGCAATTATAGTTGTGGAAAACATAGATAGAATCATTCACCAAAACAAAGATATATCCATAAAAGATGCGGCCATTCAATCCATGAAAGAAATGACCTCACCTGTTGTTTCTATAGTTTTAGTACTTTGTGCTGTGTTTATTCCTGTGTCCTTTAACTCAGGCTTTGTTGGCGAAATTCAAAAACAATTTGCCCTAACTCTAGCTGTTTCAGTGTCAATATCAGGCTTTGTGGCACTTACCCTAACGCCTTCACTTTGTGCTATGTATCTAAGAAGAACTCATGAATCACCCTTTAAATTTGTGGAAAAATTTAACGCCTTTTTTGATTGGTCGACAGAGGTCTTTGTAAATGGGGTTCGTTATGTTTTGCATAGATTAAAATTATTTGTTATATTATTTTTTATCTTTATAGTAGCAACCGTTTTTTTATATACAAAAATTCCTACCTCATTAGTGCCTGTGGAAGATCAGAGTGTATTTATAGCCATTACAAATTTACAAGCAGGTTCGTCACTAAATAGAACGGTTGATTATATAGATAAAATGGACGGGGTATTTAAACAAGACCCCGTAATTAAAGATAGTATGGCTATGATAGGTTGGGATATATTAACTTCATCTTTAAAAGAAAATTCAGGGGTTGCCTTTGTTAATCTTAAAGATATAAAAAATAGAAAAGAAACCGCCTTTGATGTTACAAATTCTTATAATAGAAAATATGCTTATAATACGGAAGGTCAAACCTTTTTCATTAACCCACCACCAATTCAAGGTCTTAGTATAACAGGTGGCTTTGATATGTATGTGCAAAATCGTAGTGGTAAAACTTATAATGAGATTCAACTTGATGTAAATGAGTTAGTCCAAGTAGCAAGGGCTAGACCAGAACTTTCTAATGTGCGTACAACGCTTGATACAAGTTATCCTCAATATAAACTAGAAATTGATAGAGATAAACTTAAATTTTATAATCTTACTATGCAAGATGTCTTTACAACGGTTGCTTCTACTATAGGAACTTATTATGTAAATGACTTTTCAATGTATGGAAAGAATTTCCAAGTAAATGTTAGGGCTAAGGGTGATTTTAGAAATACCCAAGATGCCTTAAATAAAATTTATGTTAAATCAAGTGATGGCAATATGATACCTCTTGATGCAATTTTAACACTAAGTACTTCAAGTGGTCCTGATGATGTTAAAAGATTTAATCTCTTCCCAGCTGCCCTCGTACAAGGCGACCCTGCTACTGGTTATACCTCAGGTCAAGCCATTCAAGCAATCTCTGAGGTGTCAAGTGAGGTTTTAGGAAGTGATTATACTATTGCTTGGTCAGGTACTGCTTATCAAGAAGTAACAAGTTCAAGCGATGGGCAAATAGCCTTTGCTATAGGACTTGTTTTCGTGTTTTTAATCTTAGCAGCCCAATATGAAAGATGGCTTATGCCAGCAGCAGTTATTACGGCCGTGCCTTTTGCGGTGCTTGGGTCTTTGTTGTTTACTTATTTAAGGGATTTTAGTAATGATGTATACTTGCAAACTGGACTCTTACTCTTAATAGGACTTTCGGCAAAAAATGCAATATTAATCGTGGAATTTGCCATGGAGGCACATTTAAGAGATGGAAAAAGCATATTTGATGCTAGTTTAGAAGCTGCTAGACTTAGATTTAGACCTATTGTTATGACCTCCTTAGCCTTTGGTCTTGGAATTGTGCCACTAGTTGTAGCAACTGGGGCAGGTGCGGCAAGTCGCCAATCACTTGGTACCGGACTTCTTGGAGGCATAGTAGCAGCATCTACCATAGCAATCTTTTTTGTACCTTTATTTTTCTATCTACTAGAAACCTTTAATAAATGGCTTGATAAGAAAAAAGGAATAATAAATGAATAAGTTACACATTTTAATTTTAATTTTTGCCTTGTTTTTTACGGCTTGTTCTTTAAAGCCTAGATTAGTAATACCCGAGGCAAATTACACTGCAAAGGATGATAATACAAGCCTTTCTAAACAATGGTGGAGAGGCTTTGAGGATGAAAAATTAAATAAACTTGTAGAACAGGCCTTAAAAAATAATACCGATTTGCGTATTGCTTATATTAACCTTGAAAAAGCAGCCGCGCAACTTGGTATTGAATTTAGCGATTTATTGCCTAAAATTGATGCTACTGGAAGTGGGACTAGGGCTAAAACTTCAAAAAATGCCCCAAGCAATCAAACAAATAATTTTGTATATGGCAATGATTTTATCCTAGGTCTTCAAATGAGTTATGAACTTGACTTATGGGGTAAATATAGAGATTCCTTTTTTGCAGGACAAGCAGCCCTAAGGGCTAGTGAATTTGACTATGAGGCCTCTCGTTTGTCTATTATTGCAAGTGTGGTACAAGGATATTTTAACCTAGCAAATGCTTATGAAAATATGAATATCTTAAAAGAAACTTTGGATGCTTATACACAAACCTATGAGATAAAAGAAATTCAATTTGAAGCAGGTAGCATTGATGAGTATGAGTTAGAACAAAATAGGGCTGAATTACAAAGCGTAAGGGCTCAATATACAAGTGCCATTGCCACTAAGGAAAATTACTTAAAGGTGCTTAAAATTTTAATAGGAAGTGATGATTTAGATGATATTTTATATAATGAACAAGATTATACTAAATTTGCAAAATATTCCCTATCTTTGCCCGAGGGCATTAGTAGTGAAATTTTACTTCAAAGACCTGATATTGGTGCAGCCTTACAAACACTAACACAGCAAAATTACCTTGTAGGTGTGGCAAGAACTGCCTTTTTGCCAAGCATTTCTATAACAGGACTTTTTGGTTTTGAAAGCTATGATTTAGACCTTTTATTAAAAGATGGTAGCAAAACCTGGAATATAGGTGGTAGCTTTACCCTGCCTATTTTTAGATGGGGTGAAATTTGGCAAAGTGTAAATTTAGCTAAACTTGCAAAGGATGAGGCCTTTTTAAATTATGAAAACATACTTAGAACTGCCTTTGCAGAAGTGCGTTTAGCCTTAGCCCAAAGACAAACAAGTATGCAAAATTATGAAAATTATAAAACCTTGCTAAGTTCTCAAGAAAAAATTTATGACCTAGCAAGTATTCGTTATGAAAATGGCAATATTCCACTTATAGAATATTTAGATGCTAGAAGAAATTTACTTAATGCTAGAATTTCCTTTGCTAGTGCAAATTACGATATGGCAAATGCTATTGTTGAAGTAATTAAAGCCTTTGGAGGTGGCTTTAAGGCAGACGATAAGATAGGTGATAATATAGAAGAAGATGCTAAGAATTTAAATTTTTCATTTAGAGAGTAAGGACTTAAAAGTCCTTACTTAAATCACTATCTTTAATCTCATAAGCACTATAAACACTAGGTAATAATTTTCTAATAGCATAATCAAAATGATAAAATCGTTCATAAACTTTTTTTACATTTAAAGCCTCAGCGTTTTCAAAATCAAAAATATCGCCCTTTATTTTTGCTATATTTTCATCAAAAAAGGCATAAAATTTAGCCCTAGAAACAAAAAGTTCATTAAGATTTTTAAGTATTGTTTCTTTTTTGCTAGGTTCTTTTATAAAATCATTATTTTTAAGCATTATTTTAAGCCTTTTAGCAAAAGCATTTTTTAACCTTTTAATAGCCTTTTTTTCTGTCTTTGCACTAAGGCTTAAAGGAAAATCCTTATACCTAGCAAAATACTTTCCCTCTTTACTTGTTATAATAAGTTCATAAGGCAAATTCATATAATATTTTAAGTCCTTTTTCACATTTTATCCTTTAAAAAAATTTTAATAGTAATTTTAGCTAAATATTGCAAATAATCTTTGCTTTGACAAAATTTAAAATTTAGACTATAATTAAACTAAATATAGTCTAGGAAACAAAAATGAAAAATAAAGATTTAATTTACCTTGATACTTATGTATTACAGCAAGATATGCGAATTCGTATGCCTAAAAGTATCTTAGAAAATTTAGATATTGTAAAAGGAAAAAGCAAATTTAAGGTTTATTATGACAAGATTAATTCTCAGCTTATATTAAGAGTTGATGAAGATAACAAAGATAAATAATAAAGAACTTTATGTCTAAAATAAGAGTTGTATCTTTATTTGCTGGGATTGGTGGATTTGAAGAAGGCTTTAAAAAAGCAAAAATAAAAGCAGATATCGTATTTGCATCAGAAATTAATTCTTTTGCAAGACAATCTTATATTGCGAATTTTTCAAATAAAAATTTATATGGAGATATTACAAAAATTGACGAAAAAGATATCCCAAGCCATGATTTATTAGTAGCTGGTTTTACATGTCAATCATTTAGTATTGCAGGTAAACAAAAGGGATTTGATGATATTAGAGGAACCTTGTTTTTTTGATATAGCAAGAATTCTTAAGGAAAAAAACCTAAATATGTATTATTAGAAAATGTCAAAAATCTTATTAGCCATGATAATTGTCAAACTATACAAAAAATATTAATTACATTAAATAAAATTGGGTATGTTGTTGACTTTACAATAATAAATTCATTAGAAGCTGGAGTACCACAAAACAGAAATAGCACATATATATGTGGGATATAAGGGTAAATGTGAGAAATTTATCAAAGATACTAAAAATAACAAGATTAATCAACTAAAAATAAAATTAAATAACTATAAATTTAAGGGATTTAATTTTTTTAATAATGTGCATTTTTTTGCAAAAAATAAATATATTAATAGATATTTATTTTTGCGTAAATTTATAAGATTAAGCCATTTTAAAAATGGCTTAATTGCTTATTTAAAGCTAAAATTTAGACTCTACTCATAAATAAAATCTAAATATTTTTGCTTGTTAAAAGGCTTTAACTCATTCTCATCCATGGCATGTCCAAAATTTAGCACATAAGAATCATTTTGTTCTTTTAAGGTAATCTTAGTGCAATCTTCTTCTCCTCTTAAAGTATGGGCAAGTGTAGTTTTTGGAAAGGGTATATTAAAAATAATCTTATTATAACCATCTCCCCAAGTATTGTCTATATTTATTACTTTCGCCTGGGTCACTATTTTTTGCATTTTTGTCAAGTGTTCTCCAAGCTTATCTACATTTTCCTCCCCACTTCCTAGAATTTCAATAAGTTCTTTTTCCCTTTTAATAAGCCCTTGAAAATTTACAATCTGCCTTTCAAAGCTTTGAGGTACAGGTTGATTATTTTCTCTTAATTGCTTGTATGATTTTAAGATATTACTCATACTTTCCTTACTAGCAGCCAGGCTTTTTTTAATAAATTCTAACTCCTTTTTTAAGGCTACATTTGTCTTTTTAAAGGTTTCAATAGCTCTAAATGACTCTTCTAAACTATTTTTAAAAGATTGAGAAACATTCATATCAAAAGAAAAGGTATTTGATTCCCCTTTGCAGTGTTCTATAATGCAAGTTTTTAAAAATTTAATGGTATTTTGAGAATGCAAACTTTTAATATAAATTTTTTCTGCTTCAATATTAGAATTTATGCAAGTTTTAACAACAGCAATCCTAGCCTTTATAAAGCATCTTTCAGCCACATTTACAAAGGCAGTATCAGCTTCTAAATAGCCTTTGTGATTAAAAATTTGTGCCTTTTTTGCATAAATTTTAGACTTTGAATGCGTTTGTCCGTTTATATTTACATTTTTACTTCTAATCGTGCTTTGGGCTACTGAACCTTGCAAATTTATCTTTTCAGTTTCAACCACAATCCCATCTTTTATCCCATCTTCTTCTTTTAGGGTTTGGATATTTAAGGATACTTTTTTATTATCACCTGCAAGAACTGAGCCTGTATTTTTGAGATTTAAATTTTTCATATCCAAGCTATTTACTATATCAAAATAAAAACTCTCATTTTTTACAAAGCCATTAATCTTAGCAAAATACTTTATACTGCTTGAATTTTCTTCTTTAATGAAGTGTTCATCATTAACGCTAAAAATTAATTGAGGCGAGTAAGAAATATGACTTAAAAACTGGCATTTTAAATTTTTTCCATCCTTGCCTTCAATGATTTTTTTATATTCTAAAACAAGTTCATTTTTTTCTATAATGCTTGAAAATTCCTTTTTTGCATAAGAAAAATCCTTACCCTTTTTTTCTTCTAAAATTTGTTCATAATGCAAAATTAATTTTTCATCAGTATCATCAACACTAGCAACGCCTCTTGCAATAGGTAAACTATAATCTCTATCAATAATACCATCTTTTAAAAACTTAGCCCCTAAAAGCTTTATATTATTGTGAAAATCAAAAATTCTAAAATCAAGCAAAAAGCCAGCATTTGCCATAGCCCTATAAATTCTATCCTTTAAAAATTGTGTTATATCTTGCTTAATAGGTCTTTCACTTTTTTTAAGCACAGCCCCAATGGTTACATTTCCCATATTTACAAATTTTAAATCAATCACAGGTTCATTTTCTTTTTTATAAATTTCAATCTCATATTCTTGATAAATCTTAAAATTTGTATTGACAAAAAAATTATCATGTTCAAACATTACTAGTTCTTCTTTATCAAGTAAGATATAATTGCCATCATTATTCTCACTATAATGCGTAAAAAAATCACTAATTTTGTAAGAATACTCACTTGCCTTTAACTCATTTTTTCTAATAAATTCTTCAAAGCTTTCTTTTGGAAAACTAGTCCTTATTTTTTCGTTCATATCAAATCCTTATTATAAAAGTTTGAAATTATATAAAATCTAATTAATAATGTTTATTAATTAGAAATTTTTTAAAAAATTTTACAAAAAATACGCATTAAAATAAATTTTTGTATAGATAAGTAACAAATTTAAGGCAATTATTTTTTGTTATTTATTTTAGCTATAATTTATTTAAAATTTTACAAAGGCTTATTATGAAACTTTTTGGGACTGATGGGGTTAGAGGTAAGGCTGGAGAATTTTTAGATTCTTTCTTAGCTATGCGTTTGGCTATGGCTGCTGGAATTTATTTTAAGGATAAACGTGTAACTAATAATATTTTAGTTGGAAAAGATACAAGAAGAAGTGGTTATATGATAGAAAATGCCATTGTTTCAGGGCTTACTTCTATAGGTTATAATGTAATTCAAATAGGTCCTATGCCAACCCCTGCCATTGCTTTTTTAACAGAGGATATGCGTTGTGATGCAGGTATTATGATATCAGCTTCTCATAATCCTTATTTTGATAATGGCATTAAATTTTTTGATTCTGATGGCAATAAACTGGGCGAAGATAAAGAAAAAAAGATTGAAGAAATTTATTTTAATGATAATCTTATAAAAAGTTCTCAAGTTTCTATGGATAAGATAGGTCAGGCTAAACGTATTGATGATGTTATAGGGCGTTATATAGTTTGTATTAAAAATTCCTTTCCAAAAAATTTAACCCTAAAGCCTTTAAGAGTGGTTTTGGACGTAGCACATGGGGCTGCTTATAAAGTAGCCCCTACCGTGTTTAAAGAACTTGGGGCCGAGGTTATTGTTATAAATGATGAGCCAAATGGTTTAAATATAAATGATAATTGTGGGGCACTATATCCTATGAATTTGGCTTTAGAGGTTAAAAAACTCAGGGCAGATGTTGGCTTTGCCTTTGATGGGGATGCTGATAGGCTTGTGGTAGTTGATGAAAAAGGCGTGGTAGCAAATGGAGATAGCTTACTTGGTGTTTTAGCACTTTTCTTAAAAGAAAGAGATTGTCTAAATTCAAAGGTAGTAACTACGGTTATGAGTAATGGGGCCTTAAAGGAATTTTTACATAAACATAGTATCGGGTTTGAAATTTGCAATGTTGGCGATAAATATGTGCTTGAAAAATTAAAGGCTTGTGGGGGAAATTTTGGTGGAGAACAAAGTGGTCATATTATTTTTAGTGATTATGCAAAGACAGGGGATGGCTTGATAGCTGCTTTGCAATTTAGTGCCTTAATGCTTACAAAGAAAAAATCAGCAAGTGCAATTTTAGCACAAATTAAGCCTTATCCTCAGCTTTTAGTTAATCTTAAAATTTCAGAAAAAAAGGATTTAAATAAAATCAAGGGCTTAAAGGAATTAAAGCAAGATTTAGAAAAAAAGGGCATTAATTCTTTATTTAGATACTCAGGGACTGAAAATTTGATTAGATTATTACTTGAGGCAAAGGATAGTAAGCTTTTAGAAAAAGAAATGAAAGTGGTTAGTGAATTTTTTAAGAAAGCTTTAAATGGCTAAAATTTTAGATAAAAAATCTTATTTTTTATTTTTTTTAAGCTTTGTAATAGTTTTTTTACTAGACCAGGGCTTAAAATTTCTAAGCTTAAAAGGGTTTAGATTTAATAGTGAATTCTTAGATTTAACCTTGGTTTTAAATGACGGAGTAGCCTTTTCTATGTTTGATTTTTTAGGGCCTTATTTAAAATACTTGCATTTAGCCTTGGTTGTTGCCCTTTTTATTTATCTTTTTTGGCAAAAAAAATTTTTACAAGATAATATAATCGCTTTTGGGATAATGCTCTCATCTGGTTCTTCAAATTTGCTTGATCGCTTTATTCATGGTGGGGTTGTAGATATGTTTTTTTGGCATAAGTGGTTTAATTTTGCTATTTTTAATCTAGCTGATGTGTTTATTAATCTTAGTCTTGTATTGATTATAGTAAAGGAGTTGTTTTTTAAGAAAAAGCCCCTAAGTTAAGGGCTTTGTTAAGATTTTATTTTATCGTTGAAAAATTCACGCATAATGTTAAATCTTTTTTGTATGATTAGAAGTTCAAACATTTTCATAGCCCATATAGGTAAACTTGTAACACCCCTTGCCCATTGGCTTATTGTATTTTCGGCTATTCCCATGGTTTTGGCCAATTCTTTTTGCGTAAGACCCAATTCATTACAAGTTGTTTTTATAGTCTCTTTAGCACTTTTCATAATATTTCCTTTTCATAAATTTAAATCGTCATTATTCTAACATTTTTTAAATAATTTATCAAAGGATTATTTAAAAAATATTGATATTTTTTATTTTCTGTTTAAATTTATGGCAAATTTGTAAATAATGAAAAATTTAACTAATCAAAGTTAAAACTTAAATTTGACAATTTTTAAACAAAAATTTATTTTTTTTGTCTTATAATCCTTGACACTTAAATTAAGAAAGGTAAGCGATGAGTCAGTTTTTTATGCGTTTTTTAACTCTATTTATTTATACCTTTCGTTATTGGCGTTTCTAATTTTCTTTTTATTTTCATTTTATTTTTTAATTTTTTAGTAAAGGTTTTATCATGCTTAGTAAGGAAGCAAATTTTTATTATAGACAAATTTTACAAAGATACCCAAATTCCTATCTTGCACAGGATTTAAATAAAACTATCATAGGCATTGATTGTGAATTTTTAGATGCTAATGATATGGAATTTAGCGATTTTAAGGCTAAATTTTATGAGTGTGCTAGTAGAGAAAAACTTTGTGAATATGCTGGGTTTTTTGGTGTTTTTAGTGCAAATTTTATTACTTTATTTGAAGACTTGCCAAAATGTGGGCAAAAAAATTATGAATATCCTTTGTTTTTATTTGCAAATGCTAGGGCTTATCTGGTTTATGAAAAAGAAAGCAAGATGATTTTTAGCTTTGGAGATGAAAAGTATTTTGAGTATTTAAGCGATGATTATATCTTTGAAAAAAGTGGTGGAGAATTTGAGTATTTAAGTAAACTTGAAGATGAAAAAAATGATTATATAAAGATGATAGAAAAGGCAAAAGAATATCTAATTAATGGGGATATTTTTCAAGTTGTATTATCAAAAACCCTTTGTATAAAGCATAATCTTAACGCCTTTGATTATTATGAAGAATTAAGCAAGTTAAATCCTAGTGCTTATATGTTTTATTTTCCTAGTAAGTATGGGGTGGTGCTTGGGGCTTCACCTGAGCTTGTTTTAAGCATTAAAAATAAGGAAATTTTTGTAGCCCCTATTGCTGGTACCAGAAATTTGGATGAAAATAGTGATTTAATGGCACTTGAAAAGGATTTATTAAGCGATGAAAAGGAGTTAAGTGAACATAAAATGCTAGTTGATTTAGCAAGAAATGATATATCTAAATTTGGTACAAAAACTAGGGTGGATAATCTATTAAGCATAGTTAGGACCAAATTTGTAATGCATATAGTAAGCGATGTTTACGCAAAAATGAAAGAAGATGTTAGTATTTTTGATGTAATAGTTGCTATTTTTCCAGCAGGGACTCTAAGTGGGGCACCTAAGATTAGGGCACTTGAGATTATAAGTGAGCTTGAAAAAATAGACAGAGGCGTTTATGGAGGGGCCGTTGGCTTTTTAAATTTTAGCGAGGACGTTGTTTTAGCTATAATTATTCGTTCGGCATTTTTTAAAGATGATAAAGCTTATATTGGAAGTGGGGCAGGTATAGTACTTAGTTCAGTGCCTCAAAAAGAATATGCTGAAATTTGTGCTAAAAGAAAGGCATTAGTAGCTAGTTTTGAAAAAAGGTTGATAAAATGATTTTACTTATAGATAATTATGATTCTTTTGTTTTTAATGTAAAAACAATGCTTGAAAGTCTTTGCAAGGATGAAATTTATGTTGTTAGAAATGATAAAATTAGCCTTGATGAGATAAGGCATTTAAACCCTACTCATATCATTTTAAGCCCCGGTCCAAAACACCCAAAAGATAGTGGAATTTGCCTTGAAATTTTTAAGGCAAGGCTTAATATTCCAGTACTTGGAATTTGCCTTGGTCACCAAGCCCTAGGTCTTAGTTTTGGGGCTAAAATTTCTGTTTTAAAGCAAATTGCCCACGCTCAAAATTCAAAAATAAAAATCATAAACGAAAGTGAAATTTTCAAAGATTTTATAAAAGAATTTTCTATAATGCGTTATCACTCCTTAGAAGTTAGCGATCTACCTGAGTGCTTACAGGCCTTAGCATATAGTGAAGACGGCGTTTTAATGGCTATGAGACACAAAGAATTACCTTATTTTGGTGTTCAATTTCACCCAGAAAGCTATTTTAGTGAATATGGACTTAAAATTTTTGCAAATTTCTTAAATGCTGATATTAAAAAAGAAAAAAATATAAAAGATTTTACGCCTTATTTGCAAAAATTAAGCGATAATGTAGCCTTAGAAAGCGATGATTTTGAAGAAGTTTGTGAGTTAATTATGAGTGAAAATTTTGAACCCATTCAACTTGCAGCACTTTTAGTTTTAATCACTGAAAAATCCTTAAATCAAGAATCTTTAAGTTATTTTGTACGTAGCATTTTAAGGTATTCAAAGACCTTTGTTGATGATAGTGAGATGCTTGATATTGTTGGGACCGGAGGTGATGGCTTTAAGACTATTAATATATCAACTACCTCTGCTTTTATACTTGCAAGTATGGGCGTAAAGGTTGCAAAACATGGAAACAAGGCTATGACTAGCAAAAGTGGGAGCTCAGACGTACTAGAAGCCCTAAATATCCCACTAGGTACTAGTTTGCAAGATAATCTAGCCCTGCTTGAAGATACAGGACTTAGCTTTTTTCATGCTGGATTTTTTCATCCACTAGTTGGGAGACTTCGCGAAATTCGCGTTAAACTTGGCATTAGAACGGTATTTAACGTACTAGGTCCATTAATGCATCCAAATTTAAAGCTAAAATATCAATTAATGGGTAATTATCACGCCCCTGTACATAGATTATTAGCACAGGTTTTACAAATGCTAGGTAGAAAACATGCCTTAATAGTTAGGGGTAATGATGGCATGGACGAACTTAGTATTTGTGATGAAACAAAGGTCTTTGAGGTGAGTGAAAAAGAAATTTTAGAATATAATGTTTCACCTGAACAATTTGGCTTTAAAAGGGCTTTTCATAGTGATATTACGGGTGGAAGTCCTGAAGAAAATGCAGTAGATTTAATTGCAACTTTAAGTGGCACAATGAAAGGGGCTAAATTTGACGTAGTTATCTTAAATACCATGTTTGCACTTTATACAGCAAATATTGTAGATAATCCTTTAAAGGCTAAAGATATGATTTTAGAACATATTCATTCTGGTAAGTGCTTAGAATATTTTAAAAACTTCCAAGAAAAGAGTAAAATCATTGTCAAAGCTTAAAATTTGTGGCATAAAAGATGAGCAAAATGCTTATGAACTATCTTTGTTAAATATTGATTTTTTTGGCTTAATCTTTGCAAAAAGCCCAAGGCAAGTTAGCATTGAAAAGGGCATAAAATTAGCTAAAATAATACATGAAAATAATAAAAAAGTTGTAGGCGTTTTTGTTGATGAAGATAATGAAATGATTTTACAAAGTGCTATAAAAGTTGGGTTTGATGGGGTACAAATTCATAAAACTATAAGCAAGGAATTTTATACAAGATTAAAAAAACAAAATCTTTTTGTATGGCAGGTAGTAAGCATTTTAGATAAATTGATTTTACCACAAAATGCTTATTATGATTATATTTTATTTGATACTAAGGGTAAATTTAGAGGAGGAAATGGCACTAGTTTTGATTGGTCCTTGCTTGAAAATTTTAAAAAAGATTATATAATAGCAGGTGGAATAGGGCTTAGCAATATAAAAGATGCCCTAAATTTAAAGCCCTTTGCAATTGACATAAATTCAAAGGTTGAGATAGAACCGGGCTTAAAAAATGTAGAATTGATTAAGGAACTTATTAAGGAGTTTAAATGAAAAAAACTTATTATGGAAATTTTGGTGGACAATTTTTGCCCGAAAGTGCTATGTTTGCATTAGATGAGTTAGAAAGGGCATTTTTAAAATTTAGTTTTAAAAAATCCTTTAAAAGAGAACTTAAAAATCTTTTAAAAGATTATGTAGGTCGCCCAACGCCCTTATATTATGCTAAAAAATTAAGTGAAATTTACAAGCATGAAATTTATTTAAAAAGAGAGGATTTAAATCATACGGGTGCACATAAAATTAATAATGCAATAGCACAAGCACTTTTAGCCAAAAAAATGGGTAAAAAAAAGATTATTGCTGAAACTGGTGCTGGACAACATGGGCTTGCAACTGCAACTGCAGCAGCACTTTTGGGTTTAGAATGTGAAATTTTCATGGGTGCAACAGATGTGCAAAGACAGGCTTTAAATGTTTATAAAATGAAGCTTTTAGGAGCAAGGGTAGAAGCCATTGAAACAGGGCTTAAAACCCTGAAAGAAGCCACTACTGCTGCAATTCAAGCTTGGGTAAATGATATAGAAAATTTATTTTATGTAGTAGGTAGCGTGGTAGGTCCCTATCCTTATCCACAAATGATAATGCATTTTCAAAGCATAATAGGCAAGGAATGCAAAAAACAGCTTGAAAAATTGGGTAAAAAGCCTAATTATATAATAGCTGCAGTTGGAGGTGGTTCGAATGCAGCTGGAATTTTTTCTGCCTTTTTAAAAGATGAAAATGTAAAATTAATAGGGGTTGAAGCAGCAGGGCTTGGAATTGATACGCCTTATCATGCAGCTACTATGACAAAGGGTAGTACAGGCATTATCCATGGCATGAAAACTAAGCTTTTACAAGATGATTTAGGTAATATTTTGCCAGTTCATAGTATATCAGCCGGGCTTGATTATCCAGGTGTTGGGCCATTACATGCTTATTTGCAAGAAATAAAAAGGGCAGATTATGTAGCAATTAGTGATGATGAGTGCATGAATGCCTTAAAATTGCTTTGTGAAAAAGAAGGCATTATTCCTGCTATTGAAAGTTCTCACGCCTTAGCTTATTTAGAAAAACTTTGTCCTACTTTAAAGAAAAAAAGCGTTATAGTAGTGAATTTATCAGGTAGAGGTGATAAGGATATGGATACTATTAGAAACTATAAAAAAGGAACGATTTATGGTTGATTTTAAAGAAGTTTATAAAGATAATGCAAATGTAGCTTATATGGTGATGGGCTATCCAAATTTAGATACTAGCAAGGAATTTTTAAATAGGCTTGATGAAAGCGATATTGATATTTTAGAAGTTGGAGTGCCTTATTCTGACCCTATTGCCGATGGGCAAATTATCGCAAATGCAGCCTTAAAGGCCATAGAAAATGGTTGTGATATACATAAGGTTTTTGAAATTTTAAAGGATATTAAAATAAAAAAAAGCCTTGTTTTTATGGTGTATTATAATCTTATTTTTTCTTATGGCTTGGCTAGTTTTGTTCAAAAGGCAAAAGAAGTAGGCATTAGTGCTTTAATAGTACCAGAACTTAGTTTTGAAGAAAGCGATGATTTAAGAAAGGAATGCGATAAACAAAATTTGGCCTTAATAACCCTTATTAGTTTAAGCACTCCAAAAGAAAGGCTTAAAAAGCTTCTTAAAGATGCTAAGGGTTTTATTTATCTACTTGCTTGTGTTGGAATTACAGGTGGAACAATATCTCAACATGAACTTTTAGCACAAAAGGTAGAAGAAATTCGCAATTTTTCAACTTTGCCTATTTTTATAGGCTTTGGCATTAAAAACAATCAAGACGTACAAAGGGTGCGAAACTTGGCTGATGGTTGTATTGTAGGCACTAGCATTGTTAAGCTTTTTGAAGATGGCAATGTGGATAAAATTTTGCAAGAAATTAGAGAAATTTTTAAAAATTAAAAGATTTTTTAACTATATTTAATTACAATTTCAAGCAAAGAGTTTTTTTAAAGGTGGTTTTACTATGATAAAGATTTTAGAGTACTCAACTACGCATTTTTGTGAGCATATTTTAAGATTGCATATTACTGAGATGGATAGTATAGGTGGTGAATTATATGGTGCTTCTATACCAGTTACTGGTGAAGAAGGTGAGTATAGCTTTTATCTTTTCTTTCCAAAAGAGGCCTTAAAGATTTTTGCTGATGTGCTTATTACTAATAATAAATTTAAAGAAGATGATTGGTGTGATTTAATAAAAGAATGTGCAAATCAAATAGTAGGTTATGCTAAAAATTTATTAAACGATATTAAGGGCGATGATGCTTATAAGCTTGGAATTCCTGAGTATTTAGGCAGGATTGATTTTTCAAGCATAGTACTTGAAAAATCAATTACTTATGGTATAAATGGACACGCATTTAGATTAGGCTATAAGAAATCATGAGTGATGATAATGTACTTGACGACCCACATGGTCTTTTAGAATCTTATGAGGATATTTTAGATATAACCGTTGATTTTGTTAGTGAGCTTGGTACTACAAATATGTACGTGGCTGAACTTTTAAAATTAGAGGTTGGTTCTGTAATAGATCTTGAAAAACCGGCTGGTGAGAGCGTTGAGGTGTATATTAATAAGAGAATTTTTGGTAAGGGCGAGGTTATGGTTTATGAAAAAAATCTCGCCATTAGAATTAATGAAATTTTAGATTCAAAAACTGTGCTTCAATATTTTAAAAAAGAAATTCAATGAAATTTTTATTGTTTTTAATATGTGCCTTGCCATTATTTGGGGCACAAATAGTAGGTTATAATATTTATGATAGGAATGAAAGAGTTGATATAATGCTTTCTTTTGATAGTGCTTTTGGTGGCGAGGTTATCAAGCAAAAGGATAAAAATTTCACGCTTTTAACCCTAAAAGATGCTACCTATGCTACAAAGGAAAAAAAAGGCTTTAAGTCTAAATTGCTAGATAAAATGGAGATTAGTTCGGATAATAACAATACCTATATAATCTTTCAAAGTAAAGAAGATATAGAAGTATTGCCAAGCATTGCTGATAATTTAGGCTTTCGTATAAGGATAGTTCCAAAGACAGAAGAAAATTTATCTCAAAGTTCTCAAGCTTTGCCGACGCCAAATTTAGATTTAGTAGAAAAGCCACTTCAAGCTGATATTGACAAGGTTAGTACCAAGCAGCAAGTTAATACAAATTTTGATTATTTAAACTATGTTTTGATAATATCTATTTTGGTGCTTTTATTATTGGTGCTTTGGTGGTTTAAAAGAAGGGTGGCTTATAAAAACGTCCTTGGCATTAAAGACTTTAACATAAGCTTTCAAAGACCTCTTGATAAAAATAATCAATTTGTTATCATAGATTACAATGAAAAACGTTATGTTTTAATACTTGGTTCTTCAAATTTATTGCTTGAATCTTATCCTATAGAAAAGGAAAAAGAAAATAATGAATTTGACTCTACTTTTGAAGAAAATAAAAAAAAGATTCAAAATATTATAAAAACTAGAAAAAATTCAAAGTCTTAAATTTTTATGTTTAAAAAGGATTAAAATGTTATATGAGTATTATATTTGGATTAAGGTTATTCATTATCTAGCCTTTGTTTCATGGATGGCAGGGCTTTTTTATTTACCAAGGCTTTTTGTTTATCATGTTGAACACATTGAAAATAAAGGCTTTGTTGAGGTTGTTAAGATTCAAGAATACAAGCTTTTTTATTATATTCAAAGCCCTGCTATGATTGTAGCCTTGATAACTGGAATTTTAATGTTAATTGCTAATCCAGCTCTTTTAAAGGGTGCTGGTTTTATGCATGTTAAAATTTTATGCGTAGTGCTACTTTTATTGTATCATTTTCACAATTTCTTATCTTTAAAAAGCTTAGCAAATGATAGCTGTAAAAAAAGTGGTAAGTTTTTTAGGGCTTACAATGAAATTCCAACCCTTATTTTTATAGTAATTGCTATTGTTATGATTGCAAGACCTTTTTAAGAGAGTTTTGCTTTCATAATATTTATATTATTCTTTGTGTAAATGTGCTTATTTTCCCTAAACACAGCCCTTATTTTATCCATTCCTATATAAAAATCTTTCATTAATGTTAGGCATAAATATTTTCCAAAATCAGTATTTATAAGATTATCGTTTTCTTCTATGATAGCATTACAAGCTTTTAGGCCCTTCATTTCTAAATTTAACACTTTTTTTAAATTGCAATTTTTCATAGTATTAAAAGCATTTATATTTATTTTATTTGAAAAAAGTTCTGTTAAAAAGAGATATTTTAAAATTTCTTTTTTTTCAAAACTCGCATAAGCTATATTTGCGTCTTTTTTTTCAAAAAGTGCTTTTGTATAATCATCTAAATCAAATATATTTATCAAAAGTCTATTATTTAAAAAGCTAAAAGCCCCACTTCCAACGCCTACATATTCGTTATTTGAACTTACATATTCATCATTAAAATCGCTTTTTTGCAAGGCAAAGGACCAGGCGTTATTTTGCTTAAAATCCTTAAAAAATTCACAAATTATCTTATAAAATTCAAATTCATTGTCTTTTAAACTGGTACCTAACGCTTTTGTAATGATTGTTTTAGTTAAATTTGACTTCATTAATGGATAGGTAGTTATTTGATTTGGACTTAGACTTTTGGCTATATTTAAATCTTTTAAAAGCATTTCTTTATTTTGGTTTGGAAAATTAAAGATTAAATCTATGCTAAAAATAGGCAAGACTCCTATAGCCTTGCTTAATTTTTCTTGTAAAATTTCACTACTTCCAAATTTTTCATATCTTGTAATCTTTTTTAAAATTTCATTATCAAAGCTTTGTATCCCACAGCTTAATCTATCTATTAAGCCTTTAAATCTACTAAGTTGTTCTATACTTATATGATTTGGGTCACTTTCACAAGATATTTTTTTTATATTAAAAAGCTTTTTACATAATTCTAAGGTTTTTAAAAGCTCATTTTCATTTATCAAAGTAGTCCCACCTCCAACATATAAGGTATGAAAATCAAAGCCTTTTTCTTTTATAAAATGAAGTTCTTTGCGTAAATTTTCAAAATATATCCTAGCTTTTTCTTCTTCATAATAGTATTTATGAAAGCTACAATATGGGCAAAAAGTATGGCAAAATGGGATATGCATATAAAGCATATAGCTTTTTTTTGTAGGAATTTTAAAATCTTCATTTGTATTAAAACTTATATTTAAATTTTTATTTAAATCCTTTTGCATTTTTATATGAGAATATTTTAAAGCTAAGCTTTGCAAGAAGTGCATTTATAACCCTTTTTTTAAAAATTGTAATTTTATCAATTTTTTATAAAACTTACTTAAAAATTCATACTTTTTCGCGTAAAATGCTATAAATTTGGTATTATAAAAAGAGATTAAGCTTTTTTGGAGAAATTTATTATGGCAAGCAATGTACATGGATTTAGCAATTAAATTGAAATTTCATCATATTTAAATAATAAAAGATATGGTGAGTTAAATTTATTTTCTTGTTTATTGCCATTTTTATTAACATCTTTATATATGAAAATGGACAATTGCATAAAAATGAATTAAATGATTTTTCCATTATTACGGGGGCTGGTCGTAGCAAGGAAAAGTATACTATTGAATTTAGACCTAGAGATTATCATAGGTTTGTTTGACTTTTTATAATTTTTATAATTTCTTTGGCTATGTCTTTTATTATTGGAATTACAACACTATTTCCAATTTGTTTATAGCTTTGATGAAAATTTTCTTTAATAAGATAGGAGTCGGGATAACCCATAATTCTTAGGCATTCCCTTTCGGTTAATTTTCTTCCTTATTCAACAACAATAGGTACATTATTTCCTCCAGTACCCATTTTAGCTGTTATACATGGTGATATCCCATCGCATCTAAAATTACACCTAGATTTTCTAACTTCATAAGCTAGTAGTATATATTTATTATTAAATCGCTTACTTTTTTTAAATTTATCAATATGGGTTAAAATATTATTTTGACAAATTTTTGTATTTAAATAATTATTTGATACCACATTTTCAATCAGTGAATCAACACTATATTTAAGATTTTTCTTTTTTGGAAAAGCAAATTCAAAACTATCATTTATATTTTTAAATATACTTTTATCAAATCCAACACAATACCACCTAGTCCTATTTTGAGAGTAATCTACATCTTTGGCATTTATTACTTTAAAAATAGGTTGATAATTAATTTCTTTAAAAGAATTTATTATAATTTTAATTGTTCTTCTACTATCATGACTGCATATTCCAGCCACATTTTCTAAAAAAAGCAGAGGGTCTTTTTTCTTTAAGTATTCTTAATATATCAAAAAATAAAGTTCCTCTTGCATCATCAAAACATAGTCTTTTGCCACCAATGCTAAATGGTTGACATAGAAATCCTGCACATAAAATATCATGGTTAGGAATATCTTTTTCGTTTATTTTGCTTATGTCTCCTTTTGGATATTCGCCAAAATTTAAGTTATATGTTTGCCCAGCATATTTGTCTATATCGCTAGAAAATACACACTTAGCCCCAAAGGATTCAAAGGCAATTCTAAAACCACCAAGACCACAAAATAAATCTATAAATTTAATCATCATTTTTTATACTTTTCATTTAAAGTAATTAAGATTTTAGATATAACTGGTGGACTAACAGCGTTTCCTGATTGCTTATACATTTGTGCCACGCTTATGCCAGTATCCTTAATATTTTTGACAAATTTTTTATCAAAGCCTTGTATATAGAAATTCTCCTCAGGGGTTATTTTTCTAATTTTTTTTATTCCATTTTTTTCAATATATATTTTTGTTGTATCGGACCTTGCTAATACAGTGGGTGAAATTCCATATAGAATATACTCTTCTTTGTCGTTCTAAATCATTATGCACTTCTTTTGGTAAATCAAATAGCTTTATAATCTTTTTTTCTTTTTTTTGACTTATTTTAAAATCACTATCATTTAAAAAATCTTTAATTTTATCTGTATCAAAATAATAATTTATAGAAACATTATCTTCAAGAATATCTATTAATAAATATATTCAATTAATAATTTTTATCTTTCTTTAAGACAATACTAAATATAATAATTTCTCAATTCTAAATCAAATTTTAAGGAGTTTTTAATGAAAATTAAATTTATGATTGCTTCATCATTGATGGTAGCTTGTTCTAGCGTATTTGGCGCTAGTTTAATAGAAGAGGCAAAATCTTCTGGTTTAGTTGCACTGCCAAGTGACCAAAAGGGAGTTGATGAAATTCTTAAAGAAAACAATGTTAAGGCAAGTGAATTTAGCATTGAAAAGGCTGAACTTGGTAAAAAACTTTATTTTGAACCAAGACTTTCAAAAAGTGGGATTATAAGCTGTAATACCTGTCATAATTTAGGACTTGGAGGAACTGATGGTGTTAGTGCTGCAGTTGGGCATAAATGGGCGTCAAATCCTCATCACTTAAATTCTCCAACCGTTTATAATTCTGTTTTAAATACTACTCAATTTTGGGATGGTAGAGCTGGTGATTTAGCTGACCAAGCTAAAGGACCTATCGAGGCAGAACCTGAAATGGCAACTCCTGCAAAATTAGCTGTTGAAAAAATTTCTTCTTTGCCTGAATATGTAGCTGAATTTAAGAAAATTTATGGAAAAAGTGGCGTAAGCTTTGACAATATCGCCGATGCAATTGCAAATTTTGAAAGAACACTTATTACCCCTTCTCGCTTTGATGAATTTTTAAATGGTAATGAAAAAGCTCTTAGCAAGGATGAACAAGCAGGACTTAAATTGTTTATAGATAAGGGTTGTATAGCTTGTCATACTGGTGTAAATTTGGGTGGTTCTATGCAAGCTTTTGAAGTGGCTGGAAAGTATAAATTTGCAAATTTAGGAGATTTTAAAGGCGATGAAAATGGTTTGGTTAAAACTCCTACTTTAAGAAATATCACAGAAACTGCCCCATATTTTCATAATGGTGCTATTTGGTCTTTAAAAGATGCTATTAAAGAAATGGGAAGTGTGCAACTTGGCATTAATATAAACGATAAAGAAGCAGCTAAAATCGAAGTATTTTTACGCACTTTAACAGGTAAAAAACCAGATATTAGCTATCCTCAACTACCTATTTCTACTGATAAGACACCAAAACCTGAACTTTAATCTTAATCCCAACCATTTTTAGTGGTTGGGTAATTTACTTTGTTTATTTATATTTTTATCTTATAATTTAGAAAAATTTTATAAGGTTAATAAATGGAAAATTTGATAATTTACGCCCTTGCTTATTTGATAGGGTCAATTCCCTTTGGTTTGATAATAGCTAAGAAATTTGCAAATTTAGACATTAGAAAGGATGGTTCTCAAAGTATAGGGGCTACAAATGTATTAAGGGTTGTTAAAAAAAATAATCCAAAATTAGCAAAAAAACTTGCAATTGCTACTATTTTACTTGATTTTGCTAAGGCTTTTATTCCCTTGCTTGTGATGAAAGTTATAGGCTTTGATGAAGGCTTATTATGGTCAGTGGCTGTATTGCTTATACTTGGGCATTGTTTTTCAATTTATTTATTATTTGATGGTGGAAAAGGCATAGCAACAGGGGTTGGGGCAATGCTTGTAATGTTACCACTTGAAGCACTTAGTGCCCTTTTTGCTTGGTTTATAATAGGAAAAATTTTTAAAATTTCCTCCCTTGCCTCGCTAGTTGCCATTTTTACCTTTATAATTTGTTCTTTTATTTATCATTATGAAATGCCTGTAATTGACACGCACGCACCCGTTATAATCATAGTTTTTATAATCTTTTACAAGCACATTCCAAATATAAAAAGATTGGTCTTTAAAGAAGAATGCAAAGTGATATAAGAATAAGGCTTAAATTTAAATGTATAATAGGAATGCTTGATTTTGAACGCAAGAAAAAACAAAAAATTATAGTAAAAATTTCTGCAAAGTCTAACACATTTTTAGATTATGCAAAGCTAGCAAAAGAGATTAAAAAAATTTATAAGAAAGAAAAATTTTATACTATTGAAGAATCTCTTAAATTTATTAGTGAAAACTTAAAAAATAATTTTAATGAACTCTCTTATTTAAAAATCATTACCTATAAGCCTCAAATCCTTAAAAATACAAGGGTTGGGGCAAAAATTAAAAAATTCTTTTAAAAAATTTATAATTTACTTAAACATTAACTTAAATTTGCTACAATCCTTTAAAATTTTCTTAATAAGGATAAAAAATGAGAATCTTGGTAATAGAAGATGACCTTCATTTGAACAAGGCAATTATTAACAATCTTAGTGATTATGGCTATCAAACAGATAATTCCGAGAATTTCAAAGATGGTGAATACTTCATTGGTATTAGACATTATGATTTAGTTTTAATAAGCTGGAATTTATCTGATGGCGATGGTAGTGAGCTTATAAATACTATTAAGCATAAATCTCCACGCACTGCTGTTTTGATTATGTCTTCTAAAACAGACAAGGAAACAGAAATTGAAATGCTAAGACTTGGGGCTGATGATTTTATCAAAAAACCTATAGATTTTGATATTTTACTTGCAAGGATTGAGGCTAGATTAAGAATGGGTGGTACAAATATTATTAAAATAGAAGATTTAATAATAGACCCAGATGAAGAAAAAATCACCTATAAAGGACAAGAAATTGAGCTTAAGGGTAAGCCTTTTGAGGTACTTACGCATTTAGCAAGACATTCTGATCAAATCGTATCTAAAGAACAGCTTTTGGATGCTATTTGGGAAGAGCCTGAACTTGTTACTCCAAATGTGATAGAAGTAGCCATTAATCAAATTCGTCAAAAAATGGATAAGCCTTTAAATATCTCTACTATTGAAACAGTTCGTCGTAGGGGTTATAGATTTTGCTTTCCTAAAAAAGCTTAAAATATTTTGCACCTTTTTTGGTGCAAATTTCTCAATAAATTCTCAACACAATCAATTTTGCAAAAATTTAAATTTTCTTTAAGTCTTATTATTGTATAAACTTTGCTAAAATTTTTTTCATGAAAGGTAACAATGTCTCTTTTAATAACAAAAGATTGTGTTTGCTGTGATGCTTGTAGGGAAGAATGTCCTGACGAGGCAATTTATGAAAATAGTCCTATTTATGTGATTGACCCTGACCTTTGTTCTGAATGTGTGAATGATTTTTCAGAACCTGCTTGTATAGTGGCTTGTCCTTATGAGTGTATTATAGCAGACCCTGACAATATAGAAACAATCGAAGAATTGCGTCTTAAAAGCCATAATAAAGAGTATTAATGGCAAAAAAAACCGCTGTTGTGGACCTTGGTTCAAATTCCATTAGAATGGTTGTCTTTGAAAAAACTTCAAGGTATGGATTTTTCACTACTTATGAGTATAAAAGAAAGGTTAGACTTGGTGAAAATGCCTATAATAATGGCAAGGTTTTGCAAGAAGAACCTATGCAAAGGGCAGAAGATACACTAGCATTTTTTAAACAAAGGGCAATTAAACACCAGTGTAAAAAAATTTTTATAGTTGGTACCTCAGCCCTTAGAGATGCACCAAATTCTAAATATTTTGTAAAAAGAATCAAAGATAAACTTGGCTTAAATATAAAAGTGATTGACGGCAAAAACGAATCTTTTTTAGGTGGCTTTGCTGCACTAAATTTACTAAGTTCTTTTAAAAATGCCACCACTCTTGACATAGGTGGAGGTTCTAGTGAATTATGCTTGATACAAAATGGTAAAATTGTTGATTTTATATCACTTGACGTGGGAACAGTTAGGCTTAAAGAATTATTTTACGATACCAAAAAGCAAGATAGCCTTGATGATTTTTTAAAGCCTATTTTAGAGCAAATCCCTGCAAATTTTGCAAATGATAATCTAATAGCAATTGGAGGTAGTCTAAGAGCGATTTCAAATTCTATTATGCAAAAAAATTCTTATCCTTTGAAAAATTTACACGATTTTAGATATGATTTTAAGGCTGAATATAATCATGTCAATAAAATTTTAAACGCTGATTTTGATGATTTAATAAATTATGGCATTAAAAAAGAACGTTTTGATACTATAAAAGAGGGCACCCTGATCTTTTTAAAGATAGCTGATAAACTTAAAATTAAACAAGTTATTACAAGTGGAGTTGGCATTAGAGAGGGCGTTTATTTGCAAGATTTATTGCGACCTGCAAATAAATTTCCTGCAAATTTTAATACAAGTCTTAAATGCTTGCAAGATAGATTTTTACACGGAGATAAAAAAACTCCACATTTTGCCTTGCAAATTTTTAACGCCCTAAATCCCTTGCATAAACTACAAACTCATTTTAGAACAAGCCTTATAAACGCTGCTAAGCTTTGTCATATAGGTGAGTATTTGGATTTTTATTTTGCTAATGAACATTCTTTTTATTTTATTTTAAATAGCTTAAATTATGGTTTTTCACACCAAGAAAAGGCATTAATTGCAAGTATTATTCGCTTTAATGGCAAAAAACTTAACCCTTATTATATAAATAATTTTAAGGAATTATTACCAAAACTTCCCGTACTTATGTGGTTAAATTTCATACTTGCCCTAGCAAAAATTTTAAGTCTAAATGAAGAAAAAATAAATTTTGCCTTTTCAAACAACACACTTTATATTTATAATGATGAAAAAATGCTAAATTTACCTCTTGATGAGATAAAAAAAATAGCAAAGCCAGAAGTTATTATCTTGGCAATCAATCAAAAGCCAAATATTTAATTATTGGTGTTCTTGTCTAAATTGAGTAGCAAGGCGACCCTTTGAATTTGCTTGATAAACAAATTTAAAGACCTCAGAAACTGCCTTAAACATTTCCCTTGGGATAATATCATTTATATCGCACATCTTATAAAGTTCTCTTGCAAGTGGAGGATTTTCATAGATAATAACATTATTTTCATAAGCTACTTCCTTAATACGCAAGGCTAAATAATCTACCCCCTTAGCCACTACCCTTGGGGCTTGTTCTTTGGTTCTATCATAACGCAAGGCAACAGCATAATGAGTAGGGTTAGTAATAACAACATCAGCACCAGCTACATCTTGCACCATTCTACGTCTTGCAGCCTCCATTTGCAAACGTCTAATTCTGCCCTTAACTTGAGGATCTCCTTCCATTTGCTTATATTCGTCCTTTATTTCTTGCTTACTCATTCTAAGCCCTTTAAAATACTGGAAACGGACTAAGAATATATCAATTACAGCGATAATTATAAAAGCGATAATTACGATTGCAGCTAAAATAATGGCCTTTTCTTTAAGCCAATACATTTGCGAAATAAGGTCATATAATTCAACCCTAGGTAATTCTCTCATAAAATTTAAAAGCACTATAAAAGCAATCGTAAAAATAGTTCCTACCTTTAAAATAATCTTCACACCTTCAATAAGCTTTTTCATAGAAAAAAGATTTTTAATGCCCTTAATAGGGTCCATCTTATTTAAATTTGGAGTTATAGGCTTAGTGGTAAATATAAAGCCAAATTGCATAACATTACCAAAAATTCCAGCTATCATAATGCAAATAAAAATAGGTGCTACCATTAAGGCAACTTCAAGCATAGTTTTAATCATAACAGATTGTATTAAATGAACATTTACTTCAAGCCCTATTAAACTTTGATAATATTTATAAAGAGTACTAATCCTATCGCCCATATAACCTATAGTGAAAAGTGATACGACAACAGCCACAAGCAATGTAGTAACAGCACTTGCATCCTGACTTTTTGGGACATTGCCTTCCTTTCTAGCGTCATTTATCTTTTTGGACGTGGGTTCTTCTGTTTTTTCTTGGTCATCAGCTGCCATTTTGCACCTTAAATTTTAATCAAAATTGCAAATATTATAGCATATAAAACTACATAAAATTTGTTTTTAAAGTTTTAAAAGTGAAATTTTATAAAAGAAATTTTAAAGAAGTGAAAAGTCCTTAAAAAAGGACTTTGTATTTTTATAGTTTACCTTCGTTTTTACCAAGATAATCAGCAACGCCTTTAGGATCAGCTTTCATACCCTCATCGCCTTTATGCCAACCAGCTGGACAAACTTCGCCATGTTCATTAGTGAAAAGCATAGTATCAACCATTCTAACCATTTCATCAATGTTTCTACCAAGTGGTAAATCATTAATAACAGCGTGGCGAATTGTACCATCTGCATCAATTAAGAAAGAACCGCGTAAAGCAACAGCTTCGCTAAAAAGCACGTCAAAATTTCTAGCGATTTGTTTTGTTAAATCAGCAACCAATGGAAATTGTACTTGACCGATACCACCTTGATTTACAGGAGTGTTTTTCCAAGCAAAATGTGAAAATTCGTTATCGCAAGAAACGCCGATTACTTCGATACCACGATTTTTAAACTCTTGATATCTTTTATCAAAAGCAATAATTTCAGAAGGGCATACAAAGGTAAAATCTTTTGGATAAAAGAATACCACGGCACCTTTTGGACCTATATTTTTATAAAGATTAAAATCTTCAACTATTTGATTGTTTCCTAATACCGCAGGGGCTGTAAAATCAACCGCTTTTTTTGTAACAACCATTTTTATTCTCCTAAATAATAAATTTTATTGACGGCAAAATTATATCCTTTAAAACTTTAAAAAAATTTAAATTCAGACAAATCAGACAAAAATTCACCAATTTTAAAAATTAATATATCTTATCAAAATACTATTTTTTTGATTATCAAAATTTAATAATTTTTGTATTTTTTAAGATTTCTTGTGTTAAAATGTAAATTCAAAACCAAAATTTAAAAAGGAGTCAAAAATGGCAGTAAAGATTACAGATATATGCATTGCATGTGGTTCTTGTATAGATGAATGCCCGGTGGGTGCAATAGTGGATGATGCAAATAATCCAGAAGGTGCTGATAGATATTATGTTTATGCAAATAAATGCGTTGAATGTGTAGGACACAATGACCAGCCAGCCTGTGCAAGCGCCTGTCCAACCGAGGGTTGTATAGTATGGAGTAGCGTAGAAACTGGTCAACCAAGCCGTGAAAATATCGGTGCTGATTTAAGAAATTCAAATACTCCTGTATTTGCCTAAATTCAAAAAGCTAGTTTTAAACTAGCTTTTCTTTCTAAAATTTAACTTTATTTAATACAAAGTCAAGTATAATTTCAAGCTTAAATAAATAATAAGGAGCAAATAATGCAAAGAACCTTATCTATAATAAAACCTGATGCTGTAAAAAAGGGCGTTATAGGAAAAATTTTAGATCGCTTTGAAAGCAATGGATTAAGAATTGTTGCAATGAAAAAAATTCAACTTAACAAAGAAGATGCTAAAAATTTTTATGCAGTTCATAAAGAAAGACCATTTTATAATGATTTAGTGGAATTTATGACAAGTGGTCCTGTGGTAGTTTCTGTTTTAGAAGGTGAAAACGCAGTGCTTAAAAATAGGGATTTAATGGGTGCAACTAATCCAAAAGAAGCAAAGCCTGGGACAATTAGGGCTGATTTTGCAGAAAATATAGATGCAAACGCTGTACATGGCAGTGATAGCCTAGAAAATGCAAAAATTGAAATTAATTTCTTTTTTAAAGAAAATGAACTTAGTTAATGAAAATAGAATTTTCTAAAATCAATCAAACCCCATATCCTTTCACTTTAAATTTAGAAAATATGGTCTTTGATGGCAAAATTCAAAGGGTTAATCAAAATTTAGTTAAAATTAACTCTACCATGCAGGGCGTAGTTTATAGACCCTGTGATAGATGTGGCGAAGAAATAGAATTAGATATAGATGAAAATTTGGAACTCTTCGCAAGTGATGGAATTTTTAAAGATGATACACATACTCCAAGTGATGTAATGGAATTTTTTGATGGACAAATAAATCTTATAGAACTTGGAATAAGTGAGCTTGAAGCATATTTAAGCGATTATTTTTATTGTCAAAAATGTAATGAAACTTAAAAAAAAGGAGATAAAATGGCAGTACCTAAAAGAAGGATGAGCAAAACTCACGTAGCAAAACGTAGAACTCATTATAAAGTAAGTCTTCCAACACCTGTAAAGGATAAGGATGGAAGTTACAAAATGTCTCATCGCGTTAATCCTGTAACTAAGGAATACTAAAATCTATGATAAACATTGCTATTGATGCAATGGGTGGAGATTTTGGAGAAAAACCCATAATAGATGGCTTAATACAGGCCTTACATGCTAAGCCTTTTAATGCTATCTTAGTTGGGAAATCTGAAATCTTAAAGCCTTTAATTCCAAAAAATTTAGAAAAATACATTAGTTACGAAGAAGCTAGTGAAATTTTTTCTATGGAAGAAAATGCAACTGATGCCTTAAAACAAAAAGAAACCACTATTTATAAGGCTATTGAACTTGTTAAAGAAAATAAGGCACAAGCTGTAGTTTCAGCTGGTCATAGTGGGGCTACAATGTCCCTAGCTACTCTTAGGTTAGGTCGTATTAAAGGAGTGTTAAGACCTGCTATTGCTACGCTTATGCCAAACGAACAAGTTAAAACCTTACTTTTAGATGTAGGTGCAAATACTGATTGCAAGGCTGAAAATTTGTTTCAATTTGGCGTTATGGGTAATGTTTATGCAAAGCATATTATGAATTTATCAAAGCCTAGACTTGCCCTACTTTCTAATGGTGAAGAAGAATGCAAGGGTAATGAACTAACCAAAGAAAGCCACCAATTAATGAAAAAAATCCCTGAATTTATAGGTAACGCTGAAGGGCGTGATATTTTTAATGGAAGTATTGATGTCTTAGTTTGTGATGGATTTAGTGGTAATGTAATTTTAAAGTCCTGTGAGGGCGTAGCAACGGCGATTTTTCAAATTTTAAAAAGAGAAGTTAAACGTTCTTTTGGTGCAAAAATGGGTGCCTTACTAATGAAAAAATCCTTTAAAAAGCTTAAAAAACATATGGATTGGCAAGAATATGGTGGAGCACCCTTACTTGGTGTAAATGGTTGCGTTATTATAAGCCATGGAAAAAGCGATGCTAGAGCTATTAAAAACGCCATTTTTCAAGCCATTGATTTTTATAATTGCAAGATTAATGAAGTAATAGAAAATGAACTCAACAAATTTAAAAGCTAGTTTAAAAAGCATAGCCTCTTATGTCCCTGCAAAAATTTTAGATAATCATTATTTTGAACAAATTTTAGATACAAATGATGAATGGATAGTTAGACGTACTGGCATTAAACAAAGGCATATTGCAAGTGAGCACGAATTAACAAGCGATTTAGGCACAAAGGCTGCCATTTTAGCACTAAAAAGGGCAGGTATGAAGGCTAGTGAGCTTGATGCAATAGTAGTTGCTACGCTTAGCCCTGATAATTTTACCATGCCTTCAACTGCTTGTAAAATCGCTGCAAATTTAGGACTTGAAAATATAACCGCCTTTGATATTTCGGCTGCTTGTTCTGGTTTTATTTATCTACTAGATGTGGCTAGGGCTTTAGTAGAAAGTGGGGTTAAGAAAAATGTCTTAATAGTAGGTGCTGAAAAGGCTAGTTCTATTATGGATTATACAGATAGAAGCATTTGTATACTTTTTGGGGACGGTGCAGGTGCTGGGATAATAAGCCTTGATACGCAAAATCCTATAATCGATGTACATACTTCAAGCAATGGTAATTATGGTGATTTACTCATCACAAGAAGGGCTCAATTTAGTGTTACAAAAGAAATGTTAGCTATGAAAATGAAAGGCAACGAGGTTTTTAAAATAGCCGTTCAAACTCTAAGTAGTGATGTGATAAATATCTTGCAAAAAAACAATATAAAAGCCGATGATATAGACCTTTTTATCCCTCACCAAGCGAATTTGCGTATAATTAAGGCTGTGCAAGAAAAGCTAAAATTAAGCGATGAAAAATGCGTTATTAGCGTTCATAAATACGGCAATACCTCTGCTGCTTCTATACCTATGGCTATGAATGATGCTTATGAAGAAGGTAGGCTTAAAAATGGGGATTTAATCTTGCTTGATGCCTTTGGTGGTGGCTTTACTTGGGGATGCGCTCTTTTAAAATTTGGTGGGAAAAATTTTAAAGATATTTAATTTTTAAGCATAAAGTTTAAAATTTGTAAAATATCATAGTTGTGATTTTTACTTAAAATTCCAAAAATTTTTAACATTTTCAAAAATATATCTATATTTTCTTTATTGATTTCTAAATATCCTTTTTCCTTACTTTGTATGCTTTTCTTTAAAAAAGATTCTTCTTTTTTATTTTTTAGCATAGAAAGTGGAAAGCAAAAATAAAGCATAGCTTGTATACCAACTGCCCTTTGTTTTTCTTTAATGATAATCTCACTTAAAAAATTCTTATCCTTATAAATAAACAAAGGATAAGAAATAAAAGATTGTAAAAACTGGGTATTAGCTATATTTTCAGGCTTAAAAATACTTCTGTTGATTTGTGCTTTATCTTCGATTAACTCGGTATTATTTTCTAAAAAAGATTTAATATTTTCTAAACTTTTTCTTTTAATAATATCATTTTTATAAAAATCAAAAATAATCTCACTAAGTTCATAAAGTCGTTTAGGTTTTTTATTTGCCCCATAAAAATGAAAATTATACTTAGTTGCAATTTTATCATAACCAATCTGCCATTCTATATAATGTCTTTCATTTACTATGGTCTTAAGTGGTGCGATACTTAATCCATAATCACTAAAGGTAAGTCTTTCTTTTATACGAATTTTGCCCGTAATTTGAGTTAATGGCAGTTCATAAATCATAATTTTTCCTTATTTTGCAAAAGCTTAATTTATAAATCATCAATCTTTACTTTATACCTTGCAAAAAGTTTTATAAAATAATCATCAATCGCACCTTGATTAAAATCTTGCTTATAAAAGTATTTTTCAAACTCACCTGCGATTTTTAAAAAGCTAGCATTGTCTATAAAAATATCTAAATTTCCAAAATAATAAGGCAATTTACTAGCATATTGTTTGAAAAGATGCACGTAAACATAGTATTTTAAATTTTCCTTAAAAACCTTAATGGAATTTGAGCTTTGCTTTTGCAAAAAGCTTTTATTGCGTTTTAAGGCATTTATATCCCTTAGGGTATGAAAATACGCAACAGCCTTTCTTTTATCCTTTAAATTTGGATATTTGCAAATATAATTTGAAATAAAATCAAAATTTTTCAAGCTAAAACTTGTATTTTCCAAAGTCTTAAACTTATAATTTTGTATAAAATCATAGGTCATTCCTTGCTTATTTTTCTCATATAAGGCTATGATAATGGGAAAAAATGTGCTTGAATTTGGCGTAAAAAATTGCGATGAAATTACTACTTCGTCGATTAATTTATATTTTTTTCTAAAATCATTTAAGGCATTAAAATTTGTCTTTTTGATTAGATAAGAAAGAGGGTGCAAAACACAGACAAAATCAGCCTTTAATTTTGCATAAGAACGTAAAAAAGAAATTCCAAGGTCCCTATATTTTAAATCTTTATCGCAAATCATGATTTTATTTTTTAAATTTTGACGGGCTAAGGAAGTCGTGTCATTGTAAGGGGGATTGCCTATAATAATTAATCTTTGACTTTGTGAAATTTTAAACTTAGTCCTTGAAACATTTAGCAAGGAATTTGTATGAAAAATTTTAGCATTCTTAACCCTTGTCAAAGCCTTTTCATCGATATCTGTGCCTATATAAGTATAGTTTTTAATGAAAAAATCCCCATACCCACACGAAGAATCTAAAAAAATATACTCATCTAGCTTTAAATTCAGCCTTTCAATCAAATCATAAGCAATATTAACTAAATTTAAAGGCGTATAAAAGCTACCTAAATTTATACTTTCTTCTTTGTTTAAATGTTTTTGTATAGAGTTCAAATTTTATACTCGATATTATGTTCTTTACAATGCTTTATTAATTCTTCATCGCTTAAAATTTTATCGTATATGTCTGGTTTACTTGATTCATTTGTCTTATCAAGTATATTAACAACCTTTATTATAGCTTTCATAAAATCCTTAAAATTTGGATTTTGTTTAATCAACATATCAATTGTAGACAAATCAATTTCCTTATATTTAGCTTGTAATTTTACTTCTTTTTCTTTTAAGCAAATCACTCCTATACCAAAGCTTTCATTAAGTCTTCTTAACTCCTTAAAAATATCTTCTTCAATTTTTTCAAAAACTACCAAATAACCCTCATTTGCCCAACTTGAATTACTAATTGCTTGAAAATAATATTCTTTTAAATTTTGCGAGTTAATTCTTACCTTTAACTCAAAAGAATAAAAATTATGTTTTTTATAAAGCATATTACGCAAATTAAGAGTTAAATCATCATAATTATCATCAAATGAAAAATGCACACCAACGATATCAGGATAATCCCATTTGTTAAGACCTTTTAAACCCTTTATACTTTGTTCGTGATAAATAGTCTTACAATAAAGATTAAATTGCTTATTTTCTTTTAAAAATTTAACAAGCAATGGGTGCAAATCGCGTTCTATATAAGTACATTCTTTATTTTTATTTTCTTGTTTTAATGGGGTTTGTAAACTTTCTTTTAATTCGATTAAATAATATTTTCCTTTTGAAACTCTATAAAAAATTTCACCTTCTTTGCTCATAGTAGCCATACGAGAATCGATTGTTCGCCAAGGAGTTTCACCATGTTTTTCTTTCAAACCCCTTTCTTTCGCAATCTTCCAAATTTCCCTACCACCTAATGGCTTTTTCTCTTCTTTTAATATCTTTTGTGCTATTTCTTCATAAGTAAAATTTTGAGTTTCCATAATCTCTCCCATTTAATCATTTTTCAAATACTCTTGCAAACTTTTCACCTCTAAATAGGTTTTATTTTGCATAGTGCTTATGCTTTTTACACCTGCAAAGGCTGAGCTTAAATTTGTAAAATAAGGAATTTTAAATCTTATTATGTTTTCTCTTATCTTTTTCGTATCATCCTTAAAGCTATATTGGTCGCTTGTATTAATTACAAGGTCGATTTCACCATTTTTAAGCTTATCTTCAACATTTGGTCTTCCTTCTGAAATTTTATAAACTAACTCACATTCAAAGCCATTTTTTATAATTTCCTTACAAGTCCCACTTGTAGCCATAAGCTTAAAGCCGAGTTTTGAGTATTCTTGGGCTATTTTTTTAGCGTAATTTTTATCCTTTTGTTTTAAAGATATGAAAATTGTACCCTTTTTAGGCAAGTGATTAAAAGAAGAAATTTGACTCTTAGCAAAAGAGGTTGCAAAATCCTTACTAATCCCCATTACTTCGCCAGTTGAACGCATTTCAGGTCCTAATTCTAAATCACTTCCACTAAGCTTTGCAAAAGGAAAAACTGCTTCTTTAACGCTAATATGCTTTGATTTTTTAGGTCTTAATATGTTTTTACTATAATCAACCACCCCGAATTTATCATAAAATTTTAAGGCCTCTTCTAAATTTCCTTGCCACATAACGCGAGTTGCTACCTTAGCAAGTGGAATTCCTGTAGCCTTACTTACAAAAGGTACGGTCCTACTTGCACGAGGATTTACTTCTATCATAAAAAGTTCGTTATTATAAATTGCAAATTGTATATTTAATAAGCCTACAACGCCTAAATTCAAGGCTATATCAGCAGTTTTTTGAGTGATTAATTCTTGCATTTTTTCATCTATATCACAAGGTGGCAACGAACAAGCACTATCCCCACTATGAATTCCAGCCTCTTCAATGTGTTCCATAATCCCAGCCACATATACATTTTTTCCATCACTTATAGCATCAACATCAATCTCACTTGCATTTTCTAAAAACTCATCTATTAAAACAGGGCTTTTATCACTTACTTGTACTGCTTCTTGCATATAAAGTTTTAACTCATTTTCATCATTTACAACACGCATTGCCCTACCACCTAATACATAACTTGGACGAACTAAGACAGGATATTTTATTTGATTAGCCTTGATTAAGGCTTCTTCTATATTTGTAGCTGTAGAATTTTTAGGTTGTGAAATTTTAAGCCTTGTTATAAATTCTGAAAATTTCTTTCTATCTTCTGCTAAATCAATAACTCTAGCACTTGTACCTATAATCTTAGCCCCAAAGGCACTTAATCTTTTTGCAAATTTTAAAGGGGTTTGTCCTCCAAAATGCACTATAATGCCATCTGGTTTTTCATGTTCAATAACCGCTCTTAAATGCTCAAAATCAATAGGTTCAAAATATAAAATATCACTTGTATCATAATCGGTTGAAACGGTTTCAGGATTGCAATTATACATTATAGTCTTTACACCCATATCTTTTAAGGCAAAACTAGCATGCACGCAAGCATAATCAAATTCAATACCCTGCCCTATTCTATTTGGACCACCTCCTATAATCATAACCTTTTTTTCATTATTTTCACTTTTTTTATTAATAGGGGTTAATTCGCTTACATTCATACTTGAGTAAAGATAAGGAGTAAGGGCCTTAAATTCACCCGCACAAGTATCCACCTCGTTAAATTCGCAAATAATATTTAAATTTTTTCTAGCATAATAAATATCATTTTGACATAAATCTAAATTATCCTTTAAATTTATCTCATAGGCTATCATTTTATCAGAAAATCCAAAGGTTTTTGCCTGTCTTAAAAGTTCTTTATTATGCAAAATATCCATATCTATATTTTTTTCAAAATCAACAATTTCTTTTATTTGTTCTAGAAACCACTTATCAATCTTGCAAAACTCATAGAGTTCATCAACGCTAAAATTTTCTCTAAATGCTTGTGCTATGTATAATAATCTTTTTTCGTTAGGATTTCTTATATTATAAATTAATTCATTACTATCTTCATAAGCTATTCTATCAAAGCCACTTAAATTTCTTTCTAAAGAACAAAGTGCCTTTTGAATGCTTTCTTTAAAGGTCCTACCTATAGCCATTATCTCGCCAACGCTTTTCATAGCAGTACCAAGCGTAGTTATAGCCCCTGGAAATTTTTCAAAAGTAAAACGAGGAATTTTAGTTACTATATAATCAATTACAGGTTCAAAACTAGCAGGAGTACCTGTAATATCATTTTTAATCTCATCTAAACTAAATCCAACGGCTAAAAGGGTAGCAACCTTTGCTATAGGATAGCCTGTAGCCTTACTTGCAAGGGCTGAACTACGGCTTACGCGTGGATTCATTTCTATTACTATCATTCTGCCATTTTTTGGATTTATAGCAAATTGTACATTTGACCCACCAGTATCAACGCCTATTTCTCTTAAAATAGCAAAGGAAGCATCTCGCATGGCTTGATATTCTTTATCGGTTAGGGTTAATGCAGGGGCTATAGTTATAGAATCTCCTGTATGAACGCCCATAGGGTCAACATTTTCAATAGAACAAACTATAATACAATTATCAAGTCTATCTCTAATAACCTCCATTTCGTATTCTTTCCAGCCAAGTAAACTTTCTTCTATTAAAATTTCATGTATAGGGCTTAAATTTAAAGCAGAAGTGGCCAATTCTTTAAATTCATCCATATTATAAACAACCCCACTCCCTGCACCTCCAAGCGTATAAGAAGCCCTAATCATTAAAGGAAAACCTATTTCATTTGTAGCCCTTAGGGCTTCATCATAATTATAAGCATACATTGATTTTGGCAAATCCATACCTATTTTTTGCATACATTCTTTAAAAATCTGTCTATCCTCGCCCTTTTTAATGGCATCTGGCTTTGCCCCTAGAAATGTAACATCTTTTAAAAGATTACTTTCAAAGACCTCCATAGCCACATTTAAAGCTACTTGACCACCCATTGTTGGCAAAATCGCATCGACCTTTTCTTTTTCTATAATACTTAAAATACTTTCTTTAGTGATAGGTTCAATATAGGTTGCATCGGCAAATTCAGGGTCTGTCATAATGGTAGCTGGATTTGAATTTATTAAAACTACCCTATAGCCTAATTCTTTTAAGGTTTTTGCAGCTTGAGTACCACTATAATCAAATTCACACGCTTGACCTATAACTATAGGACCACTACCTATTAATAAAATAGTATTAATATCAGTTCGCTTTGGCATAGATTTTTCCTTTTTTTACTAGTCAAATGAAAGATTATACACAAAAGAAATTTTATTTTGAATTAAAAATTTAAGCTTTCAAAGAATTTTAAGAAATTTTCTTTAAATTTAAAGTATAATTGATTTTTAATCAAAATTAAATACAAGGAAAGCAATGTATAAGATTGAAAAAAATTATGCAAATTTTATTAAGGATGCAAAAAGAGTTTGTAAGGAAGTTTATGATAGCTATTTGCTAAGATATGCTTATGGCATAGAGGCAAGTTGTTATAATTATACCCCTCAAGTTGTGATAAATGCAAATAACGAAAAAGAAATTCAAAAGATTTTTAAACTAGCAAATAAGCATAAAACTAGCATTACTTTTAAAGCAGCTGGGACTAGTTTAAGTGGTCAGGCAAGTTGTGGTGGGGTTTTGGTTATTGCAAATTCGCATTTTAAGGATATAAAATTAAACGAAGATGCTAGTATTATAGATTGTGATTGTGGAGTTATAGGAGAAGAAGCTAATAATGCCTTAAAGGGCTTTGATAAAAAAATAGGACCTGACCCAGCTACCATTAGTTCGGCTTTAATAGGGGGAATTTTTAATAATAATTCTAGTGGAATGTGCTGTGGGGTAGAAGAAAATAGTTATCATACCGTTTCTTCAATACGCGTTATCTTGCCTTGTGGTTCTATTTTAGATACTAGCGACGCCCTTAGCATAAGAAGATTTTTAAAAACTAGGGGTAGTTTAGTTGAAAGCATTTTAAAATTAAGAGAAGAACTTTTAGAAGATAGAAAACTTTGTGAACTCATAAGACATAAATTTAAGATAAAAAATACCACTGGTTATTCTATTAACGCCTTGCTTGACTTTGAAAATATAAAAGATATTTTAAACCATTTATTTATAGGCAGTGAAGGCACACTTGGCTTTGTTTCAAAGGTACGTTATAAAAGTGTTAAGGATTATAAATTTAAGGGCTGTGCCTTATTATTTTTTAAAAATTTAGATGAAACTTCAAAGGTGGTTGTAAAACTTGCAAGTTTAGGGCGAGATTTAGTAAATGCAGCTGAAATGATGGATTATGCTTGTTTAAATGCTGTTAAGGACTATGAGGGCGTTCCTAGCATTGTTAAAGAATGTCAAAAAGATTATACTTGTATCTTGCTTCAAAGTGTAAGCGATAGCAAAGAAGGGCTTGATAAAAATTTACAAATCATAAAGGAAAATTTAAAAGAATATGATATGGCCTTTGAGCCCTTATTTTCAGTAGATGAAAAAGAACAAATAAATTGGTGGAAAATTAGAAAAGGCTTGCTACCTATTGTAGCTGGAGTTAGAAAAAAAGGAAGTAGCGTAATAACAGAGGATATTTGTTTTCATATTGAAGATTTTTGCGATGGGGCTGCCTTTATAAAAGAACTTTTTAAGGAATTTGGCTTTGATGATAATGGGGTTATATTTGGCCATGCTTTAAGTGGAAATTTGCATTTTATCATAACGCCAAATTTAAGCGATAAGACCCAGTATGAAAATTTTGCAAAACTTGTTGTAAAAATGAGTGAAAAAGTAAGCTTAATGAAAGGAAGTATAAAGGCCGAACACGGCACGGGCAAAATGGTAGCACCCTTTGTTGAGTTAGAATGGGGTAAAAAGGCTTATTTGTTAAATGTAAAGATAAAAGAACTTTTTGACCCAAACTATCTTTTAAATCCAGACGTAATAATTACTAAAAACAAGGATATTTACAAGCAAAATTTAAAAGATATGGTAGAAATTGAAAATTTACCAAACATTAAAGAGATGATAAATAAATGTATAGAATGTGGTTTTTGTGAAAAGCATTGTCCAAGCCGTGAAATTACCCTAACCCCAAGGCAAAGAATTAGCGTTTTAAGAGAGGTTGCAAGGCTTAATAATAAAAGCTTACACAAAGAAGCTAACAAGCTTTTAAAAGAATATGAGTACTTTGGCGTTAATACCTGTGCTATCTGTTCTAGGTGTTTAGAACTTTGTCCTTTAAATATTGACACGGCACAAATTGCCCTTGATTTAAGAAAAAGCTTAAATAAAGACCTTGAAAAAAATGCTATTAAACTTTATGAAAATTTAGATAAAAAATTAATCTTAGCTAAAAAGGGGCTTAAAATTTATCATCAAACAAGTAAAATTTTTAATCCAAAATTTATTTCAAGTTTAAGTTTAAGGGTGAAAAAATTAAATTCAAAAATACCTTTTATTCCTGTTAAAATGCCTTTGGCTAATAATTATGAGCTAAAAAGTAGCTTTGAATTTGAAGAAAAGATTATTTATTTTAGTGCTTGTACAAATAGGCTTTTTAAACCGAATTTAGAATTTAATAAAAACAAAAGCTTACAAGAAGTTTTTGAAAATTTGTGCAAAAAAGCAAAAATTTCTGTGCTTTACCCGCCAAATTTACCTAAGCTTTGCTGTGGAAAAATGTTTAGTAATTTTGATAACTTGCAAGAAAGCAATATCAATAGACTTAAAAATATGCTTGAAAGTCTAAGTGAAAATGGCAAATTTAGCATAGTTTTGGACCATTCAAGCTGTTATTATGAATTGCTTAAAAAATTTGAGGGTTCAAATTTAAAGGTACTTGACATTAGCGAGTTTTTATTTCAAATATCTTCTAAATTAAAAATTCAAAAAACAGATAAAAAAATTCTAGTCCACAAACTTTGCTTACTTAAAAAGGCAAAAAAAGATGAATTTATAGAAAAACTTGCAAGAATGTGTAGCGATGAAGTAGAGCTAATAAAAAGCTTTGAGTGCTGTGGTTTTGCCGGAGATAAGGGCTTTTTTGTACCTGAGCTTAATCAAAGTTCGACTAAGTATTTAAAGGATGAAAGTTTGGATTTTGATTTAGGTGTAAGTTCAAGTGCTACCTGTGAGATAGGCTTAAATTCATATTCTAAGATAGAATTTGTAAATATCGCTTTTTTGCTTGATAGTCTTAGTGAGTAATTTAGCCTAGTTAAACTAGGCTAAATTTGGAGAATTCTTTTTATTTTCTTAGAATTGATACAAGGCCTCAAGGCGAACTGTATTTTTTTCACCCTCTAAATCATTGTTGCCATCTACACTCATATAAGAATAAAATGCAGAAAAGTTAAGTTTTGGAGAGTATTGATATTCAAGTCTTGCAACAGCTTCCATTTTTTCACCACCTGGTGTGTAAGTTCTTGCATATCCCTTTGTTTTAGTACCACCATAGATAAAGTCAACACCTACGCGAAAAGTCTCTTGAAAAGTATAACCAGCAGTTACATAACCAAAGATATTTTGACCGATATCACCAGTTAGGTTAGAACCATCTGTATAGAAAATTTCTTCACCTGCTAAAAGGTGTACTATATTACCATTATCTTCAAGTGTGTTTATGGTTAATTTGCCCTTATTACCATAGAAAACCCCACCTAAACTTGCATCAAAGCCATTATATTCAATAGCACCTTGCAAGGCAAAGAAGTTACCATCATCAACAGCAGACGCACTACCTACGCCTCCCATTAGGTTACCATTAGCATAAAAACTCATTTCTTCTAAATCACCTTGTATAGCATTTCCTAAGTATGCAAATTCAAGGACATAATCCAAGCTTTCTCCAAAGGTAGTAGCATAAGCTATATCAAGTGCATAGAAAAATGCTGTATCATTAAGATAAGCTAACCAAAGTTGAGGGCTTATTTCAAATCCCCAAAGCTCCCAAGAACCGATAGCTGCTACACCATAAAGGTTATTACTGTATGGATTAAAGCTAAAAACATCATACACACCTGAACTAAGGATAACATCGCCCTCATCACCTGTATCACCAACATTAAAACCATCAAAGGCATAGGCTGCAAAGGTCCAACCCTCAACACTTTGATTTAAAATTTTAACACCAGTTCCTATAAGTCCTTCTTCGCCATTATCAGACCAGATAGAATTTACTGCTTGCTTACCAAATAATACACTAGCTTGTGCTTCTTCGCTTTCATAAGTTAGATAAAATTGTCTAACAGTAAAAGGTGTAATAGTATTTGAGTTACTCACCTTAATACCACTACCATCTGTAAAACCATGGTCATCTTCTGGTTCGTAAGCTAATTGAATAAAAGCTTTGAAATTATCCGCAATGGCAGCATTAAAATTAATTTGTGCCAACCAGTTATGGTCTTGCCTACCACCTACATTTGATCTTGAATCATTAAAGCCATGAGTTTTTACACTATCAACAGCACCACTATCATAGCGATATCTTAAAACTCCACTAAGATCTACATCTTTTATAGCTTCTTCTAAAGAAATCGCACTAACGCTAGAAAAAACACCAGCAGTTAAAGTCGCAACTAAACTAAGCCTAGTTATTTTCATAATTACTCCTTAATATAAAAATTAACATTGCAAGTCTAACATAAAAAAAGATTTTTTTACTTAAATTTTTAATAAATGATCAATATTTTCAAAATATAAAAACATGCAAAAAAGTTACACAAAAATATAAATTTTCATATAGCTAACTCATTTTTTAGTTCAAATTTTATATAATTTATAAATTTTCAAAAAGGAAATAAATGCAAGTTTTAGAATTTAACTTTTATGCTACCCTAGTTTGTATGGTCTTAGTTTTATTACTTGGTCGTATAATCATAAAAAAGGTAAAATTTCTACAAGATTATAATATACCAGAGCCTGTAGTTGGTGGCATTATCGCAGCCCTTGCGATTTTAATAATCTATCAAAGCTTAAAGATAGAATTTAAATTTGATGGTTCTTTAAAAGATCCTTTATTGCTAGCCTTTTTTACCTCCATAGGTTTAAGTGCTGATTTTGCATCTTTAAAAAAGGGTGGAAAAATGTTGGCTATATTTTTAGTAATAGTTTGTGGACTTTTAGCCTTGCAAAATATAGTAGGGGTTAGCCTTGCTTATGTTATGGGAGTTGAGCCATTA
The DNA here is from genome assembly GCF_008633915.1 of Campylobacter sp. LR291e. Classification (GTDB taxonomy): domain Bacteria; phylum Campylobacterota; class Campylobacteria; order Campylobacterales; family Campylobacteraceae; genus Campylobacter_D. The sequence goes on along the minus strand of NZ_VJNV01000022.1, from coordinate 11,302 downwards.
ATAGGCTTACTTGGAGGTTCTATAACCATGAGTGGAGGTCATGGAACAGGTGCTGCTTGGTCTGAAATTTTTAAAAGCGAACCTTATAGTTTTGGTGCAGCCACAGAAGTAGCTGTAACTTGTGCTACCTTTGGTTTAGTATGTGGTGGGATAATAGGTGGGCCAGTTGCTAGGTATTTAATAAAAAAGCATAATTTAAAATTACCTAAAAAAGAAGAAGATATTAAAGATATTCATATCTTTGAAACCCCACAAAAAGAAAGGCTTATAACCCCGACTAGCTTTATAGAATCCCTTGCCTTAATCGCCATTTCCTTGCTTATAGGAACACTTATAAGTGCTTACGCAAAGACAGCTTGGCCACTTTTTAACCTGCCAACCTTTGTATATTGTCTTTTTATAGGGGTAGTATTAAGAAATGCCTTATCTATTTTAAGAATTCACCAAGTCTTTGATAGAGAAGTTTCAGTACTTGGAAATGTAAGCTTATCGCTATTTTTAGCCTTTGCTATGATGAGTATAAATCTTTGGGAATTAGTAGCCCTTGCCGTGCCTATACTTATGATTTTAACCGCACAAGTTATTTTAATGATATTTTATGCTATCTTTATAACATTTAGATTTTGTGGAAAAGATTACGATGCTGCTGTACTATCTGCTGGACATTGTGGATTTGGACTTGGGGCAACCCCTACTGCTATGGTAAATATGCAAACGGTCACTCAACACTACGGGCAAAGCCATGTCGCCTTTATAGTGGTGCCACTTGTTGGGGCATTTTTTATAGATTTAATTAATGCTGTTGTGATTCAAGGAAGTTTATTTGCCTTATTTTAAGAATTTAAGGTAAAGTTTTTTACCTTAAATTTTAATTATTTACTAAAATAATCTGCACAAGTTTTATCTTTTGGCAAATATATTGTTGCAATCTTCATATAATATTGTCTAATATTAGATTTTTTAACATAATATAATCTCATTGTAACTTGAGAACTAGGAAGAAAAAATGTATTAATATCATTTTTTATTTTATCAATACATTGTTTTTGCGATTTTATGTGAACGCCTTTTTGATAAATTGATTTATATTTTTTGTTGAGCGAGTTTTTCTGCGTATTCATAACTTATAAGGTAATAATTATCAGAAGAATATTCTTTATAAAATAATTTATATGCTTCTTCTACATAACCTTGAGGCTTAAACAAATCTTCTTCTGTTAACTCATTTGATGAAAATAAATTAGCAAAGCCATCATAAATAGAAACACTAGAATCAACAATTTTATTAGTAGGATTGCTTAACTTTGTTGAAGTATTTTCCACATAGGCACAAGCACTTAAAAATAAGGATAAACTTAAAATCAAAAAATTTAAAATTTTCATAGCTATCCTTTAAAAATAAGGATAATTTTTTTTGATTTTGCTTAAATTAATAAATTATCCCCACTTTGTCCTAACCTATAAAGGGCAAAATCATATTTTATAGGGTCGTTTTTGTCAAATTCTTTAAGCTTATTAGTAAGTTCTAAAACGGCCTTAAAATCATAGCTTTTTCTTTGCAAAAGCTTATTTTTTAAAGCTACCTTGTGAGTATGTGTATCAAGAGGTATTAAAAGGTCCTTTGTGCTAAATTTATCAGCCCAAATTCCTATATCTAGTTCATCCTTGCGAACTAACCATCTTAAAAAAAGATTATATCTTTTAAGCGTAGAGGTTGGCTCATTTTCAAAGACCTTTGAGAAAAAAAACGAAAAGCCCTGACTCTTATAAGAATTTAAAGCATAAATTTTTCTTATAAATTCCCTAAAAGCAACTTGTACCTTAAATTCTTTTTTATAATGTTCAAAGAAAAATTCCTTTAAATTATATTCTTGCTTAAATCTTCTTAAACTAATGAAAATTTCTTGTATATCAACTTCGTTTTGAAAGCGATATTTTAAATTTTTAATATCTTTTTTAATGATCTTTTCACTTTCATTTAACAAAGAAAAATCAAGCTTTTTTAAGAATTTTAAAATTTGATTAGCATTGCCATAAGCAAAAAGGGCACAAAGTAAAATAGCACATTCATCCTTATTATTTTTAGCAATCTGCAAGGGATCACTTGCCGTAAAAAGCCCTAAATTTGTATTATGTTTTAGGGCTAAATTATCAAGCCTAGCTTTTAGAGACAATTTATTTAAGTCCTAACAGGGTATCTAACATTTCATCAACGGTTGTAATAATCTTTGAAGCTGCTGCATAAGAGGATTGATATTGTATTAAAGCAGTTAACTCTTCGCTTGTATTAACACCTGTTATTGATAGATACTCGCTATAAACTGAGTTATAAAGCGTAGTATAGGTTTCATTTAATATATCATTATTTTCCCCATCGCTTGCAATTTGTCCTGTAAGCTTTCTATAATATTCTTCAGTGGTTAAATAATCAATAGTCCCATCTTCATTATAAAAATTTATCTTAGTATATTGAAGCTGGATAATAGCATTTGCCATATCATTACCACTATCAACCCCATTTACACTTGCCCTAATAGTACTTGGGTCGCTTAGAAGTGAGCTTTTAACGCTAATTGTACTAGCATCTGTTCCACTAAAAAAACCACCTATACTAAATGCCCCACTAAAATTCGTACCATTATCTTCAATTGCCACCTTAAAGCCATTCTTAGCAACCATTTGAAAAAATCCACTATCTGTTTTATAATCATAACTAAAAGCAACAGATTGTAAGTAATCATCCGCGTCGTTTAATGAATTATTATCGCCATTATCATCAGTATTTGAAGTAATTTGTGAGACAATATCTTCCATAGTAGTTTTTAAGGTAACTGTTATCGTTTTTCTAACTTGTTCGTTACCTGCCTCGTCATAAATTACTATATCAAAGGTCCCTGCTTGTATGGTCTTATCATAATTCATTAAGGTAGTATCACTCTTTAAACCTGTCATATAATCAGAAGCCATTGTGTGTTGGGCTGATGAGGCATAGATATTATTTGTTTCATTTATAAGGGTTTTAGCAAAGGTATCAAGAGCATCTAAATAACCTTGAATAATACCATCATCATATTTTTCCCTTGTAGAACTATAACTTCTACCTCTTAAATCAAGTTGTGCACCAAGCTGTCCACCTGAAATTTTTTCTGTTAAATCACGTACCTTTTCATCCCTTGTTTGATAATAAATGCTATATGAACCTGTAATATCATTATATTCAAGGGTTAAAGGGTGATAATTAACCCCATCTACTATAGAATAACCACAAATACTAAGATTATATTGCTGACCAGGTTCTGTTATAGTATAATCTTGCGAACTATCCCTTGAAATTTCAGTTTTGCTAGCCACTGCATCAACAAGCTTTGAAAGTTGGAGTTCTAGTTGGTCCCTTTGGTCTCTTAACTCGTTTGCATGGTCTGTTGGGAGTACTTCTGAGCTATAAATTTGCTTGTTTATAGCTGCTATTTGTTCGGCTATTGAATTTATCTCTTCAACCGTTGATTTAATCTCATCATCAACTCTAGTTTGTATAGCTTTCATATCATTATAAGCTTGATTAATGCTTTCAGTTAAGGTTTGGGCTGCATTTGCTAGTGCTACCTTTGTGGCATCTTCATTAGGATTAGAAGCAAAGTCATTCCACGCTGTGTAATAATTTTCTAAATTATTTAAAATACCAGTAGTTTCTAAGTCCGGGAAACGTTCTGCTATCTCGTGTAAAACAGTGGCCATATACTCAGTATATTCAAGCTGGGTAGTAGCATCTTTAAGCTTAGTATATGAAAGTTCATCGTGTATTCTAATTATACTTTCAGCAGTGGTACCCGTTCCAACTTGCACGCCTCCACTAGTGGTATAATAGCCACTCGTAGTTTGCACAACTCTTTGTCTTGTGTAAAATTCAGTATTTGCATTTGTGATATTATTACCAACCGTAGCTATTTGAAGTTCATTAACCTTTAAACCACTTACACCTGTATATAATGTTGCAAAAATACCCATTTTATCTCCTTTTTACACATTTAATTTAAATAACGATTCAGGTTGTGCCTTCTTATCACCATAAGCATTATTTGTTCCATCATTTATATTAAACATTTTATTGACAAGTCCATCTATAAAATCTTTAACTATTAACATAAATTTTGCATATTCTTTATTTCTTTCATGTAGCATTTTTAAATTCTTTTTTAAAATATCTAATTTTTGCTTATCCTCGCTATCAAGCATACTTGCTAAGCCCTTATCTGTGCTACTATTAAGCTGAACAAGGGCTGCATCAAGTCTTCTTTTAGCTAGTACAAATTCTTCTATAAGCTTATTTTTCTTTTCTACGCTTTCTTTAACGCTAGAATGATTTGCTACTTTTATATTTTCTATATCTTCGTTTGTGATATCAATGAGTTTTTCGAGAATTTCATTTACCTCGTCTAAGTATTGTTTAATCATCTTATCTCCTTTCTTTACTTTTATTCATACTCAAAAAAAAAGGAGATAAGCTTTATATTAAAGAATCAGCCATGGCATTTGCAGTAGCATTCATATCGAGTTGATAGCTACCACTTTTTACCTGTTCTTTGATTCTTGCAAGTTTATCATTCTCACTTCTTTGAGTCTGATTTGTTTTTAAATCTTTATCGGTCTTTGTTGTATTCAAAGTAGAACCCGCAACAAAGCCTTGTTTAACAGGATTTATCATTATGCCTCCTTGCTTTAAAAATTTCTAAAAGCTAAATCGGCATTAAGGATAAAAATTTAACCCCTTTCCTTTAAAAAATTAAATAACATATTAGAAAATCCCATTCCACCACTTAAAGCCCTGCTCATTGTATCATTATACATAGAAGAATAAATTTCATCACTTGCATCTTTTCCAAAAAGAGAGTTTTCTTGATTTATAGAAATATCTAAAATTGTCTTTATTAAAAAAGATTCAAAGGCATCGGTTTGTTCTTTTAAGGCCTCATCTTCTTTGCTTTCAATCTTAACCTCACTTGTCATAGAATTTGTAGCTATATTTGAAAAGCCTATTCCATTTAATATATAATTATTCAAAGAAGTATCAATCTTCATTTTAAATTACCTCCAAATCAGCACTAAAAGCACCTACCCTTTTTAAATTTTCCATAATAGAAATAATATCATTAGGACTTGCCCCAAGTTTATTAAGCATTCTTGCTATATTTGCAACCGTGGTTTTTTCATTCATTATACGCAAGGTATTTGACGCTGGGTCAATCGCCCCTCCATCTTTCATATCAATTTCATTAGTACTAATACCTGCTTGATTATTTGCTTCAACCTTGATAGTAATGTCCTTATGAGTAATTAAAACAGGTTCAACCTCTACGTCAACTCCTGCTATAACAGTGCCTGTTTTTTCATCAATTATTACCTTTCTAACAGGCTTGTAAGCTACGTCTTGTTCTAAAATCATTGCCATAAATTCCACAGAAGACATTTCATCAGGCTTATTTAATTTAATAGTCCTTGAGTCAACTGCCACAGCAACGCCATCATCAAAGATAGTATTTATAATCCTTTCAATATCATGTGCTGTTTTAAAATCTGCATTTTTTAAACTTAGGGTTAAATCATTGCTAGTACTAAAATTTTGATTAATTTCTCTTTCAACATTTGCCCCGTTTATAACAGAGGCTGCATTTGGGTGAGAACCAGCCCCACCAGGTCTTGCACTAAGTCCACCTATTGAAAGGGCTCCTTGGGCTATAGCATAAATTTCACCATCAATTCCTCTTAAAGCAGTTAATAATAAAGTACCACCTTGTAAAGACTTTGCATCACCCATAGATGAAACGGTTACATCAAGCTTATCCCCACTTTTAGCAAAGGCTGGAATTCTAGCAGTTACCATAACCGCAGCTGTATTTTTTGATTTAATATCATTTGGGTCAACCTTTATATTCATACCTTGTAAAAGGTTAGATACAGATTGTAAGGTAAATCTATTACTAGTACCATCGCCACTACCATTAAGACCAACCACTAAACCATAACCTATAAGTTGATTATCCCTAACGCCAACGGTATTTACTATTTCTTTAATCTGCGTTGCAAAAACGCTTACACTAAAAAATAAAATTGTTAATAAAATTCTCATCTTAGTTCCTTAAATAACTAGCTTTTATGCTTTTAAAGCAAAAATAATGCCAACTTATATTTTTTCGTAAAAACTAAGAGTAGTATTTCCAAATTTTTTAATTTTATTTTTGTGAAATTCTTTTATATTTAAACAAATTTCAATCTTTGAACTATGTTCAAAAATGATATTTTTAACCCTTGTTAAGTCAATTTTTTCTAAAAAAGCACAAAGTTTTTCATAAATTTTTTCAAAACCATATCTTATATGAAAGGGTGGGTCAAAATATAAGATTATATCCTTATCTTGCCTTTTTAAAAGCGTATCTAAAAGCTCAAAACAATCCCCTTGCAAAACCTCTAAATTTGAATTTAAAGACAGGGCATTTTTATAAGCTATCTTATAAGCATCCTTATCAAGTTCTATAACATAAGCTTTTAAGGCATTATTGCTAAGTGCTAGGGCTGCCATAACCCCACTTCCTCCAAAGCATTCAATAAACACTTTATCTTCTAAAATATATCTTAACACATTAAAAACACAGTTTTTAACTATACTTTTAGTGCTTCTAGTACTTGTCAAACTTGGCAATAAAAGCTTTTTACCCTTAAATTTGCCACTTTCTATAATGGTATAAATTTTTTTCATTTCTAGACATTCATTAAGGCTTTTACAAGTTTATCTTTTAAATCAGCTATAGCTAAGTCAATTTTATGTTGATAGTCTTCCTTAAAAGCAGTAGTTATCGCATCAATCTTTGATTCTAAAATTTGCCTTTGTTCATCTGCTAATTTTTGAGCGTTAAGCTTTAAAGCAGTGTCAAATTCTTGTAAATTTGCAATTAAAGTTTCCTTGCTAAATGGTACAGATAAAAAAGGAGAATTGTTAGATATGATAAACAAGGGCTTAGGGCTTGTTATTTTTTCATCACAAATTATAAAATCACAATCCTTTTTCATAACTAAATGTTCTTTTAAAAATAATTCCAAGGCCCTAGCTATTAATATATCTTTGCATTCTAAGGAAATTCTCATATTAAGCTTACCTTTAAATTATGATTTTTAAGACTTGAGGATACTTCTCCACCTATTAAACTAATAAACTCAGCCCTAGTTAAGACATAAAAATCATCAAAATCCCTACCACTTTCATTCATTAATTTTTTAGCACAAGTATCAAAAAGGTAAAAATCATTATTTTTAGCTACCACTAAAAAATCGCTTCCACTATCATAAGCATCTAAAATAATATTTGCAGCTATTTTATAAGCTAAATTTTCATTTAAATTTAAAAGTGTATAAGGACTAGACTTGCTTTTAAAATCATAATCAACAAAATTAGCCTTAATCTTAGCCCTTAAATTCTCACAAGGATTAAAACCATAACAAGCTATATTAAAGTCTTTAAAATCGTATTTTATACTACTTAAATGATTCTTTTTTATCTCATCATCTTTTAAATTTGCTTTAAGTAATTTTTTATCAAAAAGCCCTTCTTTTAAAATCTCATTTTGTAGGTTACTTATAATCTTTTCTAAATTCTCATTTTTAGTGCTTAAATGATAAAAAATTCCTCTTTCTTTATCTGCTATAAGGCTTAAAAATTTTCTTTTTTTAAGTGGATATTTTTGTATCATTTCATTAACAAAATAAAAAAATGAATCGCCTAAATATTCTGGCAAGTACTCTAAAATTTCACTAGTATAATATAAATAATCAAGTCCTTCATAAAGCTTTTTATCTTCTTTGCTTACAAGTTCTTCTATGAGCTTAAATTTATCTAAAAAATCACTTTTATCAATGATTAAATCATAAACTGCCCTTTTTGTGCTAAGTGGTTGGATAATTAATTCAAAACCACAAAGCTGCAAAATTTCGCTTAAAGGGGTGCTTAGCGAAAATGCTTGTTTGTTAACCAAAACAAAAGAAGACTCATTTTTATCAAAACTAAAATAAATATCATCATCTTGAATTTGTAAAAGCAAGTCATAAAGCATAGCAAAATTTTCATAATTTTTATACACATAAGGCTTATAATAGGCTTCATAATCCTTATCTTTGTCAAATCTAAATATTCTTAATTCTAATTCTTTCATAATTTTTCCTTTGTTTAATTATATAAAAAATTCTTAAAAATTTACTAGCTTTTAAAAAGAAATTTTATAAAATTTTGCCTATGGATAAGGAAGAATTTATTATAAAAGCATTTTTAAATGATATTAATGGCGATGATGGGGCCGTGCTTGATAAATGGTGTTTTAGCAAGGATTTATTTTTTGAAAATGTACACTTTAAAAGAGAATGGCTAAACCTAAAACAAATAGCCTATAAGGCAATGTTAGTTAATATCTCTGATGCAATTGTTATGAATGCAAAACCACAATTTGTTCTTTTAGGACTTGGGCTACCTAAAACTTTAAGCAAAAATGAAATTTTATCCTTGCAAAAGGGCTTTTTAGAATGTGCTAAAAAATTTAATATTAAAATCATAGGTGGAGATACAATTGAAAATGATAAAATAGCAATTTCTATAAGCTTGATTTCTAAAATCAATAAAAAAGCTGTTTTTAGAAAGGGCTTAAAAAAAGACCATTTATTAGCCTATACAGGAAAACTTGGGACTTCTTTAAAGGGGCTTGAACTTTTGCAAAATGGAAAGAAACTGCCTTTTAATCACACCTTTATAAGACCTAAATTAAAACCTAAATTTTTTTATGATATAGCTAAATTTGTATCTTGTGCTATGGATATTTCAGATGGACTAAGTAAGGATTTGTCGCGTTTATTAGCCCTTAATAAGCTTGGAGTAAAATTCTTTAAAGAACTTGATTTTTATACGCTTTATAGTGGGGAAGAATATGAAATTTTGTTTGCCTTTGATAAAAGATATGAAAATATAATTAAAAAAATTGCTAAAAAACATAAAACAAAGATTAATATTTTTGGAAAAGCAATAAAAGGAAGTTATGAATTTATCGGACGAGAACACCATTTTTAAGCCTCTTTTTGCTTTAAAACATAGTAAGATTGATGCTTATTTTAGTAAAAATAGTAAGGATTTTGTGGTTAGAGAGGTGCCGTTATATGAATTTAGTGGCAGTGGCGAGCATTTAATCTTACAAATTTGCAAAAAGGATTTAAGCACAAATGAGGCCTTGCAAATTTTAAGTGAAATTAGTGGAGTTAAGATAAAAGATTTTGGCTATGCAGGACTTAAAGATAAGCAAGGACTTACTTATCAATACCTTTCTATGCCTAAAAAAATGCAACATACAATAGAAAATTTTTCACACGAAAAACTAAAAATAATAAATTTATTTACTCATAATAATAAATTAAAAATAGGACATTTAAAGGGAAATTCCTTTTTTATAAGGCTTAAAAAGGTAAGTAAGATTGATGCTTTAAAATTAAAAGAAGCCTTTAAGATGCTTGATAAAGAAGGCTTTGCAAATTATTTTGGCTATCAAAGATTTGGCAAATTTAAGGATAATTTTCAAAGTGGACTTGAAATTTTACAGGGTAAAAAAATGAAAAATAAACGTATGCAAAATTTTTTAATCTCAGCCTTTCAAAGCGAACTTTTTAATAGATATCTTAGTAAAAGAGTACAGCTTTCTCATTTTATGTGTGATTTTTCAATCAAAGAACTTGCACAAATTTATAAAATAGACAAGGATGAGTTAAGGTGCATTAAAGAACAAAAACAATTTTTTAAATTATTAAAAACAGAAGTGTTAAGCCATTATCCCTTTGGAAAATGCTTTATTTGTGAGAATTTAAACGAAGAAGTACAAAGATTTATTAATAAGCAAATTAGCCCGACAGGTGCTTTATTTGGTGAAAAAATGTTTGAATGTGAAAACGGCTTTGCAAAGGATATAGAAGAAGAAATTTTTAATCCTTATTTGCAATTTAAATCACAAATGCAAGGGTCGCGTAGATATTTGTGGAGCTTTATGCAAAATACTAAATTTACCTATGATGAAGAAAAGGCACATTTTTGCATGGAATTTTTTCTACAAAAAGGCTCTTATGCTACACAAATTTTAAGTGAGCTTTTACATAATGAGGAATATTTATGAGATTAGCACTTTGTCTTTTTGGGCATTTAAGAACCTATAAGCAAACTTATCAATCGCTATTTAAAAATATAGTTAAGACAAATTTAAATGATAATTGGGAGATTGATATTTTTTTGCATAGCTGGGATGAGTTTGAAAAATCGGGCTTTGCTTGGTATAATGGAGAAGAAATTTTTAAAGGCTTAAATGGCAAGGTTTTAAGCAATGAAGATAAAGAAGAACTTTGTAAAATTTATAATCCAAAATCCTATTTAATCGAACATTTAAACGAAGATAAGGGCATGTTTTTAAGCATTAAAAAGGTACAAATTCTAGCCCTTGAATATGCAAAAGAAAAATTGATAAATTACGATTATACCCTATTAACTCGCCCTGATATTTATTTTGATACACCTTTAAGATTAAATACCTATATAAAATTTTATGAAAACAAAGCCATAAGAAATCATCCTTTGCCTCAAAATCATATCTTTGTAGCAAATAATTATTTTCACAGAATGCCAGTAAGTGACCCAAGGTGTTTTTGTGAGGGTGATTTATTGTGGTTTGGTTCTTTTAATCCTTTGTTTGTGCCTTATTCTCAAATGCATAAAATTCCAGTTATAGGCATAGATTATAAATTTAATAGGGATTTTTTCTTGCAAAGAAGTGAATTTAGACTTGGTTGGTTAAGTAGTGAAAGGGCTATGTTAAAATTAGCAAATGATGAAAATGCAAGGCTTAAAGCCTTATTAGCTGGTGAGAATTCAAATTTCGTACTTATTAAAAATGATGACATTAACAAAACAAAAAATCATCTTGCTTATAAGCTAGGAAGTGTGATACTTGAGTATAAAAAGGGCTTAATTAGTATGTTAAAAATGTTTTTTGTATTAAGCTATATTAAGCAAAAGCACGATAAAGAACAAATTTTATCACAAAAAAGATTAGAAAATAGTCCAAATTTAGCCCTAGCTTTTAATGATAAAAAAACAAATGAATTAGCTAAAAATGACATAAGATATAAAATAGGAACTGCCTTTATTAAGGCGTATAAAAGCCCATTTAAACTAGGCTTGTTTAGATTTTTTATAAAAGATTTAAAAAAAATGGAGTAAAAAGGGAACTTAAAAAAG